>DASRJR010000289.1:0-8842 GCA_035649395.1 Vicinamibacterales bacterium
GCTCGAGGGCAGGGCCAAGTTCTCGTCCTCGGATACGCAGACGGGCAACTACGATCAGACCTGGCTGTCGGATCGCATCTGGGACAACCGCACGTCGCTCATCATCGACCCGCCGGATGGCCGCGTTCCCCCGCTCGCGCCGGGCGCTACCGAGCGCGCGACGGCGCAGCGTGCCGCACGGCAAGGCCGCGGACCCGCCGATCGGGTGCAGGACCTCGGTCTCCCCACGCGCTGCATCACCTACGGCACGCCGAACCTCTTCGCGGGCTATCAAAGCTACTTCGAGGTCGTTCAGGGCCCCGACGTCGTCGCGATGCGCAGCGAGATGATTCACGACACTCGCATCTTCCGACTTGGCGGCACCCCACACATCTCGTCCACCATCCGCCAGTACGGCGGTGACTCACGCGCCCACTGGGACGGCGACACGCTGGTCGTGGAGACGACGAATCTCGTGAACGCCGCGTTCCGCAATGCGACCGACAAGCTGCGTCTGACGGAGAAGCTCCGGCGAGTGGCCGACGACACGCTCGAGTACTACGTGACCGTCGACGATCCGATGACGTGGTCGCGGCCGTGGACGCTGATGATTCCGCTGAAGAAAACCGGCGAGCGGATGTACGAATACGCCTGTCACGAAGGCAACTACGGGCTCCGCGCGATCCTGAGTGGCGCGCGCGCTCAGGAACAATCGACTCGGTAGCCGTGCCCGCATCGCGTCGCGTGGTAGCATCCACGCTCATGCGAGCCAACATCGGTCGTTTCGTCGTGTGTGCCGCGATCGCGAGCTCACTCACCGGCGTCGCCGGGCAGACTGCGAAGCCGTCGGACGCACTCGCCGTGCGCATGCAGGTGCTGGAGGATCGCGAGGCGATTCGCGCACTCCTCGTCAGTTACGCCAGGACGCTGGACGAACGCGACTGGGCGGGATTCGAACAGCTCTGGGCCAAGGATGCCGAGTTCTTCGGCGGCGCGAACAACACAGCGAAGGGCCCGACGGCGATTCGTGATCTCCTGCAGGGCTTGCTGAAGGTCAATGCCGCGCCGGTACCGGGACGCGACTGGCACCTCGTCATGAATCAGACCGTGGACGTGGCAGGTGATACGGCGACCGGCTTCAGCCGAGGAACCTGGGTGGTCACCGATCCAGATACGAAGCTGCGAATCTCGATTATCGCCAATTACTACGACCAGTTCGTCCGCGACGGTGGCCGCTGGAAATTCAAGCGCCACCAGATCGGCGGGGCGCCTCCTGCCGCGCCATCGGGATCGAAGTAACAGCGGGGTGATACTGTGAAACACCTTTGGTCCAGTGCGTTGGCGATGGCGATCGCCGTCGCATGGGCAGCGAGCGCGTCGGCACAGCGCGGCCCCGCGGTTCCGCAAATGCGCGGCGACGGCCCACCGCCCGAGGCCAAGCCGTTCTCGATCACCAAGAACGATCCGGCACTCGACGACATCATTTCACCCGACGCGCAGCTCGTGGAGCTTGCCCGTGGCTTTGGTCTCACCGAGGGTGGGCTGTGGATCGCCGAGGGCAACAGCGGCTACTGGATCTTCGCTGGCCTGCTCGACAACGTGCTCTACAAGGTGACTCCGCAGAAACAGGTGTCGGTGTTCATGGAAAAGGCTGGCTATAGCGGCACTGATCCCGAGCACGTCGGCACGCAGACTCGCTCGGGCCGCAGCCATGTCCTGCTCATCGGGCCGTCGTGCACGGGGATGGATCGTCAAGGCCGGGTGATCTGGTGCGCCGATAACGATCGCCAGGTGAAGCGCCTAGAAAAGGACGGCACGCAGACGGTGCTGTCCAGCGGCATGAACGGTCAGAAGTTCAGCGGGCCGAACGACATCGCGATCGCGGCCGACGATGCCGTCTACCTGACGGACAACGACTTCGGCCTGCGTGACGGCGGTAAGAATCCCGACAAGCAGCTGCAGAACGGCATCTACCGGATCAAGGACGGCAACACGTCGCTCGTGCTCAGCGCCAGCGATCTCGGAGGTATCCCGAACGGCATCGCGCTAGCCCCCGACGGCAAGTGGATGTATCTGTCGACCGCGAACCGTCAGATCAGGCGCTATGCAGTGAATCCCGATGGCACGCTCGGGGCCTTTACCAACTTCACGGACGGCGTCGGCATCGGTGACGGGATCAAGACCGACACCGCGGGGAATGTCTACTCGAGCGGCGGAGCGGGCCCGGGCATCATCCGCATTACCTCGCCGAGCGGCAAGCTGCTCGGGACGATCAACCTGCCGATCTACGGCGGCGAGCCGAAGAGGCAAATCTGTTCGACGAACGAAGCGTTCGGCGGCCCCGATGGCCGGACCCTGTTCATCGCCGGCTGCGATTCGGTGTACGCGATTCAGCTGAAGACACGCGGCATCGTTCCGGCGCACAGCGTGAACAAGTAACGATCTCGTTTCGCATCGAAAGCCGAGCACCTGCAGCTCGCGCGCGAAGCGCGCGCATTCTATTCGTGCCGTAGGGCCAGTAGCGGATCCAACGACGCCGCTCGCCGTGCCGGAATGAAGGCCGCCGACAAGCCGACGACGAGCAGGAAGCCGAGGACGACGAGCATCGCCATCGGGTCGAACGACGGGCGGTAGATCTGGATGCCCGGCGCCGGATTCGACAACGCGCGCATCGCCAGGATGACGATCGCCGCGAGCGCCATTCCAAGGGCGGCACCCGCGCCGAGCAGGACCGCGACGTCGCGGCCGACGTTTCGAACCACCTCCGAGCTGCGCGCGCCGAGCGCCATGCGAATGCCGATCTCACGTGATCGCCGCGACACGGCGAAGGCCACGACCGCATAGAGACCCACCCCAGCCAGCGTCAGGCCGAGCGCGCCCAGCGACCCCAGAAACATCGCCACCGCGCGCGCCGTTCCCAGCGATCGCTCGATCCGCTCCCCCATCGTCAGCGCGGTGAACACTGGAAGTGACGGGTCGAGCGCCAGCAGCTCGCGCTGCATGGCGGCAACGAGCGGCGCGGCATCTCCCGACGTCCGAGCCAGGATGGCGTTGGGCGGTTGGTTCCACTGCGCGAACGGGCGGAAGAACAGCCGTGGCGACGGATCGAGGAGATCGTCCTGCAGATCGTCGGTGCCGGTGTCTCCGACCACGCCGACCACTTCCATCCAGTTCGGATCCTGATCGATGCGGAAGCGCCGGCCGACGGCGTTCGGCGTTCCAAAGTACTGACGCGCCATCGACTCGGTGATCACAGCGACGCGCGGCGCGCCCGGCCGATCGCTCTCAGCAATCGCACGACCGAACAGCAGCGGAATCTGCATCGTCTCGAAAAAGCCTGGCGGTGCCCACATCGAGCCCGCGCCGACGACGCCCACGCCGCTCGGGACCCCGTTCTCGACGACGAGAGGCAGGCCGATCTGCTGCATCGGCAACCCGCGCATGAGTAGCGCCGACTGCACGCCAGGAATCGCCGCGATGCGGCGCCGCAGCTCCTCGTAGAGATTGGCTTGCTGCGCCGCCGTATAGTTCGAATAGCGTGCGTCGGTCTCGAGCATCGCGATGCCGTCTACGTTGTAGCCCACACGCTGCGCGCGTGCCGCCGTCACCATCTGCAGGAACACGGCTGTCGTCGCGAGAAGGACGACCGACACGGTCACCTGAAAGACCACGAGCGCGTTCTTGAGCGAGAACCAGCGGCGGTCCGCGGAGCGCATCTGGCCGTCTTCGCGCAGCGCCGACACCAGGTCGACGCGTGTGACCTTGAGCGCGGGAGCAAGACCAAACAAGACGCCCGTGACGAACGAGAGCCCGAGCGCGAAGACCAGGACGCGGTAGTCGATCGCGACTTCGATCACGACCGGAAGCTCCACGGTCTGGAGGAATTGGACGATCGCCCAGGCGAGTCCGCAACCGGCGGCACCTCCGGCCAGCGACAGCAGCACGCTTTCGGTCAGCAGGTGACGTACGAGTTGCCAACGCGTCGCCCCGACGGCAAGCCGGAGCGACACCTCTTTCCCTCGAGACGTCGCACGCACCAGCAGCAGCGTCGCCAGATTGCTGCATGCGATCGCCAGCACGAGGCTGACCGCGCCGAGAAGCAGCGAGGCCAGCGCCGTCAGGAGCGTATCGAACTGCGGATGCAGGCGAACGTCGAGTGTTCGTCGAACCGTGATCCCATGGCCAGGATCTTCGTTCGGATACTCCGCGGCCAGCCGCTGGCCCAGGACGTCCATCGCCGCCTGCGCCTGAGCCGGCGTTACGCCGTCGCGGAGCCTCGCCTTGATGAAGAACGGCGCCTCGATGGGACGCCGTTCCAACACACGCGGCGGACCGCCAAGCGGCGTGATCGCGTTGATCGGCAGAAAGAATTCGGTGACCACGCCGAGAGAGAACGTGCCTCGGTAGCCGGCCGGGGCGACGCCGACGATGGTGACGGGCTGGCCCTGCATGCGGATCGTGCGACCGATCACCGACGGGTCCCCGCCAAACCCGGTGCTCCACGTCCGGTGCCCGAGCACGACCACGATCGGCACGCCCGGACGGTCCTCGTCGTCATTGAACCAGCGGCCGAGGAATGGCCGCAGTCCGAGGACGGACGCATAGGAGGCGCTCGCGTACTCGACGATGGCGTCGCGGACGGCGCCGCGGTCGCGGTAGCTCACGCCGTTGGGAATGCTGACGGCCGCCACGCCGGCGAAGACGTTCGTCGCCGTCGCGACGTCCAGATACGCCGGATAGGAGTTGGTGCCCGGCGCTCCCTCGCGGGTGTTCTGATACACCTCGACGAGGCGTTCCGGGTCGGCGACGGCCGGCCGGCGGAACAGCGCGGCGTTGATCAGACTGAAGATGACCGTGTTGGCGCCGATGCCGAGGCCGAGGATCACGACGGCGGCGGCCGTAAAGCGCCAATCGCGCATCAGGCGCCGGGCCGAGTGGTGGATGTCGCGACGGACGTGATCGACGAACGCCGTGCCGCGGGCGTCGCGACACTCCTCCTTGACCGCCTCGATGGCGCCGAACTGACGCCGGGCCTGGAGCCGGGCCGCCTCGGGGTCCATCCCCTGCGCCATCCACAGCTCGGCCTGCCGCTCGATATGGAGGCGCAATTCCTCGGCCAATTCGTCCTCGCGGATGTTGCGACGGAAGATCGACCGCAGGCGCGACCGCAGAATGTACCAAGCGCGCATTGACCAAGTTCCTCTTGTAGATTGCCAAGGGGAGAGACGGAGCCAGCGGTGCGGAGGTTCCGCGAAGACGCGAGACCTGTCATCCGAAGCTCGCCGAAAGGCGAGCGAAGGATGACAATTGATGACAATTCCTCCTTTGCTTCGCGGTCCGCGCGCTTCTCATAATCCGCGCGGCCGTGCTCGCGGGTGCTGTCCCCGGCGCGCGCCTCCTGACCCTGTTCGTTGGGCCTCACAAAGGAGGGACCACGTGCTCTTGGCACATTTCGGTCGTCGCGCATGCCTCGTCGCCGTTCTGAGCCTGATCCCCGCGTCCGTTCTCGCGCAAGGCGCCAGCACCGCCACCATCGGCGGGGTCGTCCGCGATCCGTCGGGTGCCGTGCTGCCTGGTGTCACTGTCGAGGCTGCGAGCCCGGCGCTCATCGAGAAGGTCCGCTCGACCGTCACCGATGAACGCGGCCAGTACCGGCTGCCGGAACTTCGGCCCGGGATGTACGCGGTCACGTTCTCGCTGGCCGGCTTCTCGACGCTCAGGCGCGACGGCATCGAATTGCGTACCAACTTCACTGCGCAGCTCGACGTCGAGCTCACGGTCAGCAATCTGCAGGAGACCATCACGGTGTCGGGCGCCACGCCGTTGGTCGACGTGTCGTCCGCCACGCAGCAGCGCACCGTCACGCGCGAGCTGCTCGACACGGTGCCGACAGCGAAAAGCGTGCTCGGCATCGCCGCGCTGATTCCCGCGGTCGTCGAGCCGCCGAACTCTCAGGACGTCGGCGGCAGCAAGGGCGAGCGATCGGTCCGCATCACCGTGCACGGCGGCAAGACGTTCGACTCACGCTTGCTTCAAGACGGCATGCGCTACAACGCGCTGACTCCGGGCATCGGCAGTCTCGAGGGCACCGGCCGCGGCTACTACGCCAACCCGCTGGCCATTCAGGAGGTCGTCGTCGATCTCGGCACGATGGGGTCGGCCGAGTACTCACTCGGTGGCGCCCAAGTCAACAGCATCCCCAAGGACGGTGGCAACCGTTTCAGCGGATCGTTCTTCGTCGGCGCGACCGGCGAGAACCTTCAGAGCAACAATCTGGACGACGACCTGCGGAACCAGGGGCTCACGTCGGTCAACAGCGTGAAGAAGGTGTACGACTTCAACGGGGCGATCGGCGGTCCGGTGCTGGCCGATCGCCTGTGGTTCTTCGCGGCCGGGCGGCGTTGGGGCACGACGACAGGCGTCGCCAACCTGTTCGCGGACTCCAACGTGAACGACTTCGTCTACACGCCCGACACCTCGACACCGATCGAGCCAGTGGAGTCCAACCGCGGCGCCGGCGGACGACTCACCTTCCAGGCGACGTCGAAAGACAAGTTCACGTTCTCATGGGACAAGCAGCGCAACTTCCAGGATCAACTCACCGGCCAGCTCGAGACCGGCACGATCAAGAACGAGGGCAACGCCGGGTACTGCCAGCGCCACGAGGTGATTCAAGGCACGTGGAGCCGGCCGCACTCGAACAACCTGCTGTTCGATTCCGGCATCACGATCAGCAAGTTCAACTTCGGCGGCTTCGGTGAGGAGTTGTTCCTGAGCGATTACGAGGGGTGCGGCGGCGGCATTCAAGACAACGTGTCGATCAACGATACCGGTCTCGGCTTCACCTACAACGGCGTTGGCAACCGCACGATGAGTTTGTCGCACCAGTCGAACGGGCGCTTCAACGTGTCGATGATCAAAGGGCAGCACAACATCAAGACCGGCGTCTTCTGGATGTACGGGCTCGGCGGCGGGCACCGGACGTACACCACGCGCGGACCGACGCAAATCAATGGTCTGCCGGTGTCGTACTCGTTTTTCAACGGGGCCCCGCGATCGCTCACGCAATTCGCCTCGCCCAACTTCACCGTCGATCAGCTCAACCCGGATCTCGGGCTGTTCGTCCAGGACCAGTGGCGGCTGAAGAACCTCACGTTCAGTGCGGGCGTGCGCTTCGAATGGCTGCGCGAGTCTGTGAAGGCGACCTCGGTCGATGCGGGTCTCCTGGTTCCCGCCCGCTCGTTCCCCGCTCGCACCGACGTCCCCAACTGGAAGGACCTCAATCCGCGGTTCGGCGTCGTCTGGGATCCGACAGGAAGCGGGAAGACGGCGATCAAGTTCGGGATCAACCGCTACGTCGGATCGAACACCACCGGGATCGCACAGCTCTTCGACCAGGCGGCCGGCGCGGTCAACAGCACGACGCGGTCGTGGAACGACCAGTTCTTCCCGGCCGGCGATCCACGGCGTGACAACTTCCTGCCCGACTGCGATCTCAGAGCCACGACCGCCAACGCCGAGTGCGGCGCGATGGCCAACCCCAACTTCGGCACGTTCGTCCCCGTGAACTCGCCCGACCCGGCGTGGATCACCGGCTGGGGCAAGCGGCCGTACAACTGGCAGACTTCCATCAACATCGACCGCGAGGTGGTGCCGAACCTCGTCGTCAACGCCGGCTATTTCCGGACCTGGTACGGCAACTTCCAGGTGACCGACAACCTGCGCGTGACGCCGAACGACTACAGCCCCTACTGCGTGACGGTTCCGATCGATGACCGACTCCCGCTCAGCGGCCAGCCGTTGTGCGGGCTCTTCGACATCAACCCGACCTCCTTCGGTCAGGTCGACAACCTCGTCACGCGCAACGACAAGTACGGCAAGCAGGAGGAGATTTACAACGGCGTGGACGTGAACTTCCAGCTGCGTCTGAGCGGACGAGCCACGCTCGGCGGCGGCTGGAACATCGGCAACGCGGTGCAGCTGGGCACGACTGCGGGCGGCAGCGCATCGGCGGGCACCGACACCTGCTACGTGATCGACTCGCCACAGCAGTTGTTCAACTGCAAGATCGATGTGCCGTACCAGAACCGCATCAAGCTCAATGGCTCCTACACGCTTCCGTACGGCGTCCAGGTTGCCGCGGTCGTCCAGAGCAACCCCGGCGCGAACTACTCGGCCAACCGGACCTTCACGCTCGCCGAGATCCAGCCGTCGCTCGGGCGCCCGCTTTCGGGCAGCGTGACCTCGGTGGTCATCCCACTCGTGAAGCCGTTGTCGGTGTTCGGCCCGCGGATCAACCAGTTCGATCTGCGCGGCAGCAAGATCTTCCGCTTCGGGACGCGGCGTCTGCAGGCGAACGTGGACGCGTACAATCTGTTCAACAACAACACGCCGGTCACCCTCTTCGGCACATACAATGCGCGGTGGGGACAACCGACGCAGGTACTCGACGGGCGTCTCGTGAAGTTCAGCGCGCAGATTGATTTCTAGCGAGGCCCGCACTACAGAGCCTCGCTAGAAATCAATCGTTGTCTGGCAAACCGGCTTAACGCCGGTTCGCGATCTTGGAAGGGAACCACAATGAGGAGACCAACATCAGCTGGCCCCGTACGACACCTGACTGTGTGCGCATGCGCTGTCGGCCTGGTGCTGGCGCTCGGTGTGGGCCAGAACGATGCGGCGGCGCAGCGGGAAGCGGGCGAGGGCAATCGCGGTCAAGGCGGCGGTCCCGCGGGACGCGGACGAGCCAACTACTCGCTCAGCGATCCCGCGCCGAACGATCCGGCGCTGAAGGGCGCCATCGACATGCACGCGCACCAGGATCCGGACAGCTTCGGCCCCAGCTACGGGCAGGCGGCGCGGT
>DASRJR010000290.1:0-2501 GCA_035649395.1 Vicinamibacterales bacterium
AGGCCCTGACGGACCTCGAGGATCCCCCGTGGTTTGTCGACTGTTGCGGCGGGCGGCGCCGAACGAGAGGCACAGCCCGATACGAGCAGGAATGGCAGCAGCGCCAGCCCGACCCGCTTGATTCGCGCTCGACGTTCGATAACGACGTGCCGTTTCGCGCGCATTCTTCACATGGCACGCAATGATTTGGCCAACGCAGATATGGGCGCACGCAAGCGGTTCGACTGTGACCGGGCAGCGACTCCATGTTTCCCCTGATGCGTCAAGCCCTTTGGCAGTTGAGAATTAGAGCCACGTGGATGAGCCCAATCGCGCCCAGAGGATGGGACAATACTGAAATATGTGGACGTCGCACGCTCGGGCGGCTCGCGCCCGCTATGACGAGATGCTTGCCCACGGTCGCGCTCGTTTTCCCAGGACGTTCGCCTTTGGCGACGCCGCTCGCGGCCGCTATGTCCGGATAGCGTCGCGCGTGCACGCCACGTCCGCGCGCTATCCGCGATTCACGACCGCCTTCGCCATTACCGCGGCGATCACCGCCTTCCTTGGTGTCAGCGTCGCCGTCTGGCTCGTGATGGGTGCGCTCGGCTCGATCCCCGATCAGGCAGCGTTGCGCGGCATCGGCACGATGGCGCAGGCGACATCGCTGTTCGACGCCCAGGATCGTCCGGCCTTCACAATCTTCCGAGAACAGCGCATCGACGTGCCGCTGTCGCGGATCTCACCTCGGCTCGTGCAGGCGATTCTCGCCATTGAGGACCAGCGTTTCTACGATCACTCGGGCATCGACGTCGTTCGTGTCGCCGGAGCCGCGCTGAACAATCTGCTCGAGGGGCGGTTGGCCCAGGGCGGCAGCACGCTCACGCAGCAGTTGGTGCGACAGAGCTTCCTCACGCCGGACAAGACCATCCGACGGAAGCTCACGGAAGTGTTGGTGGCGACACGCTTGGAGCGGCAATTCACGAAAGCCGAGATCCTCACGCTCTATCTAAACAAGGTCTACTTCGGAGACGGACTCTACGGCGTCGAGGCGGCTTCGCTCGGATATTTCGGCAAGCATGCTGCCGACATCTCGCTCGAAGAAGCAGCGCTGCTTGCCGGTCTGGTCAAGGCACCATCGACGTATGCGCCGACCGTCAGTCTCGAGCGCGCCAGGGCCAGACGCAATGTCGTGCTCCAGGCGATGCGCGACGAGAAGATGATCGATCGCGCCGCGTACGAGTCGGCGTTGAAGACCCCGGTCGTGCTCAACGACGGGCTGCGAGCCGGCGAGGACTACGGACAGGCCTTCAAGGAGGAAGTTCGCCGGTTCCTCGTGCAGCGATTTGGATGGGAACGCGTCTACCAGGGCGGGCTCAGGGTCTACACGACGATCGATCTGGAGATGCAGAAGGCGGCCGAAGCGGAGGTCGTGAAGGCGATCGCGGCCATCGAGAAGCGTCAGGCCGCGACCACGAGAATCGACGATCAGATGCTACAGGCGGCGCTCGTGGCGATGGACCCGCGCACCGGTCATGTGCGCGCCATGGTCGGCGGACGCGATTTCGCACAGAGCTCGTTCAACCGGGCGACTCAGGCTCGACGCCAGCCAGGCTCGGCATTCAAGCCGTTTGTGTATGCCTCGGCACTCGAACGTGGCTTCTCTCCCGCCACACTCCTGACCGATCTCGATCAGCCGATCATCACGCTGCAGGGCGCCTGGGTCCCCGAGGACGAACACTCCGACGGGTCGCCCATGACGATGCGAACCGCGCTGCGCACGTCGAGCAATCGAGCCGCCGTTCGGATGCTCGAAGACGTTGGCATTCCGGTCACCGTTGAATACGCGAAGCTGCTCGGCGTCGGATCCGTGCCGAGCGTCCCGTCTCTCGCCCTGGGATCCGGCGAAGTCACGCTCGATGCTATGACGGCGGCATTTTCCACCTTTGCCAATGGCGGTCTCGTTCCCACGCCGGTGCTCGTCCGCCGCGTCGAAACGAGTACCGGCGAGGTGCTCTACAACGACGACCACGTGCAGCAGCGCGCCGTGAGCGAGGCCACGGCATTTCAGATGTCTGAAATGCTGGCTGACGTCATCAACTCGGGCACGGCCTGGCCCGCGCGCCGCGACGGGTTCTTGCTGCCGGCTGCTGGGAAGACCGGGACGACGAACGACTATCACGACGCGTGGTTCATCGGATTCACGCCGCATCTGGCCACCGGTGTCTGGGTTGGCTACGACCAGCCGCGGACGATCATCGGCCGCGGCTACGCCGCGGATCTCGCGGTGCCGTTGTGGGCGAGTTTCATGAAAGAGGCGACGCGGAACGACAAGCCCGACTGGCTGGCGCGCCCGCGCAACATCACGACCGCGCGCATCTGCCGTCTCAGCGGCAAGCTGGCGACCGACTCCTGTCGCGATGCGGTCGACGGGTCCGGCGAAGAGACGCGCCAGTCGATGACGTATTACGAGAACTTCGTCGTTGGCACGGAACCAACCGAGACGTGCCCCATTCATGGGC
>DASRJR010000291.1:0-13812 GCA_035649395.1 Vicinamibacterales bacterium
ACTGAGCAAGCTCGAGCTGCAGATCATGGAGACGCTGTGGACCCGCGGCACGTCGTCGGTCCGTGAGATCCAGGAGGCGTTTCCCGAGAAGGAACGGCCCGCCTACACCACCGTGCAGACGATGGTGTACCGGCTCGAGGGCAAGAAAGCGATCAAGCGGCTCAAGAAGATCGGCAACGCGCTCGTCTTCGAGGCCCTCGTGTCGCGCACGTCCGCGCATCGCCGCCTCATCGACGAGCTGCTCAGCCTGTTCGGCGGACGCAGTCAACCGGTCGTGATGCACCTGATCGAGTCAGGCAATCTCACCCTGGACGACGTCAAAGAGGCCGAGCAGCTGCTGCTCAAGTTGAAGAACGAGAAAAAGGGGAAAGCCTGATCATGGTGTCCACGTCCTTTGGTCCGGTGGCGGATCACCTCTGGCAATCGACGCTCGTCGTCGCCGCTGTTGGCATCCTCGCGCTCGTCTTGAGACGAAATCGCGCCGACGTGAGACACGCGCTGTGGATGGCCGCCTCGATCAAGTTCCTCGTTCCATTCGCGGCATTGATGGCTGTCGGGCAGCAGCTCGATTGGCGCGTCGCATCGAGTGTGCCGCCGACGGTCAGTCTGGTCATCGACACCGTTGGACGCCCGTTCTCGGCGCCCGACACTGGCGCGGCAACCACCGCCGCCGCATTGCCGGTGTCCGGCTCGCTCGGGATCTCGGCGTCGACGCTCGTTGCCGTGTGGGCGCTCGGCACGACGGTGTTCCTCGTCATGTGGGCCATCCGATGGCGCCGTGTCGCGCGCATCGTCGGCGCTGCGACGCCCTTGAGTGAGGGCCGAGTCGTCGACGCGCTGACACGCCTGAGCGTGAGACGGAGGCGGAACTCGCGTCTCTCCGTCGTCTTGTCAGACACGCAGATGGAACCTGGCGTCTT
Source organism: Vicinamibacterales bacterium (assembly GCA_035649395.1). Classification (GTDB taxonomy): domain Bacteria; phylum Acidobacteriota; class Vicinamibacteria; order Vicinamibacterales; family UBA2999; genus Gp6-AA40. The sequence goes on from DASRJR010000291.1 coordinate 921, forward strand.
CGGAATGTGGCGGCACGTCCTGGTCTGGCCGCGCGGCATCGAGCAGGCGCTGACCGACGCGCAGGTCGACGCGATTCTCAGTCACGAGCTCGCGCACGTGCACCGCCGCGACAATGTGCTCGCGGCGATCCACATGGCGGTGCAGGCGATTTTCTGGTTCAACCCGATCGTGTGGTGGGTCGGTGTACGCCTCGTCAACGAACGCGAGCGCGCGTGCGACGAGGCCGTCGTGCAGGCAGGCAGCGAGCCCCATGTCTACGCGGAAAGCATTCTCAAGACCTGTCAGTACTTCGTCGAGTCGCCGCTCGTCTGCGTGGCTGGTGTCACCGGTTCAGATCTGAAGAAGCGCATCGAACAGATCATGAGGCCCGACCCGCATCGGGCGTTGAACCTCTCGAAGCGTCTCCTCGTGAGTGCGGCGCTCGTCGCGGCCGTCGCCGGGCCGATCGGGGCCGGCGCGTTGACCGGCGCGCGTGCGACTGCTGCCGTCGTCGCGCCAGGCGCTCACGCGCCAACCTTCGACGTCACCACGATCAGGGCCAATCACAACGCTGGCGGGCGCATGGGAGGAGTCGCGAGCCCGAGCCAGTTCACGGCGACCGGTCTCTCGACGCGCCGGCTCATTCGACTCGCCTACGAGATTCACGACTCCCAGATCATCGGTGGCCCCGACTGGCTCGATTCGCAGGGCTTCGACGTCAACGCGACGATGGTCGGCGACCCGTCATCCGATTCGCGGCGCCTGATGATGCAGACGATGCTGCGCGATCGGTTCAAGCTCTCGTTCCACGCCGAGCGTCGCGAGATGCCCGTCTACGCGCTCGTTCTGGCGGGTCGCGACGGAGCGGTCGGCGAGGGACTGCGACGAACGCCGGCGGGCGCATGCCTGCCTCGCAATGCCGCGCTGCCCGCCGCACCATCGACCCCTGTCCCTTCCCCACGGCCGTCACCGTTCGATCCGGACGCGCAGGCGGCATGTGGATCGATCGTGTTCGGACCCGGCCGCCTGCTCGCCCACGGCGTGCCCATCGACATGCTCACACGGTCGCTCGCGAGTCTTCCCGTGATTACGGCGCTCAACCGCATCGTCATGGACGAAACCGGGCTCGACGGGACCTTCGATTTCGACCTCAAGTTCCCCAGCCAGACTGCGGGACGCGGTCAAGGGCCTCCAGCGCCGGGTTCGGCCCCGTCATCGAGCGGCGGAGGTGAGCCGCCGCTGCTGACGGCGTTACGAGAACAGTTGGGTCTGAAGCTCGATGCGCGCACGGACAACGTCGAGGTGCTGGTCATCGATTCGGTGCAGAGGCCGCGCGAGAACTAATCATCCTTTTTCGAGCAGATCATCATGAACCACGACACCCATCGAGTACTGAGCGTGTCGAAGCGAGTGGTACGGAGCGCTGCGATGATCGCGGCCACGGCCGGGCCGGTTGCGCTCGCCGTCATCATGGGGGCGCGACTCGCGGCGCAGATCACGCCGCCCGCCGCCAACGCGCCGACGTTCGAGGTCGCCTCGGTGAAGATGAACAACACGCCCGGCCGCAGAGGCGGCGGTGGCGGCCCGGGACGCTTGAACATGGTCGGGATGCCTGTTCGCACACTGATTCGCCAGGCGTATCAGATTCACGAGTCGCAGGTCATCGGCGGCCCAGATTGGCTCGACTCGCAGGGATTCGACATCAACGCCACGACCGGCGACGCGCCGCCGGATCAGCGGCGGTTCATGATGCAAACACTCCTTCGCGACCGCTTCAAGCTCACGTTCCATGTCGAGAAACGCGACCTGCCAGCGTATGCGCTGATCGTCGCGCGCAGTGATGGCAAGCTCGGAGCCGGTCTGACTCGGATCGCCGAAGGCGCATGTCCAGCACGTGGTGCGGCGCAGGCGCCCGGCCGGTCGGGTCCTCCCCCGCCAGCAGCGTCACCGTTCGATCCAGATGCCAAAGCCGCCTGTGGCCAGCTGATCTTCGGACCTGGTCGTTTGCTCGCACACGGCGTGGACATCGATTTTCTGGCGAACGCGCTCGGCGGACTGCCCGTCATCACGGCGTTCAACCGCATGGTCAAGAACGAGACCGGGCTCACGGGTGAGTACGACTTCGATTTCAAGTTCGCCAACGACTTCGCAGGACGCGGCCCCGGTTTTCCGCCACCGGGCGCCGGCCCCGCGCCTGCGCCAAACCCCGGCGACGAGCCGGCCCTGTTCACCGCATTGCAAGAGCAGCTGGGCCTCAAACTCGACGCGCGACGCGTGAACGTCGAGGTGCTGATCATCGATTCGGTGCAGAAGCCGGAGGAAAACTAATGAGCGTTTTCACGACGATCCTTCGCCGCGCGGCGACGGCGGCTCTCATCATCGGACCGATCGCGGCGGCGGTCATCACCGGCGCGCGATTGTCGGCACAGATCGTGGCTCCGGCGGCCGACGCGCCGACGTTCGAAGTCGCGTCGGTAAAACCCAACAACCAAGGCGGCGGGCGCATCGGCAGAGGCGGTACGCCTGGCCGAATGGACATGATCAACATGACCGCGCGGCTGTTGATCCGTCAGGCGTACAACATCCACGACTCGCAGATCGTTGGCGGACCCGATTGGACCGGGTCGCAGGGCTTCGACGTGAACGCCACGCTCAGCGGCGACGCCTCGCCCGACCGGCGTCGACTGATGATGCAGACGCTGCTGCGCGATCGGTTCAAGCTCGCGTTTCACGCCGAGAAGCGCGACATGCCGGTGTATGCGCTCATCACCGCGCGCAGCGACGGGAAGCTCGGCTCAGGGTTGACTCGCACACCGGAAGGCGCATGTCCGGCAGGCGGCGCGCAGCCCGGTCGTGGAGGCCCGCCACCGGGCGGATTCGATCCGAGCGCGCCAGCCCCGTGCGGTGCGCTGATGTTCTCACCCGGTCGATTGGCGGCGCGCGGTGTCACGATCGATGCGCTGGCGACGGCGCTCGGCTCCCTCCCTGCCGTGACCGCGTTCAATCGCATCGTCCAGAATCAGACGCGCCTCGACGGCACGTACGACTTCGAGTTCACGTTCGCGAACGAGTTTGCAGGACGCGGGCCGGGCGGTCCTCCACCGGGCGCCGGGCCAGGGCCTGCGCCAAACCCAGGCGACGAACCCGCGCTGTTCACAGCATTGCAAGAGCAGCTGGGCCTCAAGCTCGACGCCCGTCGCGCGACCGTCGACGTACTGGTGATCGATTCGATGCAGAAGCCCGAGGAGAACTAGCGGCGCTTCGCGTCGCTCGTGCGGCAGTGTTGGCTTTTGCCCCGCTTCGCGGGGCGGGGAACTTCGCGGAACTTTCTGGTGTCGAACGGGAAACACGGTCGTGCGTCGCTGGGTCTCGGCCCGCGAGCGAACGGCCCGTTCCCGCAACCGGACACGTGACGCCGCCGTATTAGAGACGTAATAGATTGCGGCGCCGATACGTCTGATGATTCCGGGTGAGCCACCGGGCGGCGGCGTGGCATCGATGTTGCCAAACCAATCCCCCCGGTGGGTCGTCAAACGTCTCATTTGAAGCGAATTACGGGCTCCATCTCAGCCACCAGGTGCGCCGGAGCTAAGCGAGGATTGATGAAGACGTCTCGAACCGCTTCACGCATCCGAGTGTGGATGCTTGCGTTGACGCTGGCGTTCGCCCTCGGCGCGCATCTCGTCCTGGCGGCAACCGACCACTTCGGTCAAGTAGTGTTCAACGGCTCGCCCGTACCCGGCGCGATGGTCACCGCCACGCTCGGCGACAAGCAGGTCATCGTGTTCACGAATCAGGATGGCATCTATCGTCTGGCCGATCTCGCGGACGGCACGTGGACGATCAAGATCGACATGCGCGGTTTCTCAGCGCTCAGCAAGGAAATCGCGATCGCGGCGGGCACGCAACCGTCGACGTGGGAGCTCACGCTGTTGCCGTATGAGGAGATCACGCGCGGGCTGCCGCCGCCTCGATCGCAGGCGCCGGCGCCGTCGACATCGACGAGCACGGCGTCGAATGGTTCGACGCAAGGCGGGAACGCGCGGCCATCGGGTGCGGCGCCCGCGTCCGCGAACGCGCAAGGCGGCTTTCAGCGCGCTGGCGTCACACAACAGCAGCGTCCGCCGACGGCGCCCGCGGCAGCGGCGGCCCGCCCCGTCGAAGAGCCGCCAGCCGACGCCAACGCCGCCAACGACGGGTTCTTGATCAATGGCAGTGTCAACAATGGCGCCGCCTCACCGTTCGCGCAGCTCGCCGCGTTCGGCAACAATCGCCGACGGCCCGGCGCGCTGTACAATGCGCAGCTCGCGATCATTGGAAACACGTCGGCATGGGACGCGCGGCCGTACTCGATCACCGGCGATTCCACTCAGGTCCCGGCGTACAACAATCTGCACTTCCAGGGAATGTTCCAGGGACCGCTGCGGATTCCCAAGCTGCTGCAGCGCAACGCCCCTCAGTTGTTCGCTGCGTATCAAGGCAGCAACGACGACAACGCGACGACGCAGTCCGGCCGCGTGCCGACGCCACTCGAACGCGCGGGCGACTTCTCGCAGACGCTCGACCGGTTGGGCCGGCCCGTGCAGGTCATCGATCCGCTCACGGGCCTGCCTTTTGCCGGCAACACGATTCCGCGCGATCGCATCAGCCCGCAGGCAGCGGCGCTGCTTGGCTACTACCCGCAGCCGACCGGCGACAGCCCGGAGCGCAATTATCAGGCGCCGCTCATCGTGGCCACGCGCACCTACGGCGGTCAGACGCGGATCACGCAGGTGGTCAATCAACGCAATCAAGTGCTCGGCACCGCGCAGTACCAACGCACCACCGGCACGACGAGAACGCTGTTCGCGTTCGAGGACGAGAACCTGTCGTCGGCGACCGATGTCGCCCTGATGTGGAACCGGCGGATCTCCCAGTTCCTGTCGATTCGCACGCGCTATCAGTACACCCAGCAAACGACGAGCGCGACGCCGTATTTCGCCAATCGCACCAACGTGTCTGGCGAGGCCGGCATCACCGGCAACGATCAGAGCCCTGAGAACTGGGGACCGCCGAGCCTGGTGTTCTCATCGGTGACGGGGCTCTCCGATGCCCTGCCGCGATTCACCCGCAACCGCTCGAACATCGGATCGTTCGAAGGCTATTTCTTCCGCGGCCGCCACAACTACACCATCGGCGGCGACGTCAAGCGGAACAACATCGACATCCAGTCGCAGCAGGATCCGCGCGGCAGCTTCACGTTCACCGGCGCCTCCACCGGCCACGACTTCGCCGACTTCCTCCTCGGCACGCCGGCGGCGAGCTCGATCGCCTACGGCAACGCCGACAAGTACCTGCGCGGCTGGGCATTCGATGCCTACATCAACGACGACTGGCGCGTCGGGCCGGCATTGACGGTCACCGCGGGTGCGCGCTGGGAGTACGAGAGTCCGTTCAGTGAACTCTATGGCCGCCTCGTGAACCTCGACATCGCGCCCAACTTCACTGCGGTCAATCCCGTGCTCGCGTCCGATCCGCGGGGCGCGCTGACCGGCACGACGTACCCGTCGTCATTGATGCATCCCGACAAGTTCGGGATCCAGCCGCGCATTGCCATCGCGTGGCGTCCCGTCGCCGGCTCGTCGCTCGTCGTACGCGCGGGATACGGCATCTACCGCAACAGCAACGTGTATCAGTCCATCACGACGATGATGGCGCAGCAGCCGCCGCTCTCGACGGCGTTCAGCGTGCCCAGCACCCCAGACAACCCGTTGACACTGGCGCGCGGGTTCGTCCCGCCAACGACGACGGTGCCGAACACCTTCGCGGTCGATCCCGACTTCAAAGTCAGCGCATCGCATACGTGGCAAGTCGCGGTGCAGCGCGATCTGCCGGCGTCGCTCACCGTGAACCTGACGTACCTGGGCACGAAGGGCACGAACCTGATTCAGGAGTTCCTGCCCAATACCTACCCCGCGGGGACCGCCAACCCGTGTCTGTCGTGTCCGTCCGGATACGTGTTCCTCACCTCCGACGGCAGCTCACGCCGGCACGCCGGTCAATTCCAGGTGCGCCGCCGGCTGCGCAACGGTTTGACCGCGTCGGTGCAGTACACGCTCGCCAAAGCTGACGACGATGCGGCCTCGTTCCAGGGAGCGAATCTGAGCGGCACGGCCTTCGCGCAGAACTGGCTGGATCTCGACTCCGAGTGGGGCCCCTCCAACTTCGATCAGCGTCATCAGGTGACAGCGCAGTTCCAGTACACGACGGGCGTCGGCTTGCGCGGCGGCACGCTCGTCGACGGATGGCGAGGCACGCTGTTCAAGGGCTGGACGATGACGGGCCAACTGACGACCGGCAGCGGACTGCCGATCACGCCGTACTACCTGGCTACGACACCGGGCACGGGTTTCAGCGGCGCGGTGCGCGCGTCGTTGACCGGCCTTCCGACCGACGCGCCCGCAGGGTATTACCTGAATCCGCTGGCGTACGCGAGGCCCGCGACGGGTACCTGGGGCACCGTGGGACGCAACTCCGCGCGTGGTCCGTCGCAGTTCGGGCTCAACGCCGGCATCACGCGCACGTTCCCGTGGGGCAGCCGATATAACCTCGATTGGCGCGTCGACGCGACGAACGTCCTGAACCGCGTCGTCTATACCAGCGTGCACAATGTACTCGGCGACCCGCTGTTCGGTCTGCCGGACAACGTCAACCAGATGCGAAAGATCACGACCACCTTGAGACTGAGGTTCTGACGATGCGGATCACCACCCAGAGAGGACTCCTCGCCCTCCTGATCGCGGCGAGCGGCGCGATCGGCTTCGCCCAGCAGCCTCAACCGGCGCAACAGCCTCAAGCCGTCTTCCGCGCCACTCAGCGCCTCATCGTTCAGAACGTCTCGGTGAAGGACAAGGACGGCAAGGTGATCGAGGGACTCACGGCGAAGGACTTCACGATCACCGAAGACGGGATGCCGCAGGACATCGCCTTCGTCGAGTTCCAGCGACTGGAGACCGCGGCGGCCCAGGTCGTCGACGCCGCGACGCAGACGCAGGCACCGGAGCCAATCGCCGCGCGGCCGGCGCAAACGCCGGCAGCCCCGGCACCGGCCATCCAGACGCAAATCGCGACGCCACCGCCGGGCGGCATCAAGTACCAGGACAAGCGGTTGATCGTCATGTACTTCGATGGCGCGTCGATGGGGCCGGCCGACGGCCTGCGTGCCTACGTGAACGCCCGCAAGTACATCGACACCCAGATGTCGCCGTCGGATCTCATCGCCGTCATGTCGTTCCAGAACGGCGCCGTGTCGGTCAAGTGCGACTTCACTGCCGACAAGGCCAAGCTGCGTGAAGTGATCGACATCCTGATCTACGGCGACGATCAGAACAACGACGGGATTCCGGATCACCCGGAAGGCACCGCGTTCGGGCAGAACGATGCCGAGTTCAACATCTTCAACACCGACCGGCAGCTGGCCGCGCTGCAGACCGCGGTGACGATGCTGAGGCCGCTGCCGGAGCAGAAGACGCTGCTCTATTTCACCAGCGGACTCCGGTTGAACGGCACCGACAACATGGCGCAGCTGCGCGCGACCGAGAACGCGGCGATCCGCGCCAACGTCACCCTCAACCCCATCGATGCGCGCGGCCTCGTCGCCCTGCCGCCGATGGGCGACGCCACGCGCGCCGCGCCCGGCGGCGCCGGCATGTTCACGGGGGCAGTGGCGTCGCAGCAGATGAACCGCTTCCAGCAGTCGCAGGACACGCTCTACTCGCTCGCGAAGGACACGGGCGGCAAGGCGATGTTCGACTACAACGACCTGTCGCTCGGCATCAAGCAGGCGGCCGACGCGGTCACGAGCTACTACATCATCGGTTACTACAGCACGCACACGGCGAATGACGGCAAGTATCGCCGAGTGAAAGTGTCGCTCAACGGCACGTTGTCGGCGTCGGCCGACGTCACCTTCCGGCAGGGCTACTACGGCGAGAAGGAATTCGCCAAATTCAATGCCGCCGACAAGGAGCGCCAGCTCGAAGAAGCGATGATGCTGGAGAATCCGATCACCGAGATCACGATCGCGATGGAGGTGAACTTCTTCCAGCTCAATAGCGCCGAGTACTTCGTGCCGGTGGCGGTGAAGATTCCCGGCAGCGAGCTCGCCCTGGCCAAGCGTGGCGGCGCCCAGCGTACCCGCATCGATTTCGTCGTCGAGGTCAAGGACGACGCCGGCTATACGCTCCAGAACATGCGCGACCATCTCGACGTGCCGATCAGCAACGAGACCGCCGCGCAGCTGGCGACGCGTCCGATTCAGTACTACACGGGCTTCACGCTGCTGCCCGGGAAGCACGTCATCAAGCTGCTCGGGCGCGATGCGGAGACCGGACGAATCGGCACGTATCAGACCGCCTTCACGATTCCCAATCTGGTGAAGGAGCAGCAGAGGCTCCCGATCAGCTCAGTCGTACTCGCCAGCCAGCGTGTGCCACAGAGCGAGGCGCTCCTCACCGTACAGAAGGGCGCGCAGCAGACCACCGACCCGCTCGTATTCGAAGGGCAGAAACTGTTCCCGAGTGTCACGCGCGTCTTCAGCAAGAGCCGCGAGATGTACGTCTTCCTGCAGGCGTATCAGCGCTACGCCCCGGGCATGCAGCCGGTGGTCGCGTTTGTGAGCTTCTTCCGCGGCGGCATCAAGGTGCTCGAAACCGAGCCGCTCCAGGTGGTCGACGGCATGGATCCGAAATCGAAGGCCGTGCCGCTGCGATTCAGCATTCCACTCGAGAGTCTCGACGTCGGCCGCTACGACTGCCAGGTGAGTGTGCTCGAACCGACCGGCAAGAAGGTCGCGTTCTGGCAGGCGCCAATCGCGGTCGTTCCATAACTGACACGCCCAACGAGACGCAATCGGGCACGGAGTCGCCGCTCCGTGCCTTCTTTGCTCCCTGTACGATAAATTGGCAGCTTCGGGCCACACTGTCTGACGCACACGGGTGTCGGACAGGGTGTGCGTCCACAGATCGGGATTCAGCTATGAGTCGAAGTCGAGTTTCGCAGTGGTGTGTCGTGCTCACGCTCGTGCTTGGCGCGACAACGGTAGCGGCGCAGACTCCGGGGCCGACCAGGCGCGCGGAGATCGAACAGGAGCAGGCGGAGAAAGCCAAGACGCTGCATCCGTACATCATCAGCACCGGCGAACGGTGGATGAACAAGGTCGAGGACATCACCGTCAACGGTGGACTGCACTGGCACCCGTTCTTCGACAGCGCCTACCACGGAGGCGGGTTCGCGTTGGGCGCTGGCTACATGCATCACGTCAGTCCATACAACCTGGTCGACGTGAGGGGCAACTACTCGATCCGCGGATACACGCGAGCGGAAGTCGAGTTCAAGGCGCCTCGCATGTTTCAGCGTCGCGCCACGCTGTCGGTCCTCGGTGGCTATCGCGAGGCGACTCAAGTGGCCTATTACGGAGCGGGAAACAATACGTCGACCGCCGCCAAGACGAACTACTCGTTCAAACGCCCATACGCGTCGGCCCTCATGACGCTGTGGCCCATGCGGAAGTGGCTGATGCTGCGGGGCGGCCTGGAACTGACGCAGTGGGATCAGAACCCGGGCGAAGGGTCTTCTCCATCTGTCGAGACTGTCTACACGCCCGAGACGCTCCCGGGGCTCGGCGCCAAGGTCAACTACTTCCACTCGCAGGGAACGATCGGCTTCGACTGGCGCGACGCGCGCGACTACTCGCGGCGCGGCGGCTTCTACGGCATCACCCTGCACGACTACCGGGATCGCGACGAGCTCTTCGGCTTTCAACAAGTCGACTACGAGGCGATCGAACATTTTCCCATCCTGCGCGAGTCATGGGTCATCTCGCTCCATGGTTTGGCCCAAACGACGCTGTCCAAGTCGGGTCAGCAGGTGCCGTTCTTCATGCAGCCGTCCCTCGGCGGTGGAGACGATCTCAGAGGCTATACCAGCTGGCTCTACCGCGACCGCCACAGCCTGATTCTGCAGGCCGAGTGGCGCATCATGGTCAATCGCTTCATGGACACGGCAGTCTTCTATGACGCGGGAAAGGTCGCGGCGCGCACGTCGGACATCGACGTCGCCAGCCTCAAGCACGACTACGGGTTCGGCGTCCGCTTTCATTCACCGCTGGCCACGCACCTCCGGATCGATCTCGCCAAGAGTCCTCAGGACCTGATTCTCGTCTTCGCTGGATCCGCCCCGTTTTGAGAAGACATATGCCTTCACTCATCGCACGTCCCATTCGCCGCGTCGCCATCATTGCACTCGCCGTCGTCTGCTTCGCCGCGGGCGTCTCCACACAGCGTCAACGCTTCTATCCCGACGATCCGATCGCTCGTGAGCCGGAGTCGCAGGATGCGTCGAAAGCGGCGCCATATGACATCCGCTCGATCTACGAGATGACGCACAACCTGTTCGTCGTGTCGGGCTACAAGCCGTCCGGCCGGCGGGCAGAGAACGTCAACACGATCGATGAGGTACCGGATTCGAATTGGTTCACCAACCGTATCGGTACGACGCCAATTACGCCGGAGCAGATGACGCGCGGCGCGAATGCCGGAGCGCCGCCCGACCCATCTCGCTGGATTCTCACCAGAGAGAAGACGGCCGGCGTCCATCCCGGCTTCACCGCCAGGGACGCGAAAGGAGAGACGTGGTTTCTCGAGTTCGATCCCCCCTACTATGCAGAGGGCGCAACCGGCGCCGTCGCGGTGGCCACGAAGATCTTCTGGGCGCTCGGCTTCAACCAGGTTGAGTCGTTCATCACCACGTTCGATCCCACCAAAGTGGAATTCGATCCGAAGGCGACGATCCGTCGTCCATCCGGAGAGCGAACGAGGTTCTCCCGGGACGACATGAATTCGATCCTCGAGCGCGTCGCGAAACGACCGGACGGCACCTATCGCGTCGTCGCTGGGCGTTTGCTCCCGGGCAAGATTCTTGGCGGTTTCCGGTTCGAGGGAACGCGTCCCGACGATCCCAACGACCTCGTGCCGCACGAGCGCCGACGTGAGTTGCGGGCCCTGCGTGTCTTTGGCGCGTGGACGAACCTCACCGACCTCAAGGCCGCGAATACGCTGGATTCCGTGTTGACCGAGAACGGCCGCGCCTACGTCAAGCACTTCCTGCAGGACGTCGGCTCGACGTTCGGCATGTGCAACGAGCTGCACGAGTGGGATCTCAGCTACGAGCATTTCTACCAGACCGACACGACAATGAAGCGGCTGGCGTCGTTCGGGTTCGACCTCAGCGCGTGGCAGACAATTCCCTATCCGGAGTACTACCCATCGATCGGCAAGTTCGAAGGCGATCGATTCGATCCGAGAAAGTGGCGCCCGCAAACACCGACGACGGCGTACATGGAAGCGCGCAACGACGACGCGTTCTGGGCCGCGCGGCGAATCGCGGAGTTCAGCGACGACCTCATTCGCGCGGCGGTGCGCGCCGGCCAGTACAGCGACCCGAAGGCGGAGCGGTACCTCGGCGACGTGCTGATCAAGCGCCGCGACAAGATCCTCGCGACCTACCTCACCGCGGTGAACCCGATCGTCAATCCGCGTCTCGACGCCAACGGTCGATTGACGTTCGACAACGCGGCCATCGCTGCGAGAGCCGCGAAGGCGGAGCCGACGTATCGAGCGTCATGGATGCTGTTCGACAACATGACTGGAGCGACGAAACCGTTGTCGACGACGGAGAGCCGGACGACGAGCGTCGACGCGCCGGCAGGAGTGCCGACGACGGTGGGCAGCTTTGTCGAGGTGGACATCGCTGCGGATGTCGCGGCCTATCCAAGCTGGAAGGAACCGATCAAGACGTATTTCCGTCGCACCGAACAGGGTTGGACGCTGGTGGGACTCGAACGGCTGCCTGAGATGGTCCCCTTCGAGCAAACACTGGAGGCGGCGGCGCACTGAACTCTTGATTTGTTCGAGTTTCGAGTTCGAGTTTTGAGTTACGTGCCGCCGGTTATCGGCCGATACTTGAAAGCATGACTACCCGCATCGCACGCTTGCTCATCCTTGCGCTGTGCGTCTCGACGGCGGCGGCGACACCCGCGGCGGCGCAGACGCGGACGGCGGCGAAACACTTCCTGTGGACGGTGCGATCCGGCGCCAATGTGCTCTATCTCGCCGGGTCGGTGCACGCGCTGAGCGCCGACGCCTACCCGCTGCCGGCCGTTTTCGAGAAGGCGTTCGACGCCTCGGGCACGCTGGTCGAAGAGCTCAATCTCGCCGAGGCCGAGTCGCTGAGCGCCGCGCCGATGCTGTTGGCCAAGGGCATGTACACCGACGGCCGCACGTTCGACGCGGTGGTGTCGAAAGACACGGCCGCGCTGGTGTCGGAGCGCTTCAAGCAGACGGGCCTGCCGATCGAGATGTTTCGCCCGATGAAGCCATGGATGGTCATGCTGATGCTGACCGCACTCGAGGCGCAGAAGGCGGGACTCGAAGTCAATCTCGGCTTGGACAAGTACTTCTACGACAAGGCCACCGCCGAGAAGAAGCCGGTCGTGGGTCTCGAGACCGCGGAGTTTCAGATCGACCGATTCGACAAGATGTCCGATGCGCTGCAGGAACAGATGCTCCGCAGCACCTTGACCGAAATGGACGCGCAGGGCGCCGAGTTGAAGGGGATGATCGCCGCATGGAAGCGCGGTGATACGGCCTCGCTCGAGAAGACCGTGCGCACGTCCTTTGCCGCCTACCCCGAGGCCTATGGGTCGCTCATCGTCGAGCGCAATCGCAACTGGATCCCCGAATTGGAAAAGTGCTTCTCCCGCCCCAAGCCGTGCTTCGTCGTCGTCGGCGCCGCCCACATGGTGGGGCCGGACGGCCTGCTCGCCTTGCTTCGGCAGAAGGGCTATAAAGTCGAACAACAGTAGTCCCTGGGCCT
>DASRJR010000292.1:0-2654 GCA_035649395.1 Vicinamibacterales bacterium
TCTCGAGGCGGGCGGCCAGGTGTCGGACGTCGGGACGCTCACCGGTCCATGGGGCGAGGCGCTCGTCACCGGCGTCGTCGGGGTCGGCACATGGCCGCGGTTTCATGCCGTCCATGTCGCGACCGGCACGCTGACGCGTCGCGACCTCGTCACCGCGAGCGTCGCGACAGCCGTGCGTGACGCGACCCGCCGCAATCACACGGCCACTCACTTGCTCCATGCGGCACTCCGCTCCGTGCTCGGGCCGCACGTCAAACAGGCCGGATCGCTGGTTGCACCCGACCGGCTTCGCTTCGATTTCTTCCACGGCAGTGCGGTCACACGGGAGCAGCAGCTCGAGATCGAACGCCTCGTCAACGAGCAGGTGCTGAAGAACACGCCGGTGCAGACGGAAGTGAAGCAAACCCAGGAGGCGATCGCCGCTGGAGCGATGGCGCTCTTCGGCGAGAAGTACGGTGAGCGCGTGCGCGTCGTGTCGATTCCGGGATTCAGCACCGAGCTGTGCGGCGGGACGCACGTGCGTGCCACCGGCGATATTGGCATGTTCGTGATCGTCTCCGAGGGCGGAGTGGGGGCTGAGATCCGCCGCATCGAGGCGATTACCGGACTCGACTCGATGCAGGCGTACCAGCGCCAGCGCGACGAGCTCGGGCAGGCGGCCGCCGCGCTCAACTCACGTCCTGGCGATGTGACCGCGCGCATCAGTGCCCTGCAGGACGAGCACAAGAAGCTCGCCCGCGAGCTGCAGCAGGTAAAGATGAAAGCGGCGATGTCGCCAGGTGGTGCGTCAGGCGGCCAGGACACCGTTGTCGACGTCGCTGGCGTGAAGCTCGTCGCGCGCGAAGTCAGCGGCCTCGACAAAGACGGGTTGCGTGCGCTCGTGGATCAGCATCGCGGTCAAATCAAGAGCGGCGTCGTCGTCCTCGCGTCGCCGTCCGACGGCAAGGTCTCCATCGTTGTCGGCGTCACGCCCGATCTGACCACGAAGGCGCCGGCAGGTCAGATCGTGAAACAGCTCGCGCCGATCGTCGGCGGCGGAGGTGGCGGACGACCGGACTTCGCGGAAGCCGGCGGCAAGGATGCGTCGAAGATCGGCGAGATGCTGGCGGCGAGCAGAACGGTCCTGGAGAAGATGCTCGCCGGCTAGGTGACAGTGGCAGTTGTGACTGGCGCCGACGTGAGCTCGCTCGTCGGGTCTGAGTTGCAGAGTCATGGCTGAATCCCCGCAACCGAATGCGAAGGTGCTCTTTCGTGTACCAGACGAAGACGGATCGGCGCACGTCGAGACGCTGTGGGCGACGGCTGTTGGCGATGATACCTACAAGCTCGATAACTCACCCTTTTACGCCTATGGGGTGTCGTGGGAAGACGTCGTCTTCGCGCCCTTCAAGGCTGAAGAAGGGTTTCCGACGTTCGAGCGCGTCGTGTCCAAATCGGGAAACAGAACGGTCCGAGTGATCCTGGAAACGACAATCCAGCCAGGAAATGAATCGGATCGACTGATGCAAGGCCTCAGTGCGCTGGGCTGCAGCTACGAGGGCGCAAACGGACGCTACATTTCGGTGAACATCCCTCCGGACGCCGACATCGACGTCGTGCGCAAGTACCTCATCGATCACGATGCGACCTGGGAACACGCGGACCCGACGTACGATGCGTTGTTTCCGGAGGACGACTAAGTAGACATGCGTAGCACGCCGGGCGAGATCGTGCTCGGATATTGGCTGTCGACGCGACGGCTCCAGCGGAGACCACCAGTGACGCTGTGATCGCCTTGTGGATGCGAGGTCGATATGAAAGCGATCGTGGTTACGACTTCGGTTGTATTTGCCGCGTTGACAGCGTCACCCGTCATCGCTCAATGGCTGAAGTATCCGACAGCAGGTGTACCGCGTCTCGCTGATGGGCGGCCGAATCTCGCGGCGCCGGCGCCACGAACCGCGGATGGAAAGGTCGATTTCTCGGGACTGTGGGAAGCCGACCCGACCGGAGGCATCCCATCCGACTTCGGCGCTGCGGTCGTCACGCTGCCCGCTGAATTCGAGAACGTGGCGGCGAAACTGAAAGGCGGCCTCCCCTACCGACCGTGGGCGCTGGATCTTCGCAACGCGCGTCAGAAGGACAACGGCAAAGACAACCCGGATGGACTCTGTCTCCCTCTGAGCATTCTGCAACTGCACTCGCATCCGTTCCCTCGGCGAATCATGCAGCTGCCCGGCATTATGGCGATTCTCTACGAGAAAGACGTCGACTACCGGCAGATCTTCACCGACGGGCGTCCTCTCCCTGTGGATCCGAATCCGTCGTGGTTCGGTTACTCGTCTGGCGCGTGGGACGGCGACACGCTGGTAGTGCAGACGTCAGGGTTCCGCGACGGGCTCTGGGCAGACGCCACTGGCAACCCGCTGACAGAAGCCGCGAAGGTGACCGAGCGTTTTCACCGACCTACCTTCGGCAGGCTGCAGATCGACATCACCGTCGACGACGCCAGGGCCTACACGGCGCCGTGGACGATCACGCTCAATCACCGCATCAAACTCGATACCGAGCTGCTCGAATACGTCTGCCTCGAGAACGACAAGTCACGCGCGCACTTTCTCGGCAAGTAGAACGGGCTCAGACGCAGAACCCGGCTTTCCTGAACGCCGCGATGG
>DASRJR010000293.1:0-2497 GCA_035649395.1 Vicinamibacterales bacterium
TATGATTCCTCCGTGAGCACAGTCAATCCGGTCGTGCGGCGGTGGATCGAGGATGGCCGGCGCGATCCGGATGCATTCTGGGCGCGTGCCGCGTCCGAGCTGCCCTGGTTCAAGACGTGGGATCGCGTCTTCGAGTGGACCTTTCCGACGTTTCGCTGGTTCATCGGCGCCGAGACGAACCTCGCGTATAACGCGCTCGATCACCACGTCGCGCAGGGACGCGGTGGCCATGCCGCGCTGGTGTATCTCAACGAACGCGGTGAGCGCCGCGTGTTCACCTACGCCCAGCTGCTGCATGCCGTGAGGCGAACCGCTGCGGCCCTTCGCGGACTGGGGATGCGCAAGGGCGACCGCCTCACGATCTCGATGCCGACTTGTCCCGAGGCGATCATCCTGATGCTGGCGACCGTCCGCATCGGGGCGATCCACTCGATCGTCTTCGCCGGGTTCGGAGCCAACGCCCTCGGTGATCGCATCCGCGCCAGCGGGTCGCGTCTGGTCTTCACCGCCGATGTCACGTATCGCAAAGGCAAGACGATCGCGCTCAAGCCGATCGTGGACGAAGCGCTGACCACGCCGGGGCATCAGGTCGAGCATGTGATTGTGCTCGAGCGCGACGGTCCGGCTAAAGCCGGACCCCACGTCCGCGAGCGAGATATGACGTGGGAGGAGTTCCTCGAGCACGCGCGCGATCACTCGGGCACGCACACGCACATGGAGGCCAACGAGCCGGCGTTCATCCTCGCGACGTCGGGCACGACGGCCAGGCCCAAACTCGCGATCCACACGCACGGCGGCTACCAGGTGCACATCGCCAGCATGGGCAGGTGGTGCTTCGGGTTGAAGCCGGACGATGTGTGGTGGTCGACATCGGACATCGGCTGGATCGTCGGCCACAGCTACATGGTCTACGCCCCGCTGATCGCCGGGTGCACCACAGTCGCGTTCGAGGGCGCGCTCGACTACCCGCGCCCGGACACGCATTGGCGAACCGCCGTCGAAGAATTCGGCGTCACCGGCATCTTCACATCACCTACCGCGGTGCGCATGCTGATGCGATACGGCGAGCATACGCTGCGTGACGTCGACCACTCGCGCCTCGAGCGCGTCGTCTGCGCCGGAGAGGTGCTCAATCCGCACGCCTGGGACTGGCTGCAGAACATCGTCCTCGGCGAACGCGTGCCGGTGATCGACCACATGTGGCAAACCGAAACCGGCGGACCGGTATTCGGCAATCCGTACGGAATCGCGATGCTGCCGATCAAGCCGGGAGCAGCTGCGCTGCCCCTGCCCGGTATCGAGGCCGCCGTCGTGACGCTCGACGGCGAGACCTGTCAGCCGAACGAGAAAGGCATCATGGTGCTGAAGCGGCCGTTCCCGGGGATGACGCCGGGCCTCTGGGGCGAACCGGAGCGCTACGCGCTGGACTACTGGCGCAAGATTCCCGACGTCTACTACTCGGGCGACTCGGCGCACGTGGACGAGGACGGCTATTTCTGGTTCGCCGGCCGCGCCGACGAGATCATCAAGATCGCGGCGCACCGCATCGGCACGATCGAAGTCGAGAGCGCCTTCCTCAAGCACCCCGCCGTCGCCGAGTGCGGCGTCATCGGGCGCCCGGACGAGGTGCGCGGCGAAGTGATCGCGGCATTCGTGCTGCTCAAAGTCGGCCAGAGCCCGTCGGCGGAACTGCGTCAGGCGCTGCTCGACACGATCCGCCACGAGCTCGGACCGGTGGCCGTGATCGGCGATCTGAATTTCGTGCGCGCGCTGCCGAAGACACGCAGCGGCAAGATCATGCGCCGCGTGCTCAAGGCCGTGACCTTGGACCGTGATCCCGGCGATATCACCACGATCGAGGATGAGGGGTCGGTGGACGAAGCGCGGGCGGCGTGGCTGGAAATGAAGCAGGACTCCTATTAGTCCTTAAGCACCGTTCAATCTACGACTCGGCGCCGTTCCGAGAGGTAAAGCGCCCAGAGAATTCGGGCGGCCACCGATCGCCACGGCGCCCACTTCGTCGCGAATTCCAATTGCTGTTCGTGTGAGGGCAGCGCCCGCAGGCCTTTCAGATCGCGCAGCGCCGTGGCGAGCGCGAGATCGCCGCGCGGCCAGATGTCGGGCCGTCGCAGCGCCATCAGGTAATAGATGTCAACGCTCCACGGTCCCAGACCGGGAATGTCGAGCAGCGTGCGGCGGCCGGTTTCGTCTGCCGCTTTCGACACCGCAGACAGATCGAGGGTGCCGTCGACCAACCGTGTCGCGAGGCCGTGCAGGTACGCCGCCTTCTGACGGGTCACGCCGAGTTGTCTCAATCCCGCGATACCGGCTCGAGCGAACGCGTGTGGTGTGACGCCGCCCAGACGCGCGTCGAGGCGGCGGTACATCGCGTCTGCCGATCGCAACGAGACCTGCTGTTCGAGGATGATGCGAACGAGCGACGCGAAGCCAGGGCGACGGCCCCAGATCGGCGGATAGCCGACGCGCTGCAGGATGC
>DASRJR010000294.1:0-8689 GCA_035649395.1 Vicinamibacterales bacterium
ACGAGCCTGGCCCAGCAGAAGAGCGCCACGCCGGCTCCGTCGGCGGAAGCGCTCTCTCGTCTCAAAACGTATCAACCCGTCACGAGCGAACGCCTCAAAGCGCCCGAAGACGGCAATTGGCTGGCAGTCCGCCGCACCTACGACGGCTGGGGATTCAGTCCGCTCACGCAGATCACGACCGCCAACGTGGCGCAGCTGCGTCGGGTGTGGGACCTCTCGACCGGCGAAGGCAGCGTGCATGAAGCGGCGCCGATCGTCAACAACGGCGTGATGTTCGTGTCGACACCCAACAACCAGGTGCTCGCGCTCGATGCGAAGAGCGGGTCGGTGCTGTGGCGCTACAAGCGCGAGCGGCCGAAGGATGCGTTCGTGCTGCATCAGACCAATCGCGGCGTGGCGTTATACGGTGAGAAGGTTTTCGTCACCGCCGGCGAAGCGGTGCTCATCGCGCTCGACGCGAGGACCGGCAAAGAGGTGTGGGCGAAGCCGGTCGCCGACAACAAGTCGGCTTATTACACGACGCTCGCGCCGCTCGTCGCCGACGGCAAGGTGATGATCGGCGCTTCGGGCGGTGAGTTCGGCGTCCGCGGGTTCGTCGCGGCGTTCGATCCCAACTCGGGCAAGGAGCTCTGGCGCACGTTCATGGTGCCCGCGCCTGGCGAACCCGGCAGCGAGACATGGCCGAAAGGCAATCAATGGCGGACCGGCGGCGCCCCCGTGTGGGTCACCGGCAACTACGATCCGCAGACGAACATCTCGTACTGGGGAACGGGGAACGGCGGTCCGTGGATGGGCGATCAACGGCCGGGAGATAACCTCTACGTCGCGTCGACCGTCGCGATCGACGTCGCCACCGGACAAATCAAGGGCCACTTCCAATACAACCCGAACGAGTCGTGGGACTGGGACGAGGTGTCGCCGCCACTCCTGATCGACTATCAACGCAACGGCCGAACCATCAAAGGCCTGGTGAACGTCGCACGCGACGGCTATCTCTGGTTCCTCGAGCGCTCATCGGGCCCGATCAAGTTCGTCGAAGGCAAACCGTACGTCACGCAGAACGTCTTCAAGCGCCTCGATCCAGTGACGGGGAAACCCGAGGTCGACCCCGTTCACAAGCCAGGCACCGACAAAGAGGCAGAATTCTGTCCAGGCTCGCACGGTGGGAAGAACTGGCCACCAATCGCGTTCAACCCGCAGACGCGGATGATCTACATCCCGGCGAACAACAATCTGTGCGGCGCGCTGGTCGGCGTGCCGATCGAGTACAGCCGCGGCAAATCGTTTTCCGGCACGCGCCGCGTAGGCCCCGGCGCCTTCATGGCGCCTGGCGCGACGCACGTCGGCGGCGAAGTACAGGCGTGGAACGTCGATACCGGCATGCGCGTCTGGACGCACGAGTACCCGTCGAGCCCGAACTGGGGATCGATGCTGGCAACGGCGGGCGGAGTCGTCTTCAGCGGGGGCACCAACGACAAAAAGGTCCACGCCTTCGATGCGACCAGCGGCAAGCTGCTGTGGGAAGCCGAAACCAACTCGGGCATCGTCGCGCCGCCGAGCACGTTTACGGTCGACGGTAAGCAGTACCTCGCCGTGCTGTCAGGATGGGGCGGCGACGTGCGCGGCATGAACGGCGGCCTGAACCGCCTGTTTCCCGGGAAGTATCCGGATCCCCCCGAAGGCGGAGGGATCTGGGTGTTCGCGCTGCCTTAGGGAGCGAGTTGTTTCTTAGTCCGTTCCCACTCCGCGAAGAAGCGTCGCATCCAGGGGCTGTTTTCCTGGCAGATGTACTCCTGGATCTCGCCTTTCGCATCCCACACGATGTCGAAGCCAATGGTCCACGGCTCGGTGTAGGCGCCGGGGTCGTCGATGGTGGCCTCGTAGCGCAGCGTGTAGAGGTCCTTGCGCGTGAACCGCTCGACGAGATGAAGTCGATCGGTGTGTGGATCGCCGAGCATGTCGATCCAGCTGCCCTCGTTGAATCCGACGACGTCCACGACTAGTGTGTCGCCCTCCCAGCGCCCGACCGAATGACCGAGCCAGGTCGGGTTGACGACGTCGGGCTCCGGATGCTTGCGGCCGTCCATGTAGATGACGCGCCAGATGTGCGTGCCGCCCTCGTAGATCATCACGATGCGCTTCTGCTGGGGCAGCTGAATGATCTCCATGGGAAACGGCGTCGTCATCAGCCGCGGTCCTGACGGCGGCATGCAGTAGCCCTGCGGGTCGTACTTCGACAGCTCGGCGCGGCGCTGCATCGCGAGCGCCTTCGCCCACGGCTGATAGGGAATCTCTTTCGAGTGGAGCAGGATCGACTTGTAATCCTGGAACTGCCTGAGGTGCCAGTAGCCCTGGTTCGGTTCCGTTGGACCGAGGTTTGGTGTGCCGTCAGCGAGCCGGGGCGCCGGCGGATAGGGCTTCGGCGGCAGGCGCGGTTCGGGATTGACCTGCCCCTGCGTCGTTTGCAGCAGGAGCACCACCATCGCCGCCGTCCCGACGCTTCGAACTATGCGGTGGCCTGTCACTCTCCTGCTCCTTTCATGGATCCGGGCTCGAGCCGGATTCTACATGGAGCGGCCGGGTCTCACCATAATGTCGACATGGCCTTCCGTATCTTCGCCGACGCCACGGTCGTGTTCCATATCGCGTTCGTGTTGTTCGTGGTTCTCGGTGGCGCTCTTGTCGTGCGATGGCCCCGCATCGCGTGGCTGCACATTCCCGCGGTCGCCTGGGGTGTGTGGGTCGTATTCGCGAGGAGGGTCTGTCCGCTCACGCCTCTCGAGAACTGGTTTCGCCGGCAAGGCGGCGGCCCGACTTACACGGAGAGCTTCATCGACCATTACCTCGTTCCACTGCTCTACCCGGGGTTCTCGCGCGAGACTCAATATGTGCTCAGTGGTCTCGTGCTCGCGGTCAACATGTTGGCGTACTTGATTGTGTTACGCCGGCGTGCACGTCAATAGCGGCACCGGTTTACTTCTCCGACGCGTCCCTACCATCCTTCGGCGCCCCCGTCCCCGACGATCCCATGAACAGCTTGCGGCCGTCCGTGAATGTCAGGTCACGGCCGTTCGCGCGGTTGGTCCCATTCTTCGCGCGATAGCCGTCGACGACAATTTCGGTGCCCTCGGGGAGGGAGGCCTTCGTCAGCCCGCGGCGCAGCAGCGTATTCGGCGTGCCGCCTTCGATCATCCAGCGGGCCGTCGTGCCGTCGGCCTCTTTCACGTCGATGTGAATCCAGGTGTGCGGATTGATCCACTCGACCCGCACGATGGTGCCGCGCAACTGAATGGGCTTGTTCGAATCGAACTCCGCGGCGAAGGAATGATGGGCAAAGGCAACGGCGCTGCTGGCGAGCAGCGCCGAAACCATTGCAAGTGCGAGGCGAGAGGTACGCATTACTTCTTGGCTCCGGCAGCCGCGCGCTCTTCCTCGCGCGCGCCGCTCAAAATGCCTTCCATGCCGTAGTTGCCTTCATGGCAGGCGTACTCGAACATGTCCTCGCCGGTGTTCACGAACGGAATCGCCACCGTCCACGACCGCGTGAACGTCGTTGGGTCTTCGACGGTGACGCGATAGTCGATCTCGCCGGGCCCCACGCGGGTGAAGCGCTCGACGAGGTGCAGGTTCTCCGCGGCGCCGCGATACAGCACCTTGTCGGTGAAGTTGGTCGTGTCGACGACGAGCGTGTCGCCATCCCAGCGGCCTACGGAATCCCCCATCCAGTTGCGAATCCCTTTGCTGACGTGCGGGCGGCCGTCGGTGGGAATCACGCGTGCGCCGCCGAGCATCTCGATCTGGATCGCCACGAACCCCGGGCCCTGCGTGATGCGGTAGTTATTGTTGTAGGCGGTCGGGCTCATCGCGCCGGGCATGCCGCGCGTGATGCAGCGCTCGAACGTGCTGCGATCGAGCCAGGTGTCGGTGCCGCGCCCGTTGGCGCCGGCGCCGCGGAACGCTGGCCGCTTCGGCTCGTCGGCCGCGCGCTTCTTCGCCTCTTCGGTGATCGCCGGGACGCGGCCATCGGGCGGATCGACCACCAACGACGTCCGCGGGGTGGTCACCTTCGTGCCGCGATCCCACCAGAAGTCGTTGTAGGCGCGCTCGACGTCGCCGCGCGTGCCCTTTGAGCGCCCCTCGTCGCCGCTCTGCTCCCGCGCGCGCTTCTCGAGCGCGGCCACCTCTTCGGCCGTGAAGTACTCGCGCCCGGCGACGTTGGTCGGTCGCTCGAACGGCGTGATCGTGCGGTTCGAATAGGTGCCCTGCAGGTCGGGCTCGCCCCACGGCGTGCGCGGAGCCACAAACTTCTTCGCCGCCGCCGTCGTGTCAGAGGCGCGCGCACCCGGCGGCGCCTGGGCGGCCGCCGAACGGGCATGCACGAGCGGCAGCGCGCTCACGACCGCGGCCGCGATGAGGAATGTCTTGCCCATTCGTCGTTTCCTTTCATCTGGCCACGATGAACACGGAGAATCTCGGCCACGGAGAACATCAAGAGAATTCAGGCCACGGAGAACACCAAGAACACTAAGTGGATCTTACCTGCGACACCGGATACTTGGCTTCCTTTCCGCCCAATTCTTCGTGATCTTAGTGTTCTCCGTGGCCTACTCTCCGTGTCCTCAGTGGCTAGAAATCGATCTGCGCCGTCAATTTGAAGAAGCGCGCCGGCAGGATCGCCTGCGGCGCCAGCCACTTCTGCGTGAGCGTCACCGGGTCCGGAACGATAAACGTGTTTTGATACGTTCCGATGCGTGCCGAATTGAACAAATTGTAGACGTCCAGGCTGAACTGCGTCCGGTATCCGCCAAGACGGATGATCTTCCCGGCGCGCATGTCGATTTGGTTGGTACGGTCGCCTTGAAGGGTTCCGGTGGGAACCAGATTGACCGTAATGCTCTGCGCGTTGCCGGACAAGCTCCGGCCGAGGATGGGCGCGACCGCGGCGTTCGTAAAGGCGTAGTTCGCCTGCAGATTGCTACCCGGAATGCTTTGGAACGTGGTGCTCAGCGCCACGTCGATCTTCGGCACGATGTACGACGCGAAGCCGCGAGCTTGCGTCAGAAACGGGTTGTTGACGGCGCAATACGGATTCAACAGTGCCGTCTCCGGGAACTTCTCGCGGACCTCGCAGCTGTCTTGCGATGTCCGGCCCGTGCTCGTTCCACCCTGCAGCGTGAGGCCGTCGCGGACACGCGCGGTGAAGTTGACCTCGACGCCGTTCCAGTGCTCCATGCGGTACACGTCGAGGTTGTCCGACAAGTTCACCAGGTTGTTGGTCCGGCCGGACTGTGTGGGATCGACGTTGTAAATGACGCCCACGGCCTGGCCGCCGCCATTGGGAAGCCGAGGATCGGACGGCGCGGTCAACTGAGCGGTCGCGAACAGGTTTTGATCGAGATTGTCGGTGACCGAAAAGTTGCCGAAGATGCGGCGGAAATATCCGACTTCGACCGAGAGACGCGGCAGCAGCTGTTGCTGCACCTGCCATCCGAAGTTCCAGTCGTACGGCCGCTTGCCCCACCCCGAAAGAATCGCCGGATCGTATTTGGTCGTTGGTGTGATGAAGCTCCCGAAGCTCAAATTGCCCTGACCACAGAAGTCGCCGCCTGTCGGGCGATTGTCCACCGCGGCGTTCGGAAGCACGCCATTCACATAGCAGTCGACCGCGTAGTTGTTGTTCGCGTCGGTCCACGTCCGGGCGCCGCTGTTCGTGATGTAGTTGGCGAGCGGGTTGGTCACGCCACCGGTAATCGAGCTGCCGTCAGCTGCCGCCAGGTATTTACCGACGTTGAACTTCAGCGCCGTCCTGCCGTTGCCGAACAAGTCGTACACCACGGCGCCGCGCGGCGTGAGGTCGTCGTACTGCGTCCCCTTCGCCTTCGGCACGACGATCTGCGTCGGCACCCACGGATTCGGACCGATCGTCTGCTCTGGGAACGACCCCGCTGTATGGTCCCAGCGAAGCGCACCCGACAGCGCGAGTCGGCCCATCGTCCATTGCTCTTGCGCGTAGAGCGCATGCACCTGGACGTGGGTATTCTGCATGGCCGGGCCGATGTACTGGTTGAACGAGAACGGGGAGCCGTTGTTGAAGCTGTAGGCCAGCCACTGATCGTTCATGGTGACGTGGGCGAAGTGGTTCACGATCTGCGTGCCGAGGTAACCGAGCTTGAGGCTGCTCCTGCCGGTCACGTAGGCCGCCGAGGCGCGCCAGTTCCACACGTCGCTGTCAGCCTCGTAGGCCCCCACAAATGGAACCGCCGCCGTCGAGCGATACGTCAAGTTCGGAATGCCGCCGTTGGCGTTGCAGCCCTGCTGACACAATTCGGTGACCGGAATCAGTTGACCGTAATTGGAGATGTTCGGCCGCGTGCCGTATCCGTCGATGATGTTCGCGCCCCATCCCGCTTCGAACAGAAGTCTGCTCGTCCAGGGCGACGACCAGGTCACCTGCTGCACGCGCGGCCGCGCGTGATTGTTGTAATGCGACTCTGGCGTCGTCGTTGCGCTCGCCGTGCTGCCGAGACACGACGTGCACAGCGACTGCTCGTCCCAATAGAAATTGAACTTGTTACGCGGCGACGCCTGCAACGTCAGACGGAGGTTGCCGTTCTTCCACGTGCCATCATCGATCGCCTGTCGCGTCGACCTCACGTACGCCCACTTGGTGGGATCGTTCTCGTTGGCGTTGTAAAAGCTCGGCGCCGTCTTGCGGTTGCCCTGATAGCGATAGGTGCCGAAAAACCAGAGGCGGTCCCGGCGCAAGGGCCCGCCGATCGCACCGTTGACATCCCAGATCTTGAGCAGCTCCTGCGGCGCCGTCAGCCCCGCCGCGATCGCGTCCGCGGAGTTGCTCTGTTGAAATTCTCCCGGCGCTCCGTTCGCGAAAAACGTGCCGGCGTACCGGTTTCCTCCCTGACGCGGCACCAGGTTCATCGCCGGACCCGCCACTTCGGCTTCGCCCAGCTGCCCTGCCGTCGTGAAGACGATTTCCTGCGCGTTGCCGACGTCGGCGACGGTGTACGACACACCGGTGCCGTTGAGTGAGGCGCCGAGCGACAGCCCATCGACCGTCAATCGGCCCTCGTTGCCCGGCCCGCCGCGCATGCTGAACGTGACCGTCGTCGGCCCGGCAATGCCACCGACGTCCTGGGTCGTCATGGAAATTCCCGGCACGACCGCGGCGATGCTGTGATAGAGACGCGCCGTCGGAATCGCTGCGATCGCGTCGTTTGGAATCGTGGACTGTTTCCTCGCGTTGACGACGTCGACGATCGGCGATTCGCCGGTGACGGTGATCGTTTCCTCGACGGCGCCGACTTTGAGGTCGGCGTCGATTTTCGCCGCAAACGATCCTGTCAGCTCGATGCCCGGCCGCTCGACCGTCGAAAAGCCGGTCAGCTTGAAGGTGACGACGTAGGTCCCGGGCCGCAGGTCTTCGATGCGGTACTGTCCGCTGCCGTCAGTGACAGCGGAGCGGAATTTTTCAATGAGGACCGGGCTCGACGCTTCGACCGTCACTCCGGGCAGGACGGCTCCCGATCCGTCCTTCACGACACCCGTGATCGAAGCCTGTGCCCGCGCGACCGACGGAACAAGAATGAGAACGAGAACTGCAGCCCCTGCCACGCGGAACAGACTTCTCATCGGCGCCTCCGTGAAACGACAGTCGTGCCCGGCCACATATACTATGGCTCTCGAGAGCGGTGAAATATATGTTTCGTCGGGATTAAGACATGTCGCGTATGAGGGCGAATGGAACTCCGGCACTTCCGTTACGCCGTTGCCGTCGCTGACACGCTCCATTTCGGGCAGGCGGCACAGCGTCTCCACATCAGTCAGCCACCACTCAGCCAGCAGATTCGACAGCTCGAGGAAGAGTTAGGGGTCAAACTGTTTCACCGTACCAAACGGCAGGTTCAACTCACGGAGGCGGGGAAGCTGTTCGTCGAGGAGGCCCGGGTGATTCTGGCGCAGGCCGAACACGCCTCCGGCATCGCCGGACGCCTCGGCGAGCTCGGTCAACTGATTGTCGGCGTCGCCGGACCTGCTGACGCGCAAGTCTTCATCGACATCTTCCGCAGGTTTGGCGCGCAGCATCCGGGGGTGCGCGTTGCCTTGCGCAACATGAGCACCGCACAGCAGATCGAGGCGCTGACCGAGGGGCGAATTCACGCCGGTTTCGTGGTCGCCCCGCTCGACCAGCCGGCACTCGCGACCGAGACCGTTCAACACTCGCCGATCGTGATCGCGCTGCCGCGGAGACATCCACTCGCGGCGCGGCGGTACGTCCCGCTGAAGGAGTTGGCCAAGGAGCGGCACATCATGTTCGCGCGCCACCTCGGACCACGTTTCTTCGACGCCATCATTGGCGCATGCCGCGAGGTCGGGTTCACGCTGAACGTCGTGCACGAAGTGGACAATCTCTATACTGCGTGCACGCTCGTCGCCGCGGGCCTGGGAGTCTGTTTCGTTCCGGCTGGCCTGCAAGAGGGACGATCGCGCGCGATTCAACTCAAGCCGGTCAGACCGCGATTGCCCCACATCGACGCCCACCTCGTCCTCGCGTACAGACGGGAGCCGGTATCCGAGCTCGTCCAGCTATTCGTCAAGTCGGTGAGAGCCGTGACGGCGCACCGGAGTCTGAGAGAACCGCGGGCGAGGTAACGTCGCTACCAACGCGCTCCGT
>DASRJR010000295.1:0-4820 GCA_035649395.1 Vicinamibacterales bacterium
GTGACCTGCCCCCCGAAACTGGCCGTTCAAGGTGAGAGTCGTTCGCTGCCGCTCCTCTTTGCGATCTGCGGGCCGGAGGGAGGCGGAGCCGACCGACGACCTGCAGATCGCTGCGCGTACTCCTCGGGCGTCAGGTCGCCCAGCGAGCTATGTGGTCGAACCGAATTGTAGTCCCGTCGCCACGCCTCGATCGTGAAGCGTGCGTCGTTCAACCCTGTGAACCAATGCTCGCTCAGACACTCGTCCCTGAACTTCCCGTTGAAGCTCTCGATGAACGCATTTTCGATGGGTTTGCCGGGACGGATGAAGTGCAGCTGCACGCCACGCTGATAGGCCCAAGCATCCAGGACCTTCCCGGCGAACTCCGGACCGTTGTCGATGACGATCGCGTCCGGCAGGCCGCGTTCGGTCGCCAGGCGATCGAGGACGCGGGTCACCCGAACGCCCGGAAGCGACGTGTCGACCTCGAGCGCCAAACACTCGCGCGAGAAGTCGTCGACGATATTCAACGTACGGAAGCCTCGGCCGTCGGCGAGGGTGTCTGCCGTGAAGTCCATCGACCAACGCGCGTTGACCCGGCTCGGTACCGACATGGGCCTCCGAGCTCCTGCGGCGATTCTCTTGCGGCGCCGGCGGCGTACGGCAAGGCCCTCCTCGCAGTAGATGCGATAGAGCCGTTTGTGATTCACGGCCGCGCCCTCCCGACACACGAGGACGTGCAGTCTGCGGTACCCATAGCGAGGGCGTTGCCCAGCCAGGTCGATCACTCGGCGGCGAAGAGACTCGTCGGATCGCCCGTGCCCCAGATACGCGAAGCTGCTTCGAGACATGTCGATCAGCCCGCACGCTCGGCGTTGGCTGAGGTCGTGGGTTTTCATCGCGTATCGAACGACCTCACGCCGCGCGGCGGGCTTCACCACTTTCGGGAGTTGATGTCCTTGAGGACTTGGATGTCGAGCGACAAGTCCGCCACGAGCTTCTTCAGTCGCCGGTTTTCATCCTCGAGCTGCTTGAGTCGCCTTGCTTCGCTCACTCCCATGCCACCGTACTTGGCTTTCCACCGATGGTAGGTCTGCTCGCTGATCCCGTGCGCCCGGCTGACGTCCCGAATCTTCCGGCCCGTCTCCACTTCCTTCAGCACCTTAATGATTTGCTCTTCCGTGAACCTCGACTTCCGCATCCGAGTCCTCCGATCGGGGCTTATACCCCGGAGGACTCTCACTTCAAATGGCCCGGTTTTCGGGGGGCAGGTCAGATGGCCGAAGCGTGTGCGATCGCGGCGATCCACGCGATGTCGCTGGCCCACGCGACTCTCACGACGAGCCGGGGTTGGGTCGCCAACCACTGGAATGCTCGCGTTCGACTAAAGGCCGATAACGACCGTCTCCGTCAGGAAGTGAGCCTCCTGGAGGAGGAGCTCCGGATCAAGGACTCCCGGATGACCCGCATCCCGCCGCATGAGCGGCCGCACTACCCGCCGATCGAGCGGCTCGCCATCCTGGAACTCCGCGCCGTCCGCAGCTGGTCTCTCACCCAGACGGCGGACCGCTTTCTCGTATCGACCGCGACGGTCTCCTCCTGGATGCGACGCGTGAACGAGGAGGGGCCCAGCGCGATCGTCCAGATCGGTATCCCCGTGAACAAGTTCCCCGAGTTCGTCGCCTACATTGTCCAGCGGCTCAAGGTCCTCTGCCCGAGCTTGGGCTACGCCAAGATCGCCCAGTTGCTCTGCCGCGCGGGACTCCATCTCGGGACCACGACCATCCGGCGCATGCTTCGCGATGACGCGCCGATGGTCCCGCCCAGCAGCCGCGAGGCGGTCGGCAAACGAGTCGTCGTCGGTCGGTATCCGAACCACATTTGGGGGTGCGATCTCACGACGGTTCCGACCTCGTTCGGATTCTGGACATCGACTCTCCCCTTTGCCTGGCCACAGCGCTGGCCTTTCTGCTGGTGGGTGGCCGTCGTGGCCGATCAGTACTCCCGGCGCATCCTCGGGTTCGCGATCTTCCTCCAGCAGCCCACCTCGAAGGCCGTCCGAGAGTTCCTCTCGCGAGTCATGCGCACCGTGACAGCCCACCCGCGCCACCTCGTGACCGATCAAGGAAAGCAGTTCCGCGACAAGAGGTTCGGCATGTGGTGCAAGCGTCGCGGCATCCACCAGCGATTCGGCGCGATCGGTCAGTATGGGAGCATCGCCGTGATCGAGCGCCTCATCCAGACGATCAAGAACGACTGCACCCGACGCCTCCTCGTCCCGTACTCGAAGACTGCGATGCGCAAGGAGCTGTCGCTCTTCTGCACCTGGTACAACGAACGCCGACCCCACGAGTGGTTGGCCGGAGCGACGCCCGACGAGGTGTATGGGAACGTCCAGTCCGCGTGTGTTCGACCGCGCTTCGAACCTCGAAAGAAGTGGCCGGCACGTTCGCCATGTGCGGCTCCGCAGGTGAGGATCGAGGGTCGCCGCGGAGCCCGGCTCGATCTCCACGTGAGCTACCTCGAAGGTCGAAAGCACCTGCCTATCGTCTCGCTCCAGCGCGTCGCGTAGGACCACGTCGACGACTTCTCGTTGCCACGTCGCGATCGACGGCGTGTGCCCGAGTGGCCGCAATCGCGCGCCAGGCGACGCGGGAACCCCTCCTCGTTTGGTCCATCGACCGTTCAACCCGTCCTCCCGAACCGTTTCCACCGTTCAATTGGCCTTCCGCCCAAGCCAACTGACCGTTCAGTTTCGGTGGCATGAGGCACCTTCCACCTATGACTGGTTCGCCGCGCCCTTGCACAATTGGCACACCCCGGTCCCGGAGCATGGCCGGCAGTCAATACGCGGTGCCGGTGAAGGACCCCGCCAGTCTCGACGCCTACGGAACCGCGCGGATCCACAGCTCGTCGATCGTCACCGTGTCGAAGGTCTGATGACCGACGGTGCGGTCGGTGTCCACGACCCGGATCGTCACGGCTCCCGTCAACCCTCCCGGGAGCAGGGCGAGCCGGTCCACGTTGTCGTCGGCGAGCGGCAGTGTCAGCGTCACGGGCGTGAAGTTGATCCCGTCGGTCGAGTACTCGAACCGGAAGTCGTCCCCGTCCGTCGAGCTCGAGCGAAACCCCTCGACGTGCAGCTCCTTCGTCGATCCCGAACCGACCGTCAACGTGAATCGCTGCTCCAACTCGCTGAACCTGCTCGACGGATTGCCGCCGGACAGGACCTCGGTGATCGCCTCGTACTGGTTGTTGGAGCTCTGCGTGTTGGCGAGCGTGCCGCCTACGGTTCCGAACACCGTCGATTGACCCGACGCATGCGCGTCGCCCACGACGACCCCGCCGCAGGCGCTGGGGTTCGCGTTCGCCCGCTGCTGCTCGCTCGACGTCGCGCCGAGCGAGCCGAGCCCGCAGTCATAGTTCTGCGCCTGGACCAGATAGAAGAACCCTTGTCCCGGCGCAGGCACCGTCGTGTCGTCGAAGCTCGGAGAGAGCACGCCGTTCGTGAGGCAGGGACCGTACTGACTCGGCCCACGCGAGGCGAGATCACCGCGCGTCACAGAGTACGCGTCCGTGTCGCTGATCGTGCTCCAGCTGAGGTTGGCCATCGTCCCCGTTTTCGCGACGCTCAGCGCCGTCACCTCGGCGGGCTTCCTATCGGTCGGATCGTTCAGCTGGCAGTCGCACGCATCGCCGGCCTCGTCGCCGTCGCCGTCGGTCTGCGCTGCGTTCCCGACCAGCGGGCAGTTGTCGCAGAGATCGCCTCGGCTGTCGGCGTCGGAATCCTGCTGCGCATTGTTCCGGACGGTGACGCAGTTGTCGCAGACGTCTCCCCACGTGTCCCCGTCGAGATTGGTCTGCGAGGGATTGACGAGCGCCGGGCAGTTGTCGCAGGCGTTTCCGAAGCTGTCGCCGTCGCTGTCCGTCTGCGAGGGATTGGCGACGGCCGGGCAG
Organism: Vicinamibacterales bacterium; assembly: GCA_035649395.1. GTDB lineage: Bacteria > Acidobacteriota > Vicinamibacteria > Vicinamibacterales > UBA2999 > Gp6-AA40. Next base: position 3,937 of record DASRJR010000295.1, read on the forward strand.
TTGTCGCAGACGTCGCCGAACGTGTCCCCGTCGCCATCGGCCTGCGAGGGATTGGCGACGGCCGGGCAGTTGTCGCAGGCATCACCGACCGCGTCGCCGTCCGAGTTCAGCTGAGAGGGATTCGCCACGGACACGCAGTTGTCGCAGACGTTGCCGAGCGAATCCCCGTCGTCGTCAGCTTGATCGGCGTTCGCGACGAACCGGCAGTTGTCGCAGCTGCTGGTGAACCCGTCGTGGTCGGTATCGATGATGTAGAGGCCGCCGTCGTTCAAGACAGGGATGGGGCCGCTTGAAGCGCTGCCGCCCCATACGAAGAATTCGTCGCCCGTCCACACGGCCGCTGAATCGCTCCGCAAGATCGGGCCGCCGGAAGCCATGAGAGTCCAGCTATCCGTCGCGGGACGATAGCGTCCGCCCGGATCGCCGCCCCAGACGAGGAACTCCTCCCCGGTCCAGACGCCGAGGGGTGTGTTGGTCGAAGGCGGCGCACCCGAGTTGGAGAGCGCCGTCCAGGAATCGGGCCCGGGATCGTAGGCGTAGGGGGTGGAGTCGCCAAACGCCGATCCCCAGAGGATCATGCGGGAGCCGGTCCAGACGGCGGCATGAAGGTATCGCGCGGACGGTGCGTTGGTGAACGACGTGAGGGTCCATGTGTCGGTCGCCAGGTCGTACACGCCGCCGCCATTCCACGCCGCGAGGCTGCCATTGGGCAGCTTGTAATTGCCGCCCCAGACGATCATCTTGCTGTCGGTCCAGACGGCCGAATGCCACCGGACCGGTCGCGGCGCGTTGGTGAGGCTGGTCGCGGCCCACGAATCGGTCACGGGATCGTAGGTGCCGCCGCTGTTCTGCGCCGCGGCGTCGAGGGCCTGCCAGCCGCCCCA
>DASRJR010000296.1:0-5742 GCA_035649395.1 Vicinamibacterales bacterium
GACCCTGCCAGTCCTTCTAGGTGCCGGCGTGATCGCCGCTGGTTGCGAAAGCGCTTCAACTGTCAATGAAAGCAGTCCAGACGCCGTCAAGTGTCAGGTCTCATTGACGACACCTCCGGCGATGGATGCGGTCGGAGGCGCAAGCAAGTTCTCAGTCACGGCGCAGCCCGAATGCGCGTGGGATGTGACGACATCAGCGAACTGGATCTCAGGATTCTCCCCGGCATCAGGACAAGGCTCGCGCGATGTCGACTTCCGCATTGCACCCAACGACAACGACGCGGCGCGCGATGACGAGATCGTCGTGAACAACGGCCGTATCCGCGTCGCACAGCGCGCGGGATGTCGTTACGACGTCACGCCCCCGAGTCGGAACGTCGATGTGAACGGCGGAGGTGCGAGCATCACCGTGACAGCGACCAGCGACTGCCCGTGGACCGCGACCACCGATGTGAACTGGATCACGCTGTCACCACCGCTCAGCGGAACTGGCAGTGCTACGGTGAATTTCACCGTTGCGCCCGGTAGCAACGAGCGCACCGGCACCATTCTGATTGCCGGCCGGCGCGCGACCGTCACGCAGACCGGCAATTCCGCGTGCACCGTCGCGATCGCGCCGACCAGCCAGAACGTCGCGGTCGCTGGTGGCTCAGGGACGGTGGCAGTGACCACGCAGGGCGGATGCCGATGGACTGCGATGAGCAATGCCCCGTGGCTCACCCTCGCTACCGGCGACAGCGGTACTGGCAACGGATCGGTGACGTTCAACGTTGCGGCGAACACTGGTGCGACGCGCAGCGGCACCCTCACCATCGGCGGCAACACGTTCACCGTCTCGCAGGCGGCAGCGGGTGCGCCGGCATGCACGTTCTCGATCGCGCCGAGCAATCAGGATGCGCCCGCAACGGGGATCACAGGCACGATCACCGTCACCGCAGGATCCGGCTGCGTGTGGACCGCTGCGAGCAACGCGCCGTGGATCTCGGTGACGTCGGGCGCGACAGGTAATGGAAACGGCGTCGTCGGGTACAGCATTGCGGCGAACAGCGGCGCGCAGCGAGCAGGAACGCTCACCGTCGCCGGCCAGACGTTCACCGTGACACAGGCTGCGGTCGCCGCTTCGTGCACCTATTCGATTTTACCGACGACGTTCAACTTCGATGCCAGCTCGGCCGCCGGGTTCGTGAACCTCACGACCACAGCCGGATGTACGTGGACGGCAACCAGTAGTGCGCCGTTCGTCGCGATTCGGCCGTCGAGTGCGACCGGCTCGGGAAGTGCGACCGTCGCATTCGACATCTTCTCGAATGTGGGGGCGCAGCGGACGGGAACGCTCGCGATCGCCGGCCAGACCGTGACGGTCACGCAAGCGGCGCCCATCCCGCCGTGCACGTTCTCGCTTTCGCCGTCCAGCGCGACTGCGCCACACACAGCGTCGACGGGCACGTTCGACGTCATCGTGTCGCCCCGCCAGGATTGCGCGTGGACTGCGGGCAACATCAGCCAGCCGTGGCTGACGTTCCCATTCCCGACTCCCACGACCGGCAGGGGAAACACGACCCTGACCTACAACGTCGCGGCGAATCCCGGTCCGCAGCGCACCGGCACGCTGATCGTCTCCGGACAGACGTTCACGTTGACGCAGGCGGCAGGTCCGTGCACGTACACGATCTCACCGACGGGTGTGAACCTGCCCGCGACGGCATCGTCTGCGACCCTGACCGTCACGACCGCGGACGGGTGCGCGTGGACGGCCATGACCACGTGGCCGTTCATCATGATCACCTCCGGCGCCTCCGGTTCAGGCAGCGGAGTGGTTGCATTCAGCGTCACAGCGAATGGAAACGTTGCGCGAGCCGGTACGATCCTCGTGGCCGAACAAAACATCACGGTGACTCAAGCGGCCGCGACACTGGCTCCCGCAGTTCTCACGACTCGATGATGATCGCCCACTAGTGGTGTGTACTGCCCCAAATTCGGGACCGGCCGCTCCGTTGTCGCGGCCGGCAGATCGCGGTCGAGGCTGGTTGTGCGCGGTACTCTTCCAGTTGATACAGTCCACTAGAGCTATCGCCCCTCGTAGTACCAGAGCAGCAGGCGAGCGCCGCCGATGACGACGATGAGCAGGATGGTGACGACGGCCGACTTCTTCCACATCCGTGACTGATCACGCTCGGTCCACACCCGCGACGCGTTGGCGCGTTCGAAGGCGTCGGCGAACGTCTGGTTTCGGAAGGCGTAGATGTGCCGGCGTCCCTCGAAGAACTGACTGACGTCGTGGCTGATGGCGCAGGCCGACGTGATCTCGCTCTGCGGCTCGAACCGGTTCGGCCTGGTCATCCACCACGTGACGCCGATCGTCCACACGATGCCGAGCAGACAGACGGCGGGGATGCCCCAGGCCACCGAGCCACCCGACGACATCAGTGGAACGTGTAGAGCACTCGGGAGCGTCATCGCAAGGACGATCGACAAGCCGATCGTCGCGATGTGCGCCGGATTCAAGACAAACCATCCGTAGCGACGCAGCCACGAGGCGCGCGGGACCGTCTCACGGTGACGCGCGCCGCATGAGTCACAGAACGGCAGGCGTGCCGAAACCACTCGGTAACCGAACCAACCGACAGACCGTCGTCGGCCGTATCGATAGAACGCCTTGCGAACACGGATGCGCTGCGTCGCCGGAGCACCGCAGTGTGCGCACACATCCGGCCACGTCAGCGATTGCGGTGCCCCGCGCAACTCGAGCCGATGCGGGTAGCGACTGAAATCGTCCTCTGCCGACTCCTGCTCCCACGTCCGCTCGGCGCGCCGCCGGCCGACTTGGGCCCTGTCCTTGCCATCGGTCTGACGTGCGTTCGACAACGCGCTCGCTCCTCGGGCGGGACTGTAGCACGGCGACCCGATGCTAGACGCCGCTCGCCTGTCCGCCCGCGCGAGCCGCCCATTTCCGGACTGAGATCGGCACACAGGCGCGACGTCGTTCGTGCCGTACACTCGTTTCGTGCGCCGCGCTGTCGCCGCTCTCGTGATTGTCGTCGTGGCTGTCTCGGTCGGTGCAGCCTATGTGTGGCAACGACTGCAGCCGCCGCGCACCCCACCGCTCGAACAAGGCTGGCAGGCTACGGTGGCGCTGCTTGCGGGCGACGGCGTCCACGACACGATCGACGGAACCGCGCAGCGCGCGCGGTTCTCTGAGCCCTTCGGAATCGTGGCCGCTCGAGACGGCACGATCTTCGTCGCGGACGCGGGGGCAGCGCACCGAATACGCCGCATCTCTCCCGAGGGCAACGTCTCCACGCTGGCGGGCGGCACGCGCGGATTCGCTGACGGCGCCGGCGCCCGCGCGATGTTCAGCACGCCGTCCGGCCTGGCGCTCGCCGCTGACGGCACGTTATACGTCGCGGACACGGGCAATCACGCCATTCGCCGCATCACGCCCGATGGCCAGGTCTCGACGATCGCTGGCGACGGTACTCCAGGCTACGCAGACGGTCCCGCACACCAGGCTCGCTTCAATGGGCCGATCGGTGTCGCCGTCGCGCCCGATGGCCGCATCGTCGTCGCCGACACATATAACGATCGCATCCGTGTGATCGATCTCGGCGGCACTGTCAGCACCTTGGCAGGATCGGGATTGCCGGGTGCCTTTGACGGAGCCGCGGACGGCGCGAGCTTCGACACACCGGCCGGGATCACCGTGGACTCGCGCGGAATCGGCTATGTCGCCGACACTGCAAACGGCCTCGTGCGCATCGTGGATCAGAACGGGCGCGTGACCACGCCGTCGTGGGCGAATGGCGACGGGTTCGTTCGTCCGATCGGCATTGCCGTCGCACCCGATGGCGAGCTGTATGTCGCGGACGAGGGCGGGCGCATCGTCGCGATTCGTACCGATGGCGCAATTCGGACGCTTGCCGGGGCCGGCATCGGCTTTCGCGATGGTCCGGGCCCGAGCGCACAGTTTCGCAGTCCGTCGGGCATCGCACTGATTCGCCCCGGGCACCTCGTGGTGACCGACGCCGCGAATGCGCTCGTGCGCGTGGTCGCGGCCAGCTCACAGCTCCCGCTGCAACCGCCGACATCTCCACTGCTTCGCCCGCAGTTCGACGCCGAGGCGTTCGGCGGGGCACCGCTCCTCTGGCCCGTGGCGCCGTTTGAGGGTCCACACGAGATCGCCGGCACCTTCGGCGAAGTGCGCGGCGACAACCAGGAGCGATTTCATCGCGGTGTCGACGTCCGCATCGAACAGGGGACACGCGTCTACGCCGTTCGCGATGGCATCGTGTCCAGTCCGATCTCGAACAACGGCGTCGGTGCGCTCGACGAGTGGCTTCGCATCGGCGAGCTCACTTACGTCCACATCCGCGCCGGCCGCAGACGCGACGCCCTGCTCGACTCGTTGCGCTTTGCGGCGAACTACGACGGCAAGAAGCTGCTGCGCCTGCGTGTGAAGCGAGGGGCGCGATTTGCCGCTGGCGATGTCATCGGCACGGTCAACCGGTTCAACCACGTGCATCTGAACGTCGGCTGGTCGGGCGAGGAACGCAATCCGCTGCTCTTCCGGCTCGTCCGCTTCGAGGACACCGTAGCGCCGACGATTCCGCGCGACGGGATCCACGTCTACGACGAATCGTGGCGCGAGCTGACGACGCGCGTGCGGAACCGGTTGCTCGTGTCGGGCCATGTGCGCGTCGTGATCGACGCGTGGGACCAGGCAGATGACAACGCGCCGTCACGGCGCCTGGCTCCGTACGAGCTCGGGTATCAGGTGCTGCAGGCCGACGGATCGCCGAGGGCCGGCTTCGACACGCGACGGCCTTCGCTCCGCTTCGATCGCGTTGGATCAAACCCCGATGCGCCGCATCAGGTGTACGGCGCCGGAAGCGGAATCCCGTTTTATGGCGGCCGGCGCACTCGGTATCTCTATATCGTGACGAATCGGCTCGAGCGCGGCGAGACTGCCGAGGGTTTCTGGGATACGAGCTCGCTGCCTCCGGGCGACTACATTCTTCGCGGCTGGGCAGCTGACGTCAGTGGCAACGTGGTGGATCAGGATCTCCCCGTCACGATCGCCAGCGCGAACGATGAAAGGAGATGAGCCCGTATCCTCCGGGCGATCGTCAGGTAATAGTCAACGAGCCACGTGACCGACTTGCTGAGGTGAGAACGGCCACGATCGGTCCGAGCAAGTGACGCGCTAGACACAAAGAACTTTTTGTTGTAAAGTATACCCACCCTCGGGAAGACCGACGGATGGGACGGAGCGCATGAGTGACGACGCGGGCACGTGGCCTGGCGACCGAGCGCGCAGGAACGACTCGGGCACGGCGGGTGTGGGGTACGCCGACGGCGTCATCGGTCAGTTGCTCGCGGGGGCGACTCGCCTCTATCCCGTCCCACGCGTTTCCGTCGCCGCATTGCTCGTGGCAGGCGTGGTCCTCGGCGTGGTGGGAGATGCGCTCCTCCGCGCTCCAGGCCCGCCGGCGCTGAACCTGTCACTGTGGATCGCATCGGTGGCGGTCGCTGCGCTCGTACTGCACCGCCGCGCGGCGCTCGCGCTCGATCTCGAGCGCGTCACGTGGCTGCTGATCGGCGTCGCGTTCGCGGCCGGACTCGCGTGGCGCGATGCCCCTCCACTGAAATTGCTCGCGCTCGCCTGCGCGACATTGGCCTTCGCGCTGGCGGCTCATCGTCTCGACGCGTCGTGGGTACGCCGCGCGGGCGTGCTGCGATACGCCG
>DASRJR010000297.1:0-3158 GCA_035649395.1 Vicinamibacterales bacterium
CGGCGTCAGCACGCCCTCGCGAACCTTCCCGGCAAACCCCGGTGGATCGATGAAGCTGTTCATGTGGGTATTGCCGGCGGTCACCCACAGGCCGTCCCACCGTGGCACGGACGTGATCGTGTGCTTCGTGCCGCCCTTCGCCGCCGCGAGGAGAAACTTGTAGTGCTCTTCGGACGAGGCAAAGGCGCGCGGCGGAGACACGACGGCAAGCGGCGGTCCGTATCCGCCTCCGAACACTCCCGGCTGCGCGACAGCCGTCGAGGGCGCGCCGATGAGCGCGAAGAAGGTTGCGGCGGCGACGCAGCGGAGGCTCCGGTCCAGATTCATGGCAACTCCAAGTCAGTGAACGACTCGCGGCAACGCATGGTAAGGCCGGGCTGCGGCCGTCTGTCAACTCTTTCGAAGCGCGAATCCTTGACGCACATAGCGGCAGGCAGCTAGTCTGAGGACCGCGCACCAGGGCGCATCCGTCCGCCAAGGACTGAGTCCACCTGCAGCAGCGGCCCGTTTCGTTTCGGCACCTTCTTTCGGCCTGTTCGCGGACATCAGGCATGCATCGAAAGGAGGTCTGCCATGTCCGTCAGACGTCTGCCTGACCGCCCCAACCTCGATCAACTCAAGAACCAGGCGAAGGACCTGCTGGCTGCGTGGCGCAGCGGCGCGTCCGCGGATCCGCCGGCGCCGGCGACGACGCCGCGACTGCGTCACGCCCAGCGCGCGGTCGCGCAGGTCTACGGCTTCGATTCGTGGGATACCTTGCGCGCGCACGTCGAGGCGATCGCAGGTCCATCTGCCCGCACGCCACGCGTCCGCAAGGAGGTGCTCGAATACGACGATCCAGTCCCAAGTTCCGTCGACATCAACGAACCACTCACCGCCGATCTCGTCCGTCGGTTGATCGAGCAACGAGCGAGCGCGGTCAAGATCGGACCTCAGGTTCCGGCGAACACCCTCGCGCGATTGATCGAGATCCCGACGCTTCGCGGGATCGATCTCGCCTGGCGCGGCGACCTGCTCGACGGCGACCTGACGTTTCTCGAGGCGATGACCTGGCTGACCGCCCTCTCACTCTCGCGCTGCAGACAGATCACCGATCGCACCATCGAGCGCGTGCGGAGTCACGAGCATCTCCAACGGATCAACCTGCAGTGGACCGATACGGGCGATGCCGCCATCGCGGCGCTCGCCGGCAAGCCGTCGTTGTCGCGCGTGCTCGTCGGCGCCAGGCTGACCGACACAGGCGCCTCCCGGCTGCGCGATCTTCCCGCGCTCGCCGCACCGGGCGCGACGGACGCATTTCTCGCCGTCAGCTCGGCACGCGAACTCACCGACGAGGCCTTGTCAGCGATTGGCGCGCTGAATGGCGTCGTCGCGCTCGATCTGCACATGTCCGCGTTCGGCAGCCCTCACTACACCGCGCGCGGCGTCGCGCACCTGCGCCGCATGACAGCGCTGCAGGAGCTGAACCTCCACGGTGCGATCGCGACGGACGCGGTCCTCGCTGAGATCGCCGCGATTCCGCGGCTGCGCTGGCTGCACTGTCAGGACCCCGTGTCGGGCGACGACGGCTTCATCGCCCTGGGACAGAGCACGACGCTGGAGAGCCTGGCGTCGCGCGTGTGCCGCCGGATGACCGATCGCGGGTTTGCCGCGATCGCACGACTGCCGCGTCTTCAGCGTCTCGGACTCGGCGGGCCTCGGATCTCCGACGCGGCCATGGCGCATCTGGCCGACGCACCTGCGCTGGAGGACCTCGGCCCGATCATGTTCGGCGACGCGGCGTTCGAGCACATCGCGAAGATTCCGCGGCTCGAGAAGCTGACGAACATGTACAACCGCTCCACCGGCGACGCGGCGACGCGGTACCTCCGGTCGCATCCGACGCTCGTCGACTACGGCGCCTTCGGCACACAGGTCACTGATGAAAGCCTCCGCATCCTTGCCAGCCTGCCACGGCTCGAGACGGTCGAGTTCACCAATTGCGACTTCATCACTGATGAAGGTATGCGCGCGCTTGCGACGCTGCCGCGGCTTCGTAAGGTGTCCACCGGCTCGTGCATCCGCGTGACCGGCGCGTGGATTGCCGCGATGCCGGCGGGTGTCGAGTCCAGGGACGATGGCAGCCACGCGAACTACGTCGAGGGCTATCGTGCCGAAACGCTGATCGATTATCCCGACCTGCCCGTTCCAGCTGACATCGCGACGCCGTCCGGCACGCCACCCGACGGCTCGGGGATCCTTTCCCGTATCGTGTGCTTCGGCGTACGCGCGGAATATGTGGACGAGGGATTGCGGCTGGCAGTGCCTCCCGGAGGCGATCCGCGCTGGGTCGGCCTGATGACGCGCGACGCGTTCGCCGTCCCACTCCGCCTCGAGCTCGTCGTCAAGCCGGTGTCAGAGCTGCGGCTGGCGTTTGCGGCGCACAACCGCTTCATCGCGCTCGACGATCATGGGCGTGTGATCGATCGCACGCCGTGGTTCATGAAGAGCGCGGCACAGCGCGGCGAGGCTGTCGGTGCGGGCGATGCGCCGGCCATCGACGCCGACTGGGCACGGGTAACCTTCGAGTTCGGAGACGAGGAGCGCCGACTCTACGTGAACGGCGACCTGCGCCACATCTGGCGCGAGGACTACGCGGGCGTGCGGAGCCGGCTCGGCATTGGCGTCCAACGATCGTCGATCACGATCCGCGAGCTCGTCGTTCAGCGGTATTCGCGGTCAAACCCGGATGAACCTCCTCTTCGTTGACGGAATCGCCGTCGCAGTGGGAGTATTCGCGGCGACGCTTTCGTCGGAAAGGCCTGCGGCGACGCATCACGACGACAGGGAGGACCACGACTAGGCACACTCCTCGTCCGATCCCACCGCGCCTCAGGTCGGCGGCCGCGGCATCTCACAAGTGCTGACGCTCGCGGTGATGACCGGTCAGGAAGGGGCGTATGTCAAGGGACCGTCGGCGCAGGCTAAGGACAGCCTCGAGATCGCCCGAAAGAACTCGGCGTCAGACGAAACGGTCACCGGACTGGGTGACGTGGCGTACTGGGACAAGATTCTGCGCAATCTCAATGTGGCATCGGGCAGGTATTACGTTACTGTGGGCGTCGAATCGCGCGACGACAGCTTGGCTGTGGCCAAGGCGGCAGCGACCAAGGCGTTGG
>DASRJR010000298.1:0-12852 GCA_035649395.1 Vicinamibacterales bacterium
ATGTTGCTGCCCCAGAGGATGTTGCTGCCCCAGAGGATGTTGCTGCCCCAGAGGATGTTGCTGCCCCAGAGGATGTTGTTGCCCCAGAGGATGTTGCTGCCCCAGAGGATGTTGCTGCCCCAGAGGATGTTGCTGCCCCAGAGGATGTTACTGCCCCAGAGAATGTTCTCCCCTTCGGTCAAGGCTGTTGCGGCGTCGACTGCAAACGCTACCTCTCCGGCCACCTGAGGTTCCCCGGCAATTTGCGGGGCGGCGTTGGGGTCGGGCATTGAGAGCGCTGCTAGAAGGTTTAACTTCCCGGCACCGGCAATGAACAGTCCTTCGTCGGATTTTTCAGCGGAGTACTGGAGGAAGAATCGAACCGAGGACGGTCCCAGGCGCGGCTCATTGTCGAACAGGATTGCCATTACGCCGGAGGCTACAGCGGTCGCCATGCTGCTCCCATTCAGCAGCAGGCGCGCATCGCGTCCCGAACCAATCACGAGTTCCGGGTGTTCCCGAACGAGGGTCGACCCAGGGGCTGCCAGGCTAAGGATTTGGTGGCCTGGAGCCACGAAGTCTGGCTTAGGTAGATGGCTGATGGCCGTCGGGCCCTTACCGCTATAACTTGTCACCCGGTCGTCGCCTCGCCACGGCGTCCCTTTCGCGTTTAGCGCGCCGACCGTGATGGCAAACGGACAGACGCCTGGAGTAGGGATGCTCTCGATGATGGGCTCGCCAGTCTCTGGATGCCTGCCGTAGTTACCCGCCGCTGCGGCGGACACGATGCCGGCGTTGTGAGCGCGCTCGACGGCCTGGCACAGCGGGTCGTCGTGGTAGCCCTCGGTGACCGGCGCGCCCAGCGACAGGTTCATCACGCGGATGTTGTAGCGATCCTTGTTGGCCACCGCCCAGTCGATCGCCTCGATGACGTCGCCGATCACGCCCTGGCCCTGCGCATCCAGGACCTTCAGGTTGATGATGTTCGCCTCCGGCGCCACACCGCGCGCGTTGTCGTAGCGGTTGGAGCCGCCAGCCGCGATGATCCCCGCCACGTGCGTCCCGTGCCCGTGCAGGTCCGTGCCGGGTCCACGCTTATCGGTGAAGTCGCGGCTGACGACCACGCGGCCGGCCAGCTCGGGCATGTTCGCCACGCCCGAGTCGATGACGGCCACGCCGATCCCCTTGCCGGTCAGCGCCGACGCGCCCGGGGCCCACGCTCCCGCCTGCACGAGGTCCGCGCCGATGGTCTGGTTCGTCAGGTCGTCGTTGGCCTGCACCACTGCATTGCCGGAGATGTGGTCCACCTCGGGATCGGCTGCCAGAGCGGCCAACGTACCGGCCGGCACGTCAAGCACTGCCCCTGTCGACAGACGCTTGTGCACCGTGAGGCCGTGGCGCGCGGCGAGACGATCGATCTTCTGCTGCGATCCCGAGATGATGACGCTGGCTGCGTCCGTGTTGCCCGAGTCGAGCCGCTGAGAGAGGTCCTGCGACAGACGCGCCCGCGCCGACTGCGCGCGCGCAGCGTCGGGTGTCGCCAGTACGAAGACCGCGACGACGGCCATCGCGGGGACCAGGTGGGTTCGAAGGATCGCTGTGCAGGTTGAAGCAGTCATCACAGCACCACTTTCAGCGGCATGAAGCGTTAGGCCCGGGCGGCGAGACGAGCGTTGAAGGTCAGCGTCGGCGGCGTCGACGTCGGCACGACCTGCGGACGGCAGCCCAGCAGCTCCTGCAGCGAATCCAGAAGGACGCGCTGTGAACCGCCAAGCGTGCGGATGGTTTGAAGACGGCCCTCGCGAATGCGGTTATAAACAGTGCGTCGCGAGACGCTCATCAGCTGTGCGGCCTGTTCGATTGAGACGCTCCGACCGAATTGATGCTCGATGCGCGGAAGCTCGAAGGAAAGGGGGGAAGCCATGTTGTGTCCTCGTGACCCCCTCTTATTGCGTCACGAGTGCCAGTCGTGCAGATGAACTGTATACTTCCTCTCAACTCGCTGAAGAATTTGATGTTATCGTTCGAATTAGGTGTGTCTTCCGAGCCGCATCGGGTAAAACCCTTAGCCAGTACATTGACTCCGTCAACCCTGATCCACGGCTGACCTTGCAGGATCTGCGTACGTACGTGTCGTGATCTGCGCGCTGTCTTTCGCGGCCAAGATGTTGGCCGGGGTAGCCAAATTTGACCTCCACACCGCGACCCTCTCGTCCTTCGCGCTTCATCGGCCTCGGCGTCACCGCCGGACTGCTCGCCGCCTTCTTCCTCGTTCGCGGCTGTCCATCGCGCGAGTCCGCTACCAGGGAAGCAGCGCCGCGCCGTGGCGGTCAGATCGTCGCGTCCATTCGCGTCGCCCCCCGCTCCTTCAACCGCATCGTCGCCGCCGATCAAGCCACCGACCTGTTGAACGTCCTCACGCAGGGCCGGCTCGTACGCATCAATCGCATCACGTTCGAGCTCGAGCCGTGGCTGGCCGAGCGATGGGATTCGAGTGCCGACGGCCGCACCCACACCTTGCACCTGCGACAGGGTGTCACGTGGTCCGATGGCACGCCGTTCACGTCCGCCGACGTGCTGTTCTCGGTGCGGGCGGCGTTCGATCCCAAGTCCGGAAGCGTGGTTGCGAGCAGCCTGAAGCCGGGCGGAAGTCCATTCAAGGCCGACGCGCCCGACGCCAACACGGTGGTGCTCACGTATGCGTCGGCCTCCGGTCCGGGATTGCGGCTGCTGGACATGCTGCCGATCCTCCCGAAGCACAAGCTGGAAGCCGCACTCGACGCAGGCACGTTTGCCGAAGCCTGGAATCCATCGGTGCCGCCGTCCACCCTGGCTGGCACCGGCCCTTTCGTGCTGCGCGAGCACCAGACCGGTCAGCGCCTGGTGTTCGATCGCAACCCGCGCTACTGGCGGAAAGCGCCTGACGGATCGCCGCTGCCGTATCTCGATCGAGTCGTGTTGGAGATCGTCCCCGAGCAGAACGCCGAGCTCGTGCGTTTGCAGGCGGGGGAGACCGATCTCACCTACACCGAGCTCCGATCCGAGGACTACGTCCCGGTGCGCCGCGCCCAGGAGAACGGCACGCTCCAGATGGTCGAGGCAGGCGTCTCGACGGATGCCGATTCATTCTGGTTCTGCCTCAAGCCCGAGGCGAAAAAGGGCGACCCGCGCTTCGCGTTCGTGCAGCGGCGCGAGTTTCGGCAGGCGATCTCGCACGCGGTCGATCGTGAGGAGTTCGCCCAGACCGTCTTTCTCGGCGAAGCCGTGCCGGTCTGGGGACCGGTTACGTCCGGCAACAAACGATGGTTCACGCCGAACCTGCGGCGATACGCCTTCGATCCGGCCCGTGCGCGCGACCTGCTGAAACAGATCGGCCTCGAGGATCGCAACAAGAACGGCGTGGTCGAGGACGCGAAAGGGACCGAAGCGCGGTTCACGGTGATCACGCAGCGCGGCGTCGGCTACTACGAGCGCGGCACAGCGGTGTTGCGCGAGCAGGCGGCCAAAATCGGTGTCGCCCTCGACGTCGTCCCGCTGGAGTTCCCCGCCCTGCTCGAGCGGATGCTGGCGTGCAATTACGACGCGGTTTACATGCGCCCGCTGATGACGGATCTCGATCCGGCCGGCAATCTCGACTTCTGGATCAGCTCGGGCTCGTCGCATTTCTGGAACATCAGTCAGAAGATGCCGGCGACCGAGTGGGAGCAGCGCATCGATACGCTGATGCACGAGCAGGCCGCGACGCTCGATCTCGAAAAGCGACGAGCCATTTTCGACGACGTGCAGCGGCTGTTCGCCGAGAATCTGCCTGCGCTGCAGTTTGCGGCGCCACGTCTCTACTACGCGCACAGCCGCCGGCTCACCGGAGTGACGGCGTCGGTGATGCGCCCCGCGGTGCTGTGGAGTGCTGATACGTTGAGCGTGACCACTCCCTGATGGTCCCGTTTCTCATCCGCCGCGCGATCTTCGCCATTGTGCTGCTGGTGTGCACCTCGTCTACGGCGCTGTTCCTGACGCGACTCGCGCCGGGAGACGTCACCTCACAGCTCGGGCCGACGGCGTCTCGCGACGAGATCGACTCGACGCGCGCGCGGTTCGATCTCAATCGAAACCCGTTGGCGCAGTGGATGCTCTGGTCGGGCCGCGCGGTCCGGCTCGACTTCGGCGACTCCTTTCTCTACAACCAGCCCGTCGGTCCGCTGGTCGTTCGCGCGGCGGGCAACACGGCGGTGCTCGCGCTCGTGGCGCTCGCGATCGCGAGTGTCGCCGGGATCGCCCTCGGCATCGTCAGCGGCAGCCGGCAGGGGCGTTCGGTTGCGGCGGCGGTAGGCGGCGTGTCGCTCGTCGGTGTGTCGATGCCGCCGCTGCTCACATCGCTGCTGCTCGTGTTCGTCGCCGCACGTACCGGATGGCTGCCGCCGGGAGGCATGTCATCGGCCAACGCATCCGACATGGGTTGGGCGGCGTGGATGCTCGACGTGGCGTGGCATCTGCCGCTGCCCGCGCTGGCGCTGGCGGTGCCCATTGCGGCCATGTTCGAGCGCCTCCAATCGCAGTCGATGAGCGAGGCGGTGCAGCAGCCGTTCGTCGTCGCCGCGATCGCTCGCGGGGTGCCGACGCGCGACGTGATCCTGCGTCATGCATGGCCGGTCTCGTTGCGGCCGCTCTGTGCGGTGTACGGCCTCGTCATCGGCGCGCTGCTCTCCGGGTCCTTCATCGTCGAATATGTGACCGCGTGGCCGGGGATCGGCCGGTTGATGTACGAAGGGCTGCGCGCGCGCGACATCTACCTGGTCGCGGCGTGCGCGGCGATGGGTGCGGTGTTTCTCGCGATCGGTACGCTGACCGGGGACCTGCTTCTCGCGGCGAGCGATCCACGCGTGCGCGAGGGTGACGCATGACGACCCGAGCGCACGCACGTCCACTCGCGATGCGGCGAGCGGGTGCCGTTCTGCTCGGTGTGATTGCGGTCGTCGCGCTGCTCGCGCCCTGGATCGCTCCCAATCCACCCGACCGTCGATTCCCCAATCTTCTCTACGCGCCACCAACGCCGGTCCACGCGTTCGATGCGCATGGTGTTGCCCCGCATGCGCACGCGTTGCGCATCGTCAGCCGCATCGAGCGCTCGTTCGAAGAGGAGCCGGCGAGCCGAGGGCCGATGCTGCTGCTCGGCGCCGACGCCTACGGCCGCGACATCTTCTCGCGCTTGCTCTATGGCGCCAGGACGACGCTCGGGCTCGCCGTATGTGCAACGCTTGCGGCCACGCTGCTCGGTGCGCTCGTCGGTGGCGTCGCCGGCTACGCGAGCGGCTGGTTGGATGCGGTGCTCGCGCGCCTGTCGGAATTCGTGCTCGTACTACCGGCCATTTACGTAGCGCTCGCTCTGCGTGCGGTGATGCCGCTGGTGCTGGCCGCGTCGACGGTGTTCACGCTGCTGCTGGCGATCTTCGCGCTGCTCGGTTGGCCGATGGTGGCGCGCGGCGTGCGCGCCATCGTCGCCTCCGAACGCGAGCGCGAGTACGTCATCGCGGCGCGTGCGGCGGGAGCGAGTGCGTCGCGGGTGCTGCTTCGGCATCTGCTGCCGGCGGCGGCGGGCTATCTCAGGACGCAGGCGACGTTGCTGCTGCCGGCGTTCATCCTTGCCGAAGCGACGCTGTCGTACATCGGTCTCGGATTTCCCGATACGACACCGACGTGGGGAACCATGCTGCAGGAGGCGGCAAACGTCGCGTTGCTCGGCGATGCGCCGTGGACGTTAGCACCGGCGGCCGCGATATTTTTCGTCGTGCTCAGCGTCAATCTCTTCGTACAAGGAACCGGGCGACCCCCTATACAATTAGAGCGATGAAGCGGTTCGCGGGCATTTACACGCCCATTTCCACACCGTTCCGCCAGGACGACACCATCGACGAGCCGGCGCTGCGCAGCAACGTCGCGAAGTGGATGTCCACGTCGCTCACCGGCCTGGTCGTACTTGGATCCAACGGAGAAGCGGCGCAGCTCGACGACGACGAGGCCGATCGCGTCGTGGCGATCGTGCGCGAAGGTGTACCGAAAGGACGGCCGCTGATCGCGGGGACTGGCCGGGAGTCGACCAAGGCCACGATCGCCGCCACGCACCGGGCGGCGGCGGCTGGGGTGGACGCCGCACTCGTGAGGACGCCGTCGTTCTTCAAACCGCAGATGACGAGCGACGCGTTCGTGCGTCATTACACCGATGTGGCTGAGGCATCTCCCATTCCCGTCCTGCTCTACAACGTGACGCTTTATACCGGCGTCAATCTGCTGCCCGACGCGGTCGAGCGTCTGGCGGTGCATCCCAACATCATCGGCATCAAGGAATCAGGCGGGGACATCGGACAGATCGCTGAATTCTGCGGACGGACGCCAGCCGATTTCACCGTACTCGCTGGCTCAGCCACGACGTTCTTCCATGCGCTCTGCGCCGGCTGCGACGGCGCCATCCTGGCGCTGGCCTCGCTGCTCCCCGAGATGTGCGTGCGCATGGTCGCGCTGGTTCGCGAGCAGCGGCTCGACGAAGCACGAGCGCTGCAGCGACGACTGCTCCCGCTGGCGCGATCAATCGGCACCTCGCACGGCGTCCCCGGACTCAAAGCCGCGCTGGACCTCATCGGCTATGTTGGTGGGGTGCCGCGGTCGCCATTACGTCCCCTGAACTCACAAATTGTGGATATGATTCGTGCGCAACTCGACGCACTCGAGGTGCTCCCAGCTGCACGAGCGTAGTGTCCGATCGAGCCTCTGTCGAATCGGACGCGTGTGTGCGTGAGCTGCACGTTGATGGCGCGCGTAGCGTAGCGTTCGTGCGCGCTTTACAGGTTATGTGATTGATGCCGCTGCCTTCGACTGAACGGATTCTGCTCGGCCCAGGCCCTAGCCTGATCGCTCCTCGTGTGATGCGCGCGTTGGCCGCGCCCGTGCTCAGTCATCTCGACCCCGAGTTCGTGCCGATGCTGGACGATGTCCGTGCATCGCTGCAGCGCGTGTTCCGCGCCGACAGTCGATCGCTGACGATCGCGACGTCGGGTACCGGCACGTCGGCGATGGAGGCGGCGGTGGCGAACACCGTCGCCGATGGCATGCGCGCCATCGTCATCGTCACCGGATATTTCGGCGATCGGCTCGCGCAGATCATCGAGCGCTACGGCGCGCGCGTACGCCGCATCCACGTCCAATGGGGCCGATCGGTCGATCCACAACGACTCGAGGACGAACTGGTTCGCGACGGAGCGGATATCGTTGGCATCGTGCACGCCGAGACGTCGACCGGCGTGAGGAATCCGGTGAAGGAGCTGGCGGCTCTGGCACGCGCGCACGGGGCCTTGACGATCGTCGATACGGTCACGTCGCTCGGTGGCCACGACGTCGACCTTGCCGGCTGGGGCGTCGACGTGGCGTACTCGTGCACGCAGAAGTGCATCGGGGCGCCGTCAGGCCTCGCCCCGCTTGCCGTATCCGGTGCGGCGCGCGAGCGCCTCGTGAAATGCCGCAGCTTCTATCTCGATCTCAGACTGCTCGAGGACTACTGGGTGGGCCGCAAGTACCACCACACGATGTCGACGAGTCTCGTCTACGCATTGCGTGAAGCGCTGCTGATGATTGACGAGGAAGGCCTGGCGGAGCGGGTCGCCCGGCACGAGCGCAATCACCGCGCCCTCGCGGCAGGCATCGAGGCGATGGGTCTCGCGCTGTTGCCGCCGGAGGGCGAGCGGCTGTGGACGCTGAACGCCGTCTGTGTCCCCGCGGGTGTCGACGAAGCCGCGGTGCGCAGGACTCTGCTGACGACCTACAACATCGAGGTGGGCGCGGGCCTTGGTCCGCTGGCGGGTAAGATCTGGCGCGTCGGACTGATGGGCGCAAGCTCGACGCCTCAGACGTTGCTGCAGTTTCTGGCGTCGCTCGAGGGCGCATTGGCCGCGAACGGCCATGAGGTGCCCGCAGGTGCAGGTGTCGCCGCGGCCGGCGCGGCCTTTCGTCCAGCGTTGGTATAGGGAAACGAAAGCAGAAGCAATGGGGCGCTTTTCGCCTCGGTCCATCCTACGTGTGCTGCGCGCGTGCGGCGGGTTCGGCTTCGGCGTCGTAGCGTACGTCTATCTTTCGACGCCCGACGTTCGGGCGCTGGCCTACACCAATCCGAAGACGACCGCGTTCATGGAGCTGCGCGCGAGCGAGGCGAGGGGGCTCGGCCAAGCGGTTCGCCCGTCGCAGCAGTGGGTGCCGTATACGCGGATCTCCCAGCATCTCAAGCGAGCGGTGATCGTCACCGAGGACAGCGCCTTCTTCGAGCACGAGGGCATCGACCTCGAACAGATCAAGGAATCGATTCACGTCAGCATGGAGCGGGGCAAGCCGTTCCGGGGTGCGAGCACAATCACGCAGCAACTGGCGAAAAACTTATACCTGTCGCCATCACGAAATCCGGTGCGCAAGCTGCGCGAGCTCATCCTCACCCGGCGGTTGGAGGTCGCGCTGCCCAAGGCCCGCATCTTCGAGATCTACCTGAACGTGATCGAATGGGGCGATCAGGTCTGGGGTGCCGAGGCCGCGGCGCGCAGGTACTTTGGCGTGTCGGCTGCAGGCCTGTCGCGCGAGCAGGCCGCGCTGATGGCTGGCGCCATCCGCAACCCGCACATTTACAATCCGGCCCGTCCACGCGCCGGCCTCATTCGCCTTCAACAGCTGATTCTGTCGCGCATGGGCGGCGTTGAACCTCCCGCGCCCGTGCCGTTCCCTGTGCCGACCCCCGGCACCGAGGACGAACTCGCGACGCCCCTCGATGTTCCCACCTCCGTCCCCTCGCCGCCGGACGGCGACGAACCCGTGGCGCCCATCCCTCCCTCGTCGGAGGCACCGCCGCCACCGGAACCGGAGGTGCCTCGGTGAGTCATTGCGCGCAGCTACGGAAAATTCGTCGAATTGCTCAGTGAAGTCGCCGAGTAGAGCAGCCGAAATCGCAAGAAGACACGCATGATCCACTACACGGACCGTATCTGGAATCTCATGTCCGACGTCGCCACGCGGGTGCCGACGCTGCAGTTCCTCGACATGAACAAGGTGCTGGTATTTGCACGCGCCGGTCGCGCGCATGCCGAAGGCCCGTATGCGACGTGTCATTGCCTCACCTTGCCGGAGAGCGAGCCTGGCTATTACTACTGGCGCGATCGCCGGACGGGTCTGCTGACCCGGCGGTCCGAGTGGTTCGTGACGAAGTCGCCCGTGGTGAGGATCGGGACGGCAAGCATCGACTACATGGTCTCGTTCACGCTGCCGCGGTTCTGCGATCAGAAGCTGTCGCGATCGCCGAAACTGAAGCACTACGCTGGCTATGAGAACTGGATCACCAAACTCGACACAATCGTGCACGAGCTCTACCACATCGATCCCACCGGTACGGGTATCCGGCGTATGGAGCGCGCGGACGGCTCGGCATCCGCCCATTGCCACGGCCAGCACTTCTTCAGACAAGTGGTCGCCATGGTGAAGCAGTACCTCGCCAGCAACCCCAATCCGGCGGTCTACGACTTCCTGAAGTACGACTTCACCGAGCTGACGGACCGGTTCGGCGGAGTCGTCGGGACGACATTCAAGGCCTTTCCGTCGTACCCGCAGCGCTATGTCGAGGCGCTGAACCCGCAGCCGGTGAGCGTCGACCCCGAGGACTGCCGGATCGAGCCTTTGAAGGCGACGCGCGTGGCACGCGTGTTCACCGAAGACGATCTGGTGATGCGGGAATTCCTGTCAAACACCTCACGTCGGCTGGTTCGCAAGGGCGCGTTCCGCGCCGCGTAGAGATGTAGTGTCCGGCTTCAGCCGGACCAACGGACCGACTCGTCGCTGCGATACCATCAACGCCGGTGACGCCCGGCGATCTCGTCAGCCATTACCGCATCGACTCGCTGCTTGGCGGCGGCGGCATGGGTGTCGTCTATCTGGCCGAGGACCTCACGCTCGGGCGCAAGGTCGCTCTGAAGTTCCTGCCCGAAGCGTTCGCGAAGGATGAATCGGCGATCGGCCGATTCCGTCGTGAGGCGCGTGCGGCCTCCGCCCTCAATCACCCCTCCATCTGCACGATCTACGAGATTGCCGAGCACGCCGGCCAGCCCTTCATCGCGATGGAGTGGCTCGACGGACGCTCGCTCCGAGACGCGATTACCGTGGGGCGGCTGTCGATCGATGAGCTCCTGACGCTCGGCCTCGAGGTCGCCGATGCGTTGGACGCGGCCCACAGCGCCGGCGTGATCCATCGCGACATCAAGCCGGGCAACATCTTCGTCACCGCTCGTGGCCACGCCAAGCTGCTGGACTTCGGTCTTGCGAAGCTCGAGGTCGCCGCAGTGCCCGGCGCATCGGTGCTGCCGACGATGCCGGGGGATGCGCATCTGACCAGTCCGGGTACGACCCTGGGGACCGTGGCGTACATGTCGCCCGAGCAGGTCCGCGGCGAGCGCGTCGATGGACGCAGCGATCTGTTCTCGTTTGGCGTGGTGCTCTACGAGATGGCGACCGGCGTGCTGCCGTTCAAAGGCCCGACGTCGGCGGTCGTGTCGCACGAGATTCTCGCCAAGACCCCGACGAGCGCGTTGCAGATCAATCCGGACCTGCCCTCCGAGGTGAATCGAATCATCACCAAAGCGCTCGAGAAGGACCGCGATGTGCGGTATCAGAGCGCCGCCGACCTGCGCGCGGATCTGAAGCGGCTGAAGCGCGATCACGACTCGTCGCGATCGGCCATGGCGCCGGATGTGGCTACGAGCGGCACGCACGTCACGGCGAGCGCGCATCCTGCGCCCGCGGCCGTCAGTCACAGCTCTTCGTCATCCGATGCCCAAGTGGCCGTCGCGCTGGCGAGGAAGCATCCACGTGTGCTCGGGGCCGGAGCCCTTCTGCTGATGCTGATCGTCGCGGGAGCTCTGTACGTGGCGATCACGGGGCGAACATCGTCGCCCCCCTCATCGACTGACAGCGCGCCGCTTCGCGACTTCGAGATCACGCAGTTGACGAACAGCGGCAATGCAATCGCGTCGGCGATCTCGCCCGATGGGAAGTACGTCACCTATCTTCAGCCCGACGGCGACAAGGTGGGTATCTGGGTCCGGCAGGTGGCGACGCCGAGCAACGTCAAGATTTTCGAACAGACGGGCGGTGGCGCTCTCGGCCTGAGCGTGACGCCCGAGGGGAGTTTCATCGATTTCGATGCGGAGAGGCCGACCAGTTCCCCCGTGAGCGGACCACAGTTGTGGCGCATCCCATTTCTTGGTGGCAGCGAAAAGAGAGTAATCGGAGACGTCTGGACACGCCCGGGATGGTCTCCTGACGGACAGAAGATGGCGTTTGTCCGCGTCGATGTGGCCGCGGACACCGACTCGCTCGTGATCGCGGATGCTGACGGTCGCAATCCTCGAGCGCTGACGACACGTCGGAGACCAAACAATGGATATATTTCGCTGTTCAATACAGCGCCAAATCCTCCGCGGCCGGCGTGGTCTCCCGACGGACGTGTCATCGCGCTGTTCGGATTCGAGTCGGCGGCTATCAAGACGGAGGTCGTGTTCGTCGACGTGGCGACCGGCGCTGAAACGATACGGCCCGCGAACGGCGGCTTTGTCCCGCAGGGGATCGCATGGCTCGGTCCCTCGTCGCTGCTGTTGAGCCAGCCCAAGTTCAACGGCTCGCGCGTCCAGCTGTGGCGAATGTCGTATCCCGATGGGCAGGTCACGCCTTTGACTAACGATTTGAGCAGTTACCGTGGCGTCGACATTGCCGCCGATCGGAGCAGCGTGGTGACCTCGCGTTCGGAAACGCGAGTCGCGATCTGGATTGGAGACGCGACGAACCCCTCGACTGCGCTCGGAACGAGCCGGTTCAGCGAGATCGTGCCGCCCTTGCCATACACATCCACCCAGATGGCGATGCGCTGGGCGGGCGAGCGACTTGTGTTCGACTCCACTACGACTGAGTCGTTCACCATCGGCGGTGTCATCCCGGGCCGTGGCGGTCCCGTGGAACTGGCCTCGAATGCTGCCCTCCCCGCTGGCACGTCCGATGGCAAGACCGTCGTGTTCGTGAAGGCCGACGAGGAGCCGGGTCTTTGGAAAGTGGACACCGCGGGTGCTACACCGCCCGTGCTGTTGGTCAAGGGCGGGACCATGTTTCCGATCGTCACACCCGACGACCGGTCGGTTATCTTTCTTGCTCCGAGGAATGGCATTCAGTCGCCATGGATCGTGCCGATCGAGGGTGGCGAGCCGAAACAGATTGTGAATCTGTTTGCCGGAGCGAACATGCTGGATGTTTCTCCAGACGGCCGACGCCTGATGTTCCTCACATCCGCACCACAGAACCAGTTCAAGATTCTCGTCTGTGACTTGCCGGCCTGCACCAATCGTGTGGAGGTCCCGTTACCTCCGCGGTTTCGATTCGTCACGATGAAGTTCACACCCGATGGACGAGGCCTTGCCTATGTCGATTCGAGCGTCATGAACGTGTGGACGCGGTCGTTTACGGGTGGTCAGCCGCGCCAGATCACGCAGTTCACCGATCGAACGATCATGGGGCTCGCCTATTCGCGCGACGGCAAACGTCTCGCTGTCGCCCGTGCGGCGGTCACGAACGACATCGTCCTGCTGAAGGGTCTCAAGTAGGGGCCACCTTTCAGGTGGCCCTTCTCACGGGCGGGTGGCCGGAACCTCCCCACCAATTCTTCTGGCCCCAACCCAGCGCTTCGACCAATAGGTGTTCGACAGACTCTCGACGCGCACGACGCCGCGCGAGTTTGGCGCGTGGACGAACTCATCGCCGCCGATCGCAATACCCACGTGCGATGCGCCCTTGCTCACGGTCTTGAAAAACACG
>DASRJR010000299.1:0-10932 GCA_035649395.1 Vicinamibacterales bacterium
TTCTACCGCGATGTTCTGGGTCTTGCCGAGGAACCCAAACCAGCGAACCTGGCGGTACGCGGCGGTGTCTGGTTCCGCGCGGGCACGCTGCGGCTGCATCTCGGGGTCGATCCCGATTTCCGGCCCGCCAGGAAAGCGCACGCGGCGTTGCTCGTGATCGGGCTGACGGCTCTCGCGGCTCGGTGCGCCCGGGGCCAGGCTGGGCGTTTTCGGCCGCGCCAGCCGTGATTCGTCACTCATCGTCGGCGTGCCTGCCTGTGCCGAGGCAATTGTGATTCGTGTCGTCGGGGATGATTACGAGACTCGTTGGTATCTTGTCGAACTGCGTGGACCGAAACGAGTGCGGGGGTGGATTCCCGCGTCATTCGCCTCTGAGAGCGAATGCGTCGGATGATCGGCGAGCAAGGTCCGGCCTAAGACGGATACTAACCACACGGTCCGGCTAAAGCCGGACACTACAACACACCGTCCGGCTAAAGCCGGACACTACACGTCCGGCTAAAGCCGGACACTACATTCACGCGACGAGATCGGGCTCGTGCATCTCCCACCAGGTGCGCGCCGATCGCTGATCCCACTGCCGCGCCACCGACAGCGTGTCGAGCCGTTCGTGCAGAACCTCGGCGCTGGCGGGACGGTCGGATGGTTTCTTCGACAAGCACTCGAGCACGAGTGCATCCACGTCAGGTGGAATGAGCTCCTCTGACATCGACGATGGCGGCACCGGCGCGGTCGTTGAATGCAGCGTGAGGAGTGTCATCACGTCGTCGGCTTCGAACGGCGTGCGACCGGTGAGCAGCCAGAAGGCGACGCACCCGAGCGCGTAGATGTCCGCGCGCCGATCGAAGGCACCCTGACCCGAGATCAGTTCGGGAGCCAGGAACGCCGGCGTGCCGAGAATCATCCCGATTTCGGTGATCGGCTGTGTCGGGCCACGACCGCGCCGCGACACCACGCCGAAGTCGAGGACCTTGAGGAAGTCGTGCTGCGCTCCGAGGCGACAGACGAGGAGATTCGACGGTTTGATGTCGCGATGGACCAGTCCGAGCGCGTGCGCTTCAGAGAGCGACAGGCACGCCTGCTTCAGGAGGAACGCGACTCTCGCCGGCGGCAGCGGACCGTGGCGCTCCACCATCCGCTGCAGATCCATGCCGCGGAGCCGTTCCATGACATAGAAGAAGCTTCCGTTATCGGTGACGCCGAAATCGAACAGCTGCACCGTGTGCGGCGACTGCAGATCCGCCGTCGCCTGCGCTTCCCGAGCGAAGCGCTGTCGAACGGACCCGCCCTCCTCGCCAGCCCCGGTTGATGCGTCCCGCACGATCTTGATCGCCGCAGGCCTGGCGAGCAGCTGGTGCCGTGCCAGCCAGACCTCACCCATCCCGCCCGATCCGATCTGCTCGATCAAGCTGTAGCTGCCGACGCGGACCGCGCTGTTCAGCAGGTGGTCACCGATCTCGAGGACCGGACCCGGGCTAGCGGCGAGCGCCGATCCCAAGACGTGTCGGAGCTCGCGGAGATTGCCGGGCCACCGATGGTTCTTCAACCGCTGCAGTGATTCCTCCGAGAGCGACGGCACCGTCCGCCCGGCCTGTTCGGCCTGACGACGGAGGATGAACGGGGCGAGCGCCGGCAGATCGTCGAGCCGCGCGCGCAACGGCGCAAGATCGATCGTCTTCGGCAGCGCACGATGCAGCGCCGGACTCAGACGTCCCGCGGCGAGCTCTTCGTCGACGTCTCGCGTCGTCGAGACGATCACACGGACATCCGGCACCGCCGTCCCCGATGCCGCCCGGGTCTCCTCGATCGAGCGAAGCTTGTCGGCCAGCGTTCGCTGTATGTCGTGCGACAGGTGCTGGATGCCTTCGATGTAGAGCGTGCCGCCGCCCGCCAACGCAAACTTGTCGAGCAGGTCGTCCGCAATGCCAGGCCGCCCTGAGGGCGGCGAGACGCCGGGCGCCATCGCGAGACAGTTGACGCAGATGATCGCGCGCGAGCTCCGTCGTGACAGATGGTGCACCGCGCGTGCAATAGCTTCGTGATCGCTGCCCGCAGGCCCGCTGATGAGCAGCGTGGCATCGGACTTCGCCGCGTCCTGAACGTCCTCGCGCAGGCGCAAGGCGACCGTGCTCGAACCAAGCAGGACACCGTCCGTGCGATCTTTCGCTTCTCGAAGCAGCTCCTGCGCGACCGTCAGCTCGTGCTCCAGTTCCTCGTTGCGCCGGCGGAGCTGTTTCTGCAGGTCGCGAATCGTCAGGTGCGTCCTGACTCGGGCGAGCACTTCTTCGCCCTGGAACGGCTTGTTGACGAAGTCAACCGCGCCGAGCTCGAGCCCTCGCACTTTCTCGCCAGCCTCGGTGAGCGCGGACAGGAAAATGATCGCGCAATCGCGAGTGCGCGCATCCGCCTTCAAGCGGGCGCAGGTTTCGAAGCCGTCCATGTCCGGCATCATGACGTCGAGCAGGATCAGGTCCGGCGCCGCCCGCTCCGCGATGGAGATCGCGTCCTTGCCGCTCCTGGCGGCGAGCAGCCGGTAGCCGTTGCCCTCGAGCGTCTGGTAGAGCACCTGAAGATTCGTCGGGTTGTCGTCGACCAACAGAATCTGCGGTGCGTGTGCTTTCTCTGATGTCACGTCGTTCTGACCTGTTTGCCTCGGTGGCGCGTCGCTCGACTGTCGTTACCTCACGGTCAACGAATCGGCGAGCTCGCTCAGGCCGGCGAAATCGAAATTCATCGCCAGCCGCGTGATTCGTTCGCCGAACGCCGCTTCCGCGGCCTCGCCCTCCATGAGCTGCCGCGCCAGGTCTTGAATCTCGCCGATGTCGCCAAGCGCGACGGCACTGCGAAGCCGCGCCGCCACCTCGGCCCGACGGTCGGCGTCGATCGGGCGCGCGTCGCCGGCCGGTACGTGCTCCGCCTGGCTGACGAATCGCACGCCGAGGTGCGTCTGCAGCATGCCGAAGAGCAGCTGGACGCGGATCGGCTTCGACAGATAGTCGACGCAGCCGGCGTCACGCGCCGTTTGACGAGCGTCACCAAGCGCACTCGCCGTGACGGCGATGACCGGAATCGCCGCCGTCAACGGGTCTCGCGCCAGGCGGCGCGTCGCTTCGAGGCCGTCGAGATCGTCCATCTTCAGATCCATGAAGATGACCTGAGGACGATGCGTGCGGGCGAGCTCGATCGCCTCGAGCCCGCCACCGGCGGTGATGACGGTTGCGCCCGCGCTCTCGAGAAGACTCGCGAGGATGTGGCGGTTGGCCAGGCTGTCGTCCACCACCAAGGCGCTCAGTTGCTGTCCAGGCGCGAGCCGCGCGTCGAGCGACGGCATCGTCTCGTCGTGATGTTCGGCGCGCACCGGCTCGCGTGCCGGAACGAGCGGAAGCCTGAAGAAGAAACGGCTTCCCTGACCGACCACGCTCTCGACCTGCAGCGTGCCTCCCATCCGGCTAATCAGATGATCGGAGATCGTCAGGCCGAGACCGGTACCGCCAGCCGCGGTGCCGGTCTTCGTCTGGGCGAACGCGGCGAAGATTGCGGTCAGCGCATCCGACTCGATGCCGACCCCGGTGTCGACGACCTCGAACAGCAGGTGTTCCTTGTCCGCTCGCGTGATGGCGAGTCGGACGTCGCCGGCCCGTGTGAACTTGATCGCGTTGCCGACCAGGTTGAGCAGCACCTGGCGCAGATGTCGCGCGTCGAGGACGACCGCTCCAGGCACCTCGCCATCGATGGACATCGCCAGTCGCAATCCCTTGCGCTCGGCGGCTTCCATCACGACATACCTGAGGTCGGCGACCAGCCTCGACAGGTCCGTCGGCGCCTCCTCGATCTCGAGGCGTCCTGCCTCGATCTTGGAAAGATCGAGCACGTCGTTGATCAGATCGAGCAGCTGCGACCCGCACTTCGAGATCGCCTCGAGTGCTTCGAGCTGGGTCGCATTCAGACTGCGATCGCGCTGCAGCAGCTGCGCATACCCGAGGACGCCGTTCAGCGGCGTTCTCAGCTCGTGGCTCATGTTGGCGAGGAACTCGCTCTTGGCCTTGGTTGCCGCCTCTGCCGATTCCTTGGCGCGCCGCAGTTCGGCGTCGCGTTCGCGCCGATCGGAGATATCGCGCAGGAAGGCGCCGAAGAAGAACCCTTTGCTGACGCGCATCGGCGAGGTGACGGTGAGCTCGACGGGGAACTCGCGGCCGGATCGATGCAGCGCCGTCAGCTCGAGCCGTTGATTGACCACCGGGGCGTCGCCGGTCGCGTGGAACCGCTTCATGCCGCTCTTGTGCGCGTCGCGGAACGCGGGCGGAATGATCGTCTCGGCCAGCGTTCTCCCGAGCGCCTCGTGGCGCGTCCAGCCGAACGTCCGCTCGGACTGCGCGTTCCACGCGATGATGCGATCGGCCGAATCGATGCCGACGAAGCAATCGTGCGCGGTGTCGACGATCAGTCGGGCACGAGTCTCGCTCTCGACGAGACTGGCGAGCGCGCGGCGGCGTTCTTCCTCCGCGAGCGCGACGATGACGAGGTTGCCGACCGAGATCGCGAAGTTCTGCTCGTCGAGCGTCCACGTTCGCGCCGGTCCGACGTGTTCGGCGCACAGGACGCCCACCGTCCGATTGTCGTAGCGCAGTGGCACATCGAGCATCGCGCCGATGCCATACGGGACGAGGTACTTGCCGAGGAACTCGCAGGTGCGAAGGTCGGTGCTGGCGTCGTTCGCGGCGATGACCCGATAGTGCTCGAGCGCCTCGAAGTAGCTGGGTGCGTCCTGACGCCGGAGGATGGCTCCGGTTTCGTACTGGCCGCCGGTGCGGAGGTACATGCCCGCGCACCGGATCGCCGATCGCTCCGGATCGAACCGCCACATGCTCAGACGCTCGACGTCCAACGCGCGGGCGGCGATGTCGAGGATGCCCCGCAAACGTTCGTCGAACCATTCACTTGGGTCGGTGTAGCGCGCCGTGAGCGTCGTCAGCGCGTCGCTTTGCGTCACCAGACGGTGTTCGCTCGCCTTGAGCGAGACCTCGGCGGCGTACTGTGCGCTGATATCGTGAAACACCGAGAGCACTGCCGGCTCGCCGTCCCAGGTCACCAGGCGGAACGAGGCGAGGACCCACAGCGTGTCGCCGCTGGCGCGCTTGAGATGGAAGCGAAGACCGTCGGCGCGACCGTCGCGCTGCAGACGCTCGGTCAGTGCCTGCCGCTGCGACGGGTCCACGTAGTAATCGGTGACCACGCTCCCGACGGCAGCTTGCGGCGACACCCCCATAATCTCCGCCGTGCGCTCGTTGATCGCGAGCACGGTGTTGTCGCGTAGACGGCTGATGACCGCCGGGAAGGGGCTGACGTCGAACAGGGACCGATCGCGGCTCTCCAATTCGGCAGCGGGCAGGTCGGGCTGAGGTCGATTCGGGGCGGAGTCGCTCAATGGACTTCGGCGGCTCGCGCGGTCGCATCGCCGCGCACGAGATCGGCGGTTAGATTATCACTTCCCGTTGCTCACTCCGTGATCCGCCACGGACACCCGGTGCACGACGCTGCACTCCCGCCCACTCGATGATGAGTTTGGCGCTACGATGTCGTCATGTCGCGTCAAACGCAGCGAGTTGGCAGATACGGCATGACCGTCGCGAAGACGGCGTTAGGTGGAAAGGAGTTGGTGGCGATCCTCAGACGCGCCAGCGGGCGCTAAGGGCGCGTCGGCGCCACGTCGTGTCGTGAACATCATCAAGGGATTGTTCGGCCGTAGACGCGCGGCGTCCCCACCACCTCCGCCGATACGCGACGTGGCCGCACTCGTGTCTCCGTTGGCGCGACCGGCTGTTCAGCTGCAGAAGTCGCCGGGCACATCGGGATCGTACTTGGGTGGCGTTCCGCCTCTCAGCCCGGCGATGACGTGGCCGACCAAGGATGGCGCACCGCTCACGTTCCTGGCGTGTCTCGATCTCCAGTCGTTGAGCACCGCGTTGCCACTGGCATGGTTGCCGACCTCCGGACGTCTCTTGTTCTTCTACGATGTCGACAAGCAACCCTGGGGCTTTGATCCGAAGGATCGTGGCGGATGGGCCGTAATGTTCGCCGCTGACGACGCCAATCCGCCAGATCGCTCGAGCGCCCCTCGGAGCCTGCCGCGCCACGATGTCTCGTTTCATTCGATCAACACGTATCCGTCTTGGGAACGCGCCGAGATCACCGCGCTCAGCCTGAACGACGCCGAATCGGATCGTCTCAGTGACCTGAGCGCATCGGTGTACGGTGACGCTCCCTGCCATCAAGTCGGCGGTTTCCCGAACGTCATTCAGAACGACGACATGGAGCATGAATGCGAGTTGGTGTCGCACGGTATCTATTGCGGCGACGCGTCCCACTCCAATGAGCCGGAGGTCGAACGACTTCGTGATGGCGCCGGCGACTGGAGGCTACTTCTTCAGGTCGACAGCGATGATGACCTGGACGTGATGTGGGGAGACGCGGGAGTAGTCTATTTCTGGATTCGAGAGCAGGATGCTCGTGCGGGACGGTTCGAAAACGCGTGGGTCGTGCTCCAGTGCTTCTAGCACTGCGATGCTCGCTCGAAGGTGTGGGCTGATGTTCGTCGGGCTGAGCCGACTGCTGTTTTTGCTCGTAGTATCGGTCTGCGGTGTCATGAGCGTGAAGGCGCAGCCCCCCGCCACCCCGCCGCTTCCGTACGAAGACGTGGGCGCCTGTCCATTCGAAGGTTGCGTCTATCGCGAGTGGAAGGCACGTGCAACCGTTCGAGTGCGGGCGGCGCGCCGCGTCGATGCACCGGTCGTCTTTCGCATACGGACCGGCGAAACCGTGACAGCCATCACTGGTATCGTTGTCACGGTTCGAGCTGGACGCGTGCGATTCGATACCCCACAGCGCCTGATCGCCTTAGACGGACCGATCGACGTGCGGCCGGGCCAGACCCTGTTCTTGCTGACGTACCAGGGCGAAGGTTTCAGCAAGGTCTGGTTCAACGGCAAGGTGTATACGGATGTCGATGTCTCCAAAATCCTCGACGGCGCCTGCGTGGAAACGCCAACCCGTTGTCCCGGCCGAGTGATTGAACCGTCACGAACCGAGTGGTGGGTGCAGATTCGAAACAAGGCGAGGCAGGTGGGCTGGACGAGCGAGGCCGACAAGTTCGACGGCAAGGATGCGTTGGGTTGATGCCGATCGAGGAGACATGCGAATGAACGATCGCAGATCGCGACGAGAGTTCATGGGGTGGACCGCGGCGGCCGTCGCAGCCACGTTCGAAATCCCATGGTTCAGCCGGACGGTAGCGGCTGTTGCCTCCGCGGACGCGGGTGACGCCGATCTCGTCGTCCTCAATGCCAACGTCTACACGATGGATACGCGCTTGCCGAGGGCGGACGCGTTTGCGGTGAAGAACGGCCGGTTCATTGCCGTCGGCACGAACGCCGAGGTCAACGGCGTCGCCGGCAAGGACACCCGGACGATCGACGCGAAGCGGATGACCGTGGTGCCTGGCTTCACCGACTGCCATAACCACGCCGGTGGCGACGTGCTGCTCTACGAGGTCCTGGTCGGCAACCCGTTCGAGGTCGAGTTCGTCACCATCGCCAGCATCGTCGACAAGCTTCGTGCAAGGGCGCGTCAGACGCCGCCCGGTGCATGGGTGGAGGGCTATTTCTTCGACGACACGAAGGTGAAGGACAAGCGCGAGCTGAACGTGCACGACCTGGACGAGGTGTCGGCGCAGCACCCGGTGGTCGTGCGGCACCGCGGCGGCCATACGTCGTACTACAACAGCAAGGCGCTGCAACTGGCGGGCGTCACCAGGGACACGAAGAACGTTCCCGGCGGCACCTACGACCGCGACGAGAAAGGCGAGCTCAACGGACGCGTCACCGATACGGCGCGCGGCGTCTTCAACAAGGTCGGGACTCGGCCGACGCTGTCGGCGGCCGACGCCGATCGGCGCGCGAGAGACGGCATCGCGCACATCTCGAAGCAGTTCGCCCGCTACGGCTTGACGAGCGTTCACCATCAAGGTGGCGACCTCGCGGCGATTCAGGACGTTCGTGCGCGCGGCGAGCTGATGCACCGAGTGAGCTACGAGGTGAGCGGACGCGTGCTCGAGTCGATGATCGCCAGCGGCCTGCACACCGGGTTTGGTGACGAGTGGATCAAGCTTGGTGCGACCTCCGAGCACACGGTCGATGGCTCGTTTTCAGAACGAACGATGGCGTTGAGCGAGCCGTATCCAGGAAACAAGTCCGGCTACAAAGGGAACGTCACCGAGACGCAGGACGAGCTGAACGCCTGGGTCGAGCGTGTCCATCGAGCGGGAATCCAGGTGAACTGCCACGCTAACGGCGACGTGGCCATCGACATGTACCTGACCGCGATCGAGCGGGCGCAGAAGCTGTTTCCTCGCGCCGACGCCCGGCCGAAAATCACGCATTGCACGCTGGTCAACGACAGCCTCGTCCAACGCATCAAGGCACTCGACGCAATTCCGGCGCTGTTCACCACCTACGCCTACTACAACTCGGACAAGTTCGTGTTCTACGGAGAGCCGCTGATGGCGCGAGCGATGGCGTTCCACTCGCTGCTCGAGGCCGGTGTGCACGCCGCTGCCGGCTCTGACTTCAGCCCAGGACCGTTTGCACCGTTGATGGGCATCCAGGGCATGGTCACGCGCAAGGGCTGGGACGGCAAGATCTGGGGCGCGAATCAGAAGATCAGCGTGCAGGATGCGATTCGCGTGAATACGCTGAACGGTGCCTACGCCTCGAAAGAGGAGAACGTGAAGGGCGCGATCACGCCGGGGAAGCTGGCCGACTTCGTGATGCTGGCCGACGACCCGCACACGATCGATCCCGAGAAGATCAAGGACATCGCGATCGTGCGAACGGTCGTCGGCGGCACGACCGTCTACGAACCGTAAAACAGCGATCGGACCGAGGCCGAAGCCTACTCTCTATGGACAATCCGTGCCATTGGGCCTCGCCGCGACGACGCTGTTGTGCTGCACTTCGGTCCTGGTCTCTGGGCGCGCGTTACTGGGGATGCCTTCTATACGCCGACGGGAACACGTTACGGCATCTTTATCGCCTGGCAGCTGTATTTTCTGGTTGGCCGAAGCTGACTGGCGCTGACCCGAGATCGATCAAAATGTTCTCTACGTCAGCGAATCATCTCCCACTTCAGCTCGTCCTGAATCGGTTGCCCGTTCTCGGTAAGCGCCGTCAGGACTGCCGTCGTCGGCGTCACCACGCGCAGCTCCCAGCCGATGGT
The DNA here is from genome assembly GCA_035649395.1 of Vicinamibacterales bacterium. Classification (GTDB taxonomy): domain Bacteria; phylum Acidobacteriota; class Vicinamibacteria; order Vicinamibacterales; family UBA2999; genus Gp6-AA40. The sequence continues at coordinate 9,271 of DASRJR010000299.1, forward strand.
GCCCTCGTCTTCGGGAAGGATCGTGCTGAAGCGGACGCTCTGACCCGTCCAGGTCGCGTCGGTGAACGAGAGCCCAAGCGTCGCTCGATCGTCGGCTTTCCGGTGTTGGCCGAGCAACACCGCCCACCCTTCGATCGAACGATCGCCGCGGCGAAACGAAACGGCGATACGAGGCTCTCCCTCGAACTGCTCCGTCGAATGCCACTTTCCGAGTGCCCGGTCGGCCGCTATCGCCTGGTTCGCCGGCGTCGCGCGCACGGTGATGATTCCGCAGGTGGCGACAGCGGTCGCGACCAACGTCGCAACAAGTCCGATGCGGTTCATGTGTTCTCCCATGCGCGTTTAAGACGACAGGGCGTGGTATTTGGCCGCGACTCGCTCCAGTCGATGCACTCGAACTATTCCGCGATGTGGATGAGCACATCGTGTCGATGATGTGGCTCTATTCGAACGTCGTGGGCGGCGTGAAGGCGCTCGTGCCGGATGAGCGATCCGAGGAAGCCGAATCCCTGTTAACTACGCATGCCGGTATGGACGGCCCGACGCCAAGCGTGTCCGGCGCGATGCCGATCGTCGGAATGGCGATATCTGCGAGCGCTGCGGCGGCGCGGAGTTCGAATCGAAACTAACCTCAACTCCCAGTTCCCAATGCGTTGGGAGTTGGGAGTTGGAGGTCGGGAGGCGGCACGACCGTGTAAGAAGCATCGACGAATAAGGCTCGGCTCAGAACTCAAACCCCGCGAGCACGCGTATGTTCGCGGCACCCCACGCCGTCGATTTCATCTCGAAGAACACGCCGTTAGGGTTCCTCGCGCCGACGATGAAGTTAAAGCCGTTGTGCCATTGGAAGTCGTCGAAGTTGAATCGGTCTACCTCATCGGTCTCGCTGTCGACATCGACTTCTTCGAAGCCGCGGTGACTGAAAGTGAAGCTCGGCCCAGCCCCGAGGTAAGGCGCCCACCTGATTCGCGACACACCGGGCAGCGTGTAGATCGCATCGAGGTGGATACCGAAGAGCGTCGTGACCTCGCCGAAGGCGAACTCCAGGTTCGGCCGGAACTGGAGATTCCGAGTAAAGAACGGTCCGAAGGTCGCGAACGCATCGAGGGAAATCAGCTCGGGATCGATGGCGACGCCGCCCGTGAGGCCTGCACGGAAGCGTCGTGCCTGCCGTTCGATCTGTGTCGTCAGCTGTTGCACCTGTTGCGGAACGTTTGGCTCGATCTCGGCGGACTCGGCAGACTCGGCAGGCTCTGCCAGCCCTTGTTTCCCGGGGAGCACGGTAATCGCGAGCGCCCGCGGCGCGGGGGCAGTGTCGCTCGACAGCGTGAGGATGCTGACTCGCGCACCCGGCTCGACCACCTTTGTGCGCACCGTCCGCTGTGTCAGTTCGTAGACGACGAACCTGTCCTGATCCGTGCGTATCACGATCGACCCGCGTCCCAGTGCTGCCACGGTGCCGACGGTGCGGCGCTCGGGCTGGGTCGGCACTTTCTCGCCGGATTGTGGCTCGCTCGATTGACGCTCGGAGTCCGAACCCCCCTGAGCGGCGGCAGCCGATGCAGAGGCGGCGAAGAGTAGAAGAACCCAGACTACGTGATGGCGGAAGACCCCGATAACCACCTCACCCTCCTGTCCTCCAAGCGCCGTACGCCGGAGACG
>DASRJR010000300.1:0-2092 GCA_035649395.1 Vicinamibacterales bacterium
ACTTCTTTACCGGCAACATCGACGATATCGCGCTCGACGATCCGACCCGCGATCGGTGGATCAATATCGACGCCGGGTTCCAGCGCGATCCGGCACTCACTCCTGCGGCGTTCCAGACGCGCGCCTTCCCGTTCCGCATCGACGGTGTGCGCGGCCAGTCCCTGATGTTCACGAACATGTCCGTTCAGCGCAGCTTCGGCGCTGGCGGGAGCCGTACCTGGCAGCTCCGGGTCGATGCGCAGAACCTGTTCAATCGCCAGCAGTGGCAGGGCCCGAATCTGAATCCGACCAGCACGCTGTTTGGTCAGGTCACCACCGTCGCGGCGAATCAGATGCGCTTCTTCACGGTCGGTGCGCGAATGACTTTCTAGCCTCGACCCGTTTGATTCTTGAATCATGTCACCGCCTGGGCAGATCGATCGCCGGGTTGCGATCGAAGAAATCGAATGGCCGCAGCTCGAAGCTATGCCACACCACGGGCATTACGGGCCAATCTTCCGCGCGCACCACGTGATGCATCCCGATGGTGTGCCAGAGCACGACGTCGGTCTGCTCGATGCGGCGATTCGCCTTCGTCCATGCGGGCAGTCCCTGGCCTGGCGTACTCAAGGTCGGGTGGTCGCCGGCGGCATACTTCTCCTCGGCCCGGTAGGGTGTGACCCAGAGACTGTGATCGATGAAGCCTGCTCGTCGCCTGGGGTAGTCGTCCGGCGTCAGTAACGTGGCGGCCGTCATGCCGGGCACGAGTTGGTAGCTCGTCGGGTATCCCACCTGATTCTGTCGGGTCGTGCTGACGACACGCCACAGCGCTGGCCGATCCATATCGACGTGCAGCATCCCTTCGCTTTCGGTCCGAGCCGTGGTCGCTTGCCGCACCCAGATGCTGCGACGCGGATGGTCGGCGGGGAGCGTCTTGGTCACGAGCCGATCGGCCATGAAGCTATTGGTGGGACCATCGACATCGACGTCGAGACGGAAATTGAAGTAGTGATCGTGGTTGATCGCCACGATATTCTTGTCGACGAAGCGTCCGTAGGCATCGGGCGCTTCCGCCGCGGAGCGACCGTCTCCGTTGGTTGATGCGCGCTCGTTGGCCGTCGCGACGGCAACGGCCTTCACCTCAGTAATGCCGGTTGCGCCGACGGCGACTCGAATCGAGCCATCCTGCTGAAACGTCCAGTCGAACACGTAATCGTAGTTGCCGATCACCGCGGCGCTTCTGACCACCAGATCCCTTCGTCTTCGGCTCTCCGGTTCCTCGCTGAAATGCCGCCAGGCCGGTTCGCCTCCCTCGCGCTCGAAGAGGCACATCACGTTGCTGATTGCCCTCGGCCGCCCTTGATCGGTTGAGACGAGGCCGTCGATGTAGACGGCGTGGTCCGGGCAGTCGAGCCCTCGCAGCAGCGGCTTCGAGAGACCGCCCGCGTTGAACTCGCCCGCATCGAGAAAGTTCCGCTGGTACCACCCGAAGCTCGGGTCCATGTACGGCACGAAGATCTCCGACAGACTGCCTTGATAGAGGACCGGACGACGCTGGTCGCCGCCGCCGTAAGTGACCGTCGAAATGAGTGGGCCGACGCGCTGATCCGATCGGACGTGGAAGCGCCACTGCTGCCACTCGACGACATGGCCGTCGAGATGAAAGCCTGGGCCGAGCGGCTGATCGACGCGGATGGGGCTCGGAACCTGGCGCGGTGCTCCGATGGATGTCGGATCGTAATCGGCTGTCGTCGCGGGGACGGGAACAGTGCCCTCGTCGACGACACGCAGTACTTGCTTGGCCGTGAGATCGACGACCGCCGTGAGACCGGAGATGCGGCGGGCCCACGTGTTGCGGACGCCACGCGCATCGGAGCAATCCACGAGGGCGATGCGCTTGCCGTGCTGCTCGTCGGTCGCGTAATACCCCGGCGGCAGCGCCGAGCAGCTGACGAACGTGAGATCGGTGATCCCGCGTTTCTTCATCGCGGCAACGAACGCGGGGTGCTTCTTCACCTCCGTCGTTATCGCGCCGTATTCCTCCTGAAGCCAGTTGGGTTGCATGTCTCGGAGTGCCGTCCACGACGCGAGACGCCGGCCCGTCACGTCGACG
>DASRJR010000301.1:0-11063 GCA_035649395.1 Vicinamibacterales bacterium
TGGATGCCATCCGCGCGCTCGCGGATGCACGAGCGAACCTCGACGTGCAAGACCCGGAAGGCACGACCGCGCTCATCATCGCGATCATCAACGGGCACTACGACGCCGCGACGGCGCTCGTGGAGAAGGGCGCGAACCCCAACGTCGCCGACATCAAAGGCATGACGCCGCTCTACGCTGCGGTGGACATGCACACGCTCGCGACGACGTTCGGGCGCCCGGATCCCCCTCGTACCGTGATTGACGGCAGCGTCGGGGCGATCAACATGCTGCTCGCGCGCGGCGCTGATCCGAACGCGCGGTTGAAGGGCACAGTGCTCAAGCGCGTCTACGACGCCGGAGATGGCCGGCTCGGCGAGGGGGCGACGCCGTTCATGCGGGCAGCGCGCGGCGGGGACGCCGCGGTGATGCGCATCCTGCTTGCTGCCGGCGCTGATGCCAAGGCAACGCAGAAGAGCGGCAACAACGCCGTGCTGCTTGCCGCCGGCGCCAGCGCGGGCCGCGTCGGCACAGAAGACGCCCGCGTGACCGAAGGGACGGCGCTCGAAGCCATCACGGTTGCCGTCGACGCCGGCGTCGACGTCAATGCCACCAATGCGACCGGAGACACCGCACTGCATCTGGCCGCCGGGACCAACCAAGGGTCGCCCGCGATCATCCGCTACCTGGCAGGGAAGGGCGCGAACATGAGCGTGTCGAACAAAGCCGGCCGGACGCCGCTCGACGCCGCACTGCGCGCACGCGATCGCAATGACGAGACGATCGCGCTGCTGAAGGAGCTTGGCGCGCAACCCTCTCCAACCGGCGCGCCGGCCACTGATAGGTCAGACAGAACCGTCAACTGAAGTGCACCTGACGAGGCGATCGGAAAAACCCCGATGCGTCGCGATCCCAGGTGATCTATAACGGTAGTTGACGATGTCGGCGTTACGGCAGCCAGTGAACCTCGCGAGGGTCTTCAGCGCCTGGGGCCTGCTGCTGCGCGGGTACAGTCCGCTCCTCTCCATCGAAATCACACGCGAGTGCCCGTTGCGATGTCCGGGCTGCTACGCCTATGGCGACGAGCATCTCGGCGGCGGCGTCACGCTGCGCGGTCTGAACGACTTGCGCGGCGACGCGCTCGTGGACGGCGTGCTCGAACTGGTCAAGCGCCATCGTCCGATGCAGGTGTCGATCGTCGGTGGCGAGCCGCTGGTGCGGCACAAGGAGTTGAGCCGCATTCTTCCGGTGTTGAGCGAGTGGGGCGTGTTTACGCTGGTCGTCACCAGCGCGGTGATTCCGTTCCCGGTGTCGTGGAACGCGATTCCACGCGTGCGCGTCACCGTGTCGATCGACGGCCTTCAACCCGAGCACGATGCGCGGCGAGCGCCGGCCACCTACGAGAAGATCCTCAAGAACCTCGCTGGCCGGAAGGCCGATGTCAGCTGGGTGATCACCAACCAGATGATGGAGCGGCCCGGCTATCTCGACGCGTACCTCGCGTTCTGGACATCACGCCCGGAGATCGAGCGCATCTGGCTCAGCGTCTACACGCCGCAGCGCGGCGAACGAAGCGCCGAGCGGCTGACGCCTGCATCGCGCGCGCGCCTGTTCGCCGAGCTTCCCGACTTGAAACGACGGTACCCGGCGCTGATTCTGCCTGCAGGCGCGGAAAAGGCATTCGCGGTTCCGCCGCAGTCGCCCGACGAATGCACGTTTGCCCGCATCTCGGTCAACTACTCGGCGGATCTGAAGACGCACGTGGAGCCGTGCTTCTTCGGCGGAAACCCGGATTGCTCGGAATGCGGCTGCGCGGTGAGCGCCGGACTCCACTGGCTGCGCGATTATCGTCTGCTGCCCGGATTGAAGGCTTCCCAATTAATCGACGCCACGCTTACGATCGGGCGTCATCGCCGTCGGCAGCCGCCGATTCGAACGCTGCCGATGGTGAACCAGAACACGTAGCGAGGCTTCGCCTCGCTACGTATCAGTATCTCGTTCACGACGTTCATGCGAGCGCCCTTCTGTCATGCGGCCCTGAGTGCAAGGCGACCGTGGCGGTGACTGCCGCGAACCGCGCTCAGCGCGTGCGAAAAAATCTCGGGCTGGGACTCGCGCTCGCGTGGTCGGCCTCGCCGCGCTCCCTCATCCGGTTCTCGGTGCTTGGCATCGTCAATGCGACCATGCCGCCGATCGCGGTGTATCTCGGTGCAACGCTGGTCAATCGCATCGCCGACGGACGACTGCGAGCGCTGCAAGTGGGCGACCTGCTCCCGATCGTCGTCGGGCTCTGGCTCACCACCGGCCTTCAGCGCGCGCTCGGCGCCTACATGGGATATGGGCGGAATCTGTTCATCCGCCGCGTCGAGCTGGAGGCGGAGCGGCGGCTGCTGGTTCAAGCGTCGAAAGTCGATCTGGGGCACTTCGACAACTCTGACTGGCACGATCGTCTGGCACGCGCCAAGCGCGACGTGTCGTGGCGCCCCGGAGATCTGACCTGGTCGGTGCTCGGGCTCTCGGGCAACGTGGTGACGATTGTGCTGATGGCCTCGCTGCTCGCGAGCCTGCATTGGCTGCTCGTCGTCCTGGCGCTGGCCGCGGCGGTGCTGTCACTGGCGCTGGAGCGGCGCGTCACGACCAAGCTGTACGAGTTCTTCTACAACGAGACGCCCGAAGAACGGGAACGCGGCTATCTGAGCGACCTGCTCGTGCAGCCGCGCACCACCAAGGAGATCCGAGCCTATGTGCTGTCGGACTACCTGGTGGGACGGCACAAGAATCTGTCAGAGACGCTGTTCGCCGAACGCGCCAGGATGTATCGGCTGGCGACGCGGGTCTCCCTGCTCTCGGGGCTGGTGACGGGCAGTACGCTGGCCGGCGCCTATCTGTTCGTCGCCGCGCGCGGCCTCAGCGGCGCGATCGATCCGGGCGGTGTGGTGCTCGTTATCGGCGCGTTCACGACGCTCTCCAGCACGCTCGCGAACATTTCGGGCACATTCATCGCCGTCGATCAGCACACCACGTTCCTGGACGACTACTTCTCGTTCCTCGCGATCGGTCCGCTGGTGCGCGTCCCGCCGGCGGCGCGCACGCTCCCGGCGAGCCTGACTGCCGGAATCGAGTTCGATCGCGTCACGTTCACCTATCCAGGTGGAACCGAGCCGGCAGTCGCGGATCTCAGTCTGCACATCCGCAGCGGCGAGCTCATCGCGCTGGTGGGTGAGAACGGAGCGGGGAAGAGCACGCTCGTGAAGCTGCTGCTGCGCTTCTACGATCCCGATCAGGGATCGGTGCGCATGGGTGGAGTCGATCTGAACGAGGTCGATCCCGAGACGTTACGGAGCCGGATCGGGGTGCTCTTTCAGGACTACGCCAGCTACGAGTTCTCGGTACGCGAGAACGTCGTGATGGGACGGCCTGACGGCCCCGTCGACGATGGGCGGGTCCTGGACGCGCTCCGCGACGCGCGCAGCGAGTGGTTGCTCAAGAAGATGCCGAAAGGGCTCGATTCGAAAGTCGGCCGGCTCTTCGAAGGCGGCCACGATCTGTCGGGTGGGGAGTGGCAACGCCTCGCGCTCGCTCGCATCATGTATCGCGACGCAGACGTGTGGATTCTCGACGAGCCGACGTCATCGCTGGATCCCGAGGCCGAGGCGGCGATTTTTGCCGAACTGAAGGACAACCTGCGCGGACGCATCGGCCTCGTCATCTCGCACCGTTTCTCGACGGTGCGCATCGCGGATCGCATCGCCGTCATTGCCGACGGCCGCGTGAAGGAGATCGGCACGCACGACGAGCTGCTGCGCGCCAATGGACGCTACGCGCAGCTGTTCGAACTGCAGGCCGCTGGGTACCGCTAACCGTGGGGTCCGGCTTTAGCCGGACCCGTCGTTCTAATTCTCCGTAGGCGTTTCTACGGCATCGATCACGATGACCTCGACCGGCCCGCGCTGATCCTGGAGCTTCACGCCAAGCTGTTCTTGAAGCGCCGTGAACAGCGACGGCCCGTTCGGATCGATCGGCGGCGGCTCGACGCCCGGCGGAAGAGGGCCTTGCGGCAGTTGGTCAGGCGTTGGCGTGAACGTCAGGTTCAGGTCGTAGTATCCCGTCAGGCCCGTCCTATCGAGGACGACGCGCTGTGCGGCACCTGACAGCATGCCGGCGAACTGCGCCATCGTCGCGCCGCCTGCTCGAAAACGACCGAACCCGCCGCCTCGCTGGCCGCATTGAACAGGAGCGTCGAAGTCGGCCGGTCCGCCCGCGCGTGCGGGTGGACCACCCGCCGGTGGACCCCCACGTCCATCGGGTGACGGGCCGCCTCGCCCATCGGGCGGCGGACCGCCACGGGAATCGCGACCGGCGCGGCCGCGAGCGCTCATCGTCGTCACACATTCGGGAGACGAGGGCGTCAGATTGGGACCCAGACGACCATCGCTGCGCGCCAGCATCAACGCGAAGACTGGCAGCTCGCGCGTCTCCTTGTGCGCCTTCAACTTGAATCGATCCTCGAGGAGCTGGCGCAGAACAGTGGGCACGAACTGAGGACCGGCCCCAGCCGCGGGGTCTTCGACCTTGGCTTCGATATCGAATCGATCCGAGTTGATCCAGCCCGGACCGCCGACCAATTGAAAATCCTGCAACTGGCCGTACGCCTGCCGGATCAGGGTACGGATCGGCATCCCCGTCACCGAGATGTTGCCCGGCCGGATGCGAATCAACCCACCGGTGCCGGTCGTGTTGCGTTTGACCGAGGCGACGTAAGGAATCGGCGCGGCCGGGTCTTGCGCGCCCAAAGCGGCGACCAGCGTCGCCGCGATAAGTGTGGACCCAATCACCAGGCGTGTCATGGTGCTGGCTGCTCCGCGGAATCGATGACGATGACGTCGAAGGGCGCTTCGGTTGCGACCAGCTTCAACCCGAGCTGCTCTTCCAGCGCGCGGGGAAGCGACGGAAAACCCATCGGCTCGATCACGGTTGCGAGCGCGGGGAAGCGGTTCATCAGCACCGCCGCCGGCGCGAACGCGGCGAGCTCCAGGTCGTAGCGACCGTTCAGCCCCGTGCGATCGACGATTTCACGTGCTCGCCGACGCGGCGACGTCGGCCATCCATCGAAACGCCGCAACTCATCGGCGAACTGTTTCATCGTGATCGCCACATACGACGAGTGGCCGAATGGAGTATCCCACGCCTCCTCGCCGCACACTGGTTGACGAGGCACCGCCGGCGGGAGAAGCCGTGGAGGCTGGCCGGCGGCGACCCATTCGTCGAGGTCGAAACAATCTGTCGTCGACTGACGAAGGCGGGGGCCCAGCGTCCCATCCACGCGCGCAGTGACGAGCGCGAGCACAGGGAAGTTGCGCTGTTCGACATGCGTCCGCAGCCGCAGACGATCTTCGAGCACACCGCGGACGATCGCGGGCATCTCGTCGGCACGCGGAGCGTCTGCAAGATTCACGACGAGTCGAAGGATCTGCTCGTCCATCCACGTCGGCCCGCCCACGACACGGGCGGACGGCACCTGGTACGCGAATCGAACGAGGTCGCGGCCGTTGAACCCGAGAAACCGCATCTCGGAGTCCTGGTGATTGAAGACGATGTGCCATGCTGCCGCATCGTCGGGATCGACAGGGGTCATTCGCGGTGAATCGGATTGCGCAGCGCGCAGGTAGTGTGTCGCGCCGGCGAGACAGACCAGGATCGCCGCCACGCCCGCGATGGTCATCGCCGCCGCTGCGCGCGGCTTCTCGTCGGGCACACGAAGGAGCCGGCGGATGCGACCGAGGAGTGATCCTCCGGTCGCGGCCAGCACGAGCGCCGGTTGCTCTGCGCGCCAGCGCTCGAGCTCGACGAGCGCTTCGGCATACACCACGGCATCGCCACAGACGGAGGCGGCAACATCATCGCAGCAGTGCTCCCGCTCGATGCGGATCCGCCCGGAAATCCACCAGACCACGGGATGGTAGAACAACAGTGTCTCGGCGAGCGTTTGCAGCAGATTCACCAGACAGTCGTGGCGACGAATGTGCGCCAGCTCGTGGGCGAGGATGGCATCGACCTGCGACGACGTGAGGTTTGCGAATGCGGCAATGGGCAGCACGACAACCGGCTTCAACCATCCAATGACCGTGGGAGTGCCGACGGCCATTGAATCGACGACATGAACGGCGCGATGAAGCCCTAACGTCAAAGCCAGGCGCTCTGCGGCTGCTGACCACCGCGACGGCGCCTCCAGCAGCGCCAGCCGCCGCAGACGATGCACCGACCAGCAGCCTGCGGCGAATCGTGTCACCAGGAATGCGACGCCCGTCATCCACAGAAACACGACCACGGTGGGCCACGATCGGTTCGTGGGCTCGAGGAATACCGGCGCGCCAACGATCTGTGGAGACGGCCGCATCTCCCGCGCGGCGGGCGGCGATGCCGACCGAGCCGCCGGCGATTGCGCGCGAGCAGCCTGGAGCACGACGGGCACCAGGACCACGCCACGCGAGATCGTGAACGCTGTGATGAGCGGCGTCGCCATCATGCACACCAGCGCCGCGCATGCGACGGCGTACCGCAGCTCTGGCGATCGCCGGCGCAGTGCGTGCAACGCCGCGACAGTGACGACGCCAATGAGCGTGCCCTGCCACAGGAAATGCAGCAGCATCAGACCGGCGACATCGATGAGCGTCATCGGCGGATTCCTCGGTGGGCGTCGAGCAGCTTGCGGATCTCGGCCAGTTCCGCTGCTGACGCCTTGCCAGTGGCGAGCGCGTGCATGACCAGTTTTGCCGCCGAGCCTTCGAACACTTTGTTGACGAGGTCGGTGACCAATTGCTGCTGCGTCTGGTCAGCCGAGGCGCTGGCTTCGTAGACGTGCGTGCGCGCGGACTCGTCACGGCGCACCAGGCCCTTGTCCGTCATGATCTGCAGCAGCTTGAGGACCGTGGTGTAGGCGCCCTCGCGCCCCATGGCCCCGGCCACCTCACGAACAGTGGAGGGGCCGCGCGTCCACAGCACCCGCAGAATGGCGAGCTCGGCGTCGGTGGGTTTACGGCGACTTTTCATGCCGCCGAGTATGTACGACGAATTTCGTAGATGTCAACGAAGATCTTCGTAGACGAGGAAGCGGAGGTTACGGAGATAACGGATTCACACGGAGCAACGGAGTAACGGAGGGCAAACGGAAAACGCCACGCCGACGCGGCGATCTCTGTTCGTTCTCCGTTTCTCCGTTGCTCCGTGTAAAACCGTTTCCTCCGTCGCCTCCGTTACCTCAGACAGCCGCGACTTCGGCTTCTCTCACGAGCCCGAGCTCGCGGCGGACGCGGTCTTCGATGGTGCGGCGGATATCGGGGTTCTCTTTGAGGAACTGCTTCGCGTTCTCGCGCCCCTGGCCGAGGCGTTCGCCGGAGAACGCGAACCAGGCGCCGCTCTTCTCGACGATGCGCTTCTCGACGGCGAGATCGATCAGGTCGCCCTCGCGCGAGATGCCTTCGCCGTACATGATGTCGAACTCGGCCTCACGGAACGGCGGCGCGACCTTGTTCTTCACCACCTTGACGCGCGTGCGGCCGCCGATGATCTGATCGCCGTCCTTGATGCTGGCGATGCGGCGGATGTCGATGCGCACGGACGCGTAGAACTTCAGGGCGCGGCCACCGGTGGTCGTCTCGGGATTGCCGAACATGACGCCGATCTTCTCGCGCAACTGGTTGATGAAGATGAGCGTCGTCTTCGACTTCGACACCACGCCGGTGAGCTTGCGCAGCGCCTGCGACATGAGACGCGCCTGCAGGCCCATTTGCGCTTCGCCCATCTCGCCGTCGATCTCCGCCTTCGGGACGAGCGCCGCCACCGAGTCGACGACCACGACATCGACGCTGTTCGAGCGGATCAGGACTTCCGTGATCTCGAGCGCCTGCTCGCCGTGATCGGGCTGCGAGACGAGCAGATTCTCGAGATCGACGCCAAGCTTCTGTGCGTATTGCGCGTCGAGCGCGTGCTCGGCGTCGACGAATGCCGCCATGCCGCCGCCGCGCTGCGCTTCCGCAATGACCTGCAGCGCCAGCGTCGTCTTGCCGGACGACTCCGGGCCGAAGATCTCGATTACGCGGCCGCGCGGGAGGCCGCCGATGCCGAGGGCGAAGTCGATGCTGATGGCACCCGTAGAGATCGCTTCGATCGGGGCGATGGCGCCGCGCTGGCCGAGGCGCATGATCGAGCCCTTGCCGAACTGTTTCTCGATTTGGCCGACAGCGATGTCGAGGGCTTTGGTTCGTTCCTTGAGGTCGTCGAACGGCATGCGATCTCCTAGTGACGCGGCAGTGTCGCCGATGTGGCTCGCCTCGTCAGAAAGGCTCCCTGCATGGGCAGGGGACCGGGTTCATCGGGTCCACCAGCAGGATGGCGTGGTGGCGTGACAGCGGAGGTCACAGCCGTGGTAGATCCTAGGAGCGTGCCGAGCGAAAGTCAAGCGCCAATCTGCGCAGTGCCACCATCTTGACCGCTGTAATCTCAATGACTTACCGGAGAGATCGACTTTCGCCTCGACAGAGCGATCGTGGCAGAATTCGCCATGTTGTGGAGGGCCGTTCTTCGCAACTTTTGCTACCGGCAACGGAGGCGACAGAGGACTACATCATTTCGATCGCGAGCGCGACGCCATTGCCGCCGCCGAGGCAGAGCGAGGCTATGCCCCTTGCTCCGCCGCGCTGTTTCAACGCGTAGAGCAGCGTCGTCAGGATACGCGCGCCGCTGGCGCCGATCGGATGTCCCAACGCCACGGCGCCGCCGTTCACATTGACCTTCGCCGGGTCGACACGCAGGTCGCGCAGAATCGCCACCATCTGTACCGAGAACGCTTCGTTGATCTCGAACAGATCGACCTCGTCGATCGACCATCCCGCTTTCGCGAGGACACGACGGATGGCTTCGACCGGCGTCATCAGGACGTATTTCGGTGCGAGTCCGCTCGACGCCTGCGCAACGATGCGTGCGAGCGGTGTCACATCGAGCTCGCGCGCATGTGCCTCGGAGAGCACGACCAGCGCAGCCGCGCCATCGTTGACCGGTGGGGCATTGCCGGCAGTGACCGTGCCGTCCTTCTTGAACGCCGGTGTCAACGCCCCGAGCGCGTCGAGCGTCGAGTCGGCGCGAATCGATTCGTCCTGCGCGACGACGATCGGGTCGCCCTTGTTCTGTGGGATCGTGACGGGAAGGATCTCGGCAGCGAAGCGTCCCGCGGCCGTGGCCTCGGCGGCTTTGCGATGGCTGCCGAGCGCGTATTCATCCTGCACCTGACGGCCGATGCCGCACTCGGACGCGATCACTTCGCCGGCATTGCCCATGTGCCACTGCTCGAAGCTGCACCACAGGCCATCGCCGATCATCGAGTCCTGCAGTTGCGCGTGCCCCATGCGCAGCCCTTCGCGCGCCCGTGCCAGCAGATACGGCGCGTTGCTCATCGACTCCATGCCGCCGGCGACGGCGATGTCGATATCCCCGCTGCGGATCCCCTGGTCCGCGAGCATGACGGCCTGCAAGCCGGACCCGCAGACCTTGTTGATCGTCAACGCCGACACCGATTCGTGGAGGCCTCCCCGCAGCGCCGCCTGCCGTGCCGGGGCCTGCCCGAGGCCCGCCGAGACGACGTTGCCCATGATGCAGTCCTGGACCAGGACCGGGTCGATTCCCGCCCGACGAACGGCTTCGCGGACGACCAGTGCGCCCAGTTCAGGGGCGGAAAACCCCTTCAGACCGCCCAGAAACTTGCCCGTCGGAACACGAACGGCGGAGGCGATGACAGCAGGCATAGGGTGATCTTAGTAGGCCTCAGGGCTCAGGCCTCAGGCCCCAGGGCTATTCTTTTGGACGCCGTTAACCGGTCGGGCGCTTCAACCGTTGTTAGAGTCAGGAGCGTCACGTCAGTGGCGCGAAGGAGCTAGCAGCATGGCCGAGATCATCATCGTGCCGTCGGCGTTCTTTTTGGTCGGGTTCATCGTCTACGTCATCGTCGAGGGATTCCGGCGACGATCCCAGGCGAAAATGGTGACGGAGTTCCACACCAAATTGCTCGACCGGATCGGCTCGGCCAAAGAGTTCGGCGACTTCTTCGCCAGTGACGCCGGCAGGCGCTTCATGGACTCGCTGTCGAGCACCGACAGCGGCTCGCCGCATGTCCGGATCCTGCGATCGGTGCAGACCGGGCTGGTGATGCTGGCGCTCGGGATCGGCCTGTTCATCCTGACCGACCAGCGCACGTTCTCGCTCGAGGCAATGGACGGGTTGGTCGTGACGGCCACGGTCACCGCGGCGATCGGCGCGGGACTCATCGCCTCGACCCTGATCACTTATCTGTTGTCGTGGCAGATGGGGTTGTTGAGCCGCCGCTCGAAGCAGGACCTCGAACCGCGGCAGTCGCAACAGTAGCGTCGGGTTTCGAGTGGCGCGACTCGACGAGCGGGCATTTGCGTCGTTTTACGAGCGCACAGGACGCGCCGTCTGGCTCTATGTCTACCGCTCGACCGGCCATGCGGACGACGCCGACGACATCGTCCAGGAGGCGTTCTGCCGGCTCGTCTTGACCGAGATCGACGCCGCGGACGAGGAGAGCCTGCGTCGATATGTGTTCAAGGTCGCCAGCAACCTGATGACGGATCGCTGGCGGCGGGCAAACCGTGAATCCTCGTGGCTCGAACGACTGCGCGGCGGGCCAGAGCCGCAGGTCGATCCCGAATACGACGACACCGTCTCTCGTGAGTTTGCGCTGCTGGCCCCGCGCGAGCGCGCGCTCTTGTGGCTGGCATACGTGGAAGGGGACAATCATCAGGAGATCGCCGACGCGCTGGGGCTGGCGCGCGGCAGCGTCAAGGTGCTGCTGTTTCGCGCGCGCGCGAAGCTGAAGCAGTTATTGTCCGCCGCTGGCGTGGTGGCGAGAGCGTTATGACTTGGTTCAATCGCGACGTGACCGCTGAACACGAACCGCCGATCGTGGCTTACATGACGAAGCTCGGTGGGTCGCCGCTGCCGCGCACCGCGCGGATGCCCGACCCGGAGCTGCTGTGGGTGAAGGCGCAGCTGCTGCGCCGATGGGAAGCCGA
>DASRJR010000302.1:0-22192 GCA_035649395.1 Vicinamibacterales bacterium
ATGGGCCCAACTGACGGCTTCCCCGTCGATGTTCTCTTTCAGCATCTCGTCGTGCAGGAACAGACCGAGGCCGACCCGGGCGCGCCGCCACGGCACGTCGGCGCTCTTGATGACGACGTGCTCGAGCGCGTTCAGCCGTCCGGGATTCTCCGGGTAACCATCGGCCGCCCACTGGCGCGCAGGTTCGCCGCCGTCCCAGTCGCGCGTCGTGAAGCCGAGCACCTCGCACTTGACGCCGCAGCGCTCGAGCACCCGCGCGAAGATCTCCACGGTCAGCGCGGCGATCAGCATCGGCCGGCCGCGCATCGATCCGGAGTGATCGATCAGCAGGCTGACGACCGTACTCGGAAACGGCGACTCACTTTCCTGCTTGAACGGACGGGCGGCGCCGCCGCTGGCAACGAACGCCGCCAGGCGCGACGAGTCGACAACGCCTTCCTCGAGGTCGAATCGCCACTCGCGCGTCTGCCGTGCCATGAGCACGCGCATCAGGCGCTTCGCCAGTCGCGACACCACCGGCTGCAGCGCGCTCAAGTCCGATCCGAGCTTCTCGTGCAGCGTCGCGAGCTCCTCGCGGCTGGCGAGTGCGGCCGCGTTGACAATGCGATCGAAGGCCGTCGTGTACGCCTGATAGCCCTCGAGAGCGGTGCCGCTGCTCTGCACCGCCGCGCCGCCGCCGGGTGTGTTCTCGCTGCTCGACGGCTGTGCGTCTCCCTTCTTGAGAGGAGCCGCAATGCCACCGGGGTCGCCCCGCTTCGGGAGTGCGCGAACAACCTCTCGTCCGCCGAATGGGAACGCTGTCGCACCAGTGCCGACGGCCACCTCGGGCGGGAGCTGTCGTGCCGCTGTGCCAGCCCAGGCCGCAGCGCGAGCGGCAAATCGCTGCTGGTCTTCGACGTCCGCGGCGAGGCTACTCAATTCGGCGAGCAACGGCGCAGACAACAGGCCTCGGAGCCGCGACACGAGGATGCCCTTGTCGGGTGGCGCGTGGCGCCCGCTCAACACCTCGAATGCGAGCCACCGCGGTCCGTCCTGCTCAGCACCCGGATGCGACAAGAGATTCTTCGCCACGCCCGCCAGCCAACGCGACCCAAGCGCATCGAGCCGCGCCAACTCCAATGCCGAGAAGAGATCCGCCGCTGGCCGCTCGGTGGGTTGATACTGCCGATGCATCGCGCCGTCGTGGTAGCGGCGGCGCAGTGCCAGGCGATCGCCAAACGCGCGCAGGCTCCCGACGGTTGCCGCATTGGCCCGACCGAGCATCGCATCCGCATCGTGAGCGCCGGCCAGTGCACGAGTGCAGGCGCCGACGGCCTCGACGAGGTGATCAGGAAAAGGGCCCGCCACGATCAGCGGCGGCCGGGAGCCGAGCGCTCGTCCGGGAGATCCTCCCCCATGCAGCGCTGGAAGTACTCGGCCACCAGCGCACGCTCGTCTTCGTCGCAGCGGTTGAGGAACGTCAACTTGAAGGCGAGCGCGGTGTCCTTGAAGAGTGTCGTGTTCTCAGCCCACGTGACGACCGTTCGCGGCGACATCACCGTCGACAAGTCGCCGTCGGCGAATCCGCGCCGCGTCAGGTTGGCCAACGCCACCATCGCGCTCGCCGTCGCCCGTCCGTCTGTCGTCCGGTACTCCGGGCATCGGGCAAGGACGACATCGACCTCGCGATCGTGCGCCAGGTAATTCAGCGTCACGACGATGTTCCAGCGATCCATCTGTCCCTGGTTCAGCGGCTGCGTGCCGTGATAGAGGCCGCTGGCATCACCGAGGCCGACGGTATTCGCCGTGGCAAACAGCCGGAACGACGCGTGCGGCTCGATCACTCGGCTCTGATCGAGCAGCGTCAGTCGTCCCTCGACCTCCAGCACGCGTTGAATCACGAACATCACGTCGGCGCGGCCGGCATCGTATTCGTCGAACACCAGCGCGCACGGCCGTTGGAGCGCCCACGTCAGCATGCCGGGCTGAAACTCGGTGACCTGCTTGCCGTCGCGGACCACGATGGCGTCCTTGCCAATCAGGTCCATGCGACTCACATGCCCGTCGAGATTGACGCGCACGCACGGCCAGTTCAGACGGGACGCCACCTGCTCGATGTGACTCGACTTGCCGGTACCGTGGCGCCCCTGCACCATCACGCGGCGGTTGTGAAGGAAGCCGGCCAGCAGGGCGAGCGTGGTGTCGCGGTCGAACACGTAGTCGTGGTCGCGCGCCGGCACGTGTTCGTCGGCGAAGGAGAACGCTGGGACTTCGAGATCGGCGTCGATCCGGAAGACATCGCGCGCCGACACGGTGATATCGGGAAGGCCGGGAGAGCTCGCAGCGACGGCGGAACCGGGATAGTCGGGTCTGGTCTGCACGGGCGGCCCATCGATTATCCCAAAACGGTTCCCCGGACGCGTGGCGGGCACGGGATTCGCGGTCGCAGGCAAAACCGTCGAGGAGACCGTATACTACGCGCGACCCCCGGTTGAGATGTGTCGGGGCGGGCCACACGCGGCGCAAACACGGGTCACACCCAAGGATTGGAGCGCCCCATGAAGGCTGTCGAGCCGTCGCTCAAGGAACGCGCGGGTCTCATGTATCGGCGGCTGCTGCTCCTGCAGCACCTGTTTCACGCTCGCGACGAGGATCCTGATGCGCCCGCTCGCGACGAATGCGTCGCCGACGCAGCACTCGGCGCCGCCGTGCGCGAGGTGCTCGACGAGCTCACCGAGCACGCCCGCCTGCTGACGTCCATCCCATCCCCCATCGGCGAATGGCGACCTGGAGACACCCGCGACGACGATCGCTGGCGGGCGCTGACCGAAGTCGAGCGCCGCGAGGTCCTGGCGCTGGCGTCTGGTTACGACAGCCTGATCACGTGGGCCGAGCAAATGGCGTGCGGACAGATGGAGCTTGCTGCACTGCTCGAGATGAGCGGGGAGGCCGTTGGCGGGCAACGGCTGCCTCGAGCCGCACACGTGCCGAACGACGCGGTCGATTACTTGAAAGCGGAGCGCACACGAGTCGCGCGATTCCGACAGGAGATGCGTTTCCTCACGCGCCGATCCGTCGAGTGATCACGCCAGCGGGACGGCTTTCGCTTCTTCTGCGGCGACGATCGACACGATACGCGCCAACAGCTCCCAGTACAGTGTCGTCACTCGTTGCAGCACCACGGCCGGCTCCACGGTCAGCTCACCGGATTCGAAGCCACACCAGGCGACAAGCGTCGTCGGTTCCTTCACGTCAGACAGGGGATACGGCGCGTCACCGAAACTCTCGTTCAGTCTCGCAGCCGTCGATGCCACTCTCGCGGCGAGCAGCTCGATGCGGGCCGCTACGGTTGCGGTATCGGCCCCCGGCGTGACGCTCGCACCAAGGACATGCTGGGCGTTGAGGTATCTGGGCAGCGCGAGTGCATACGGCAAGGCCCGGGCGGTGGCATCGAACGCGTCCGCAAGCGCGCGAACATCAACCGGCGGAACGCGCCTGACGGCAAGCGCCAACCCACAGGCGAGGCGAGTCGAGGCCGCCCGATCGTAGCGGTCGAGGGCAGGCGCGAGCTCGCGCTGCTGCCCCGCAGCCCATTGCTGCGTCGCTTCCGCATCGTCGAGCGACCCGGTCGCGAGCTCGAACTGATTTGGCTCCACCACTCGAAGGCCGGCCTGCCAGACTTCCTCCGCGTAGAACGCCCTGTCTGCGCGGACCGACAGCGACTCGAAGGCGCGATAGGCTTCCGGTGCCGCCACGTCCGAGGCCAACATCTCCGCCGTCGCGGAAGCGCCCCTTTTCTGAAGTTCGTGCGTCGAGAGTCGGCTGAAATCGACCAGGGAGATCTGCAACGGTCGGCCGACGCTGACCCGATCGCCGAAGAACGCTCTCATCGCCGCGACGCGCGCGCGGCGCTCCGCGTCGAGGCGAGCGACGTCTTCGCGACTGACCAGCGACGCTGCGTCGACCTCGATGCCCACAACGTGTTCGTAATGGTGCCGCGTGGCCGCGGTGCTCAACGTGTCGAAATCCGTGAACAGCGATGACGCAGGCTCGTCACCACCGACGAGGGCACCCGACGCGTCGGCACGTTCTGCCGCGCGAATCCGGTCCCGGTCCGACGGATGGGTGTCGAAGACGCCGGTCTCGTCGTCCGGCACGCCGCGCAGTTGTGCCGCCACTTCTTCGGGCAGGTGCCGGCTCTTCTCGACGAAGAACCCCGCGAGATCGGCCGGAAGCGCACGCGACTGCCCGAGCGATTGATACGCGAGCTGGGCTCCGACCGTCAGCTCTCGCAGGCGCGTCATCGTTCGCGAGAACGCGTCGCTGCCGGAAATCTTGATCTCGTAGCTGTCCGCGTCGTATTCCATCTGACGCAGCATGAAACAACTGATGGCATGCCCGGCCTTGAGCAACCCCTCCAGAGCACGGCGCGACAACCACACGCAGCCACTGGCCAGCAGCACCATTACCTGCAACCGGACATCCGACGTCTCGCGCCAGGCCTCGATTCGCTCATCCCACTCGTCGCGCTCGTAGACGACGCGCGCGAACCATCCGTTGATGCTCCGCACGATCCAGGTGAGGCGCATTCCGCCGCCCTGCGCGAAGTGTCCGAACTCGTGCGCCAGGACGCCGCTCAATTCACGAACGGACAGGCCGGCCACCAGTGGGAGACCGACCGTCAGGACCAGCCGGCGCCTGAACAGCGCCAACGGGCCACCCATGAAACTTGCCGACGCGTTCACGCTGCAGTCGACCTGAACCTGCGCCGGCGCTGGAGCGCGCACCTGCCCGCAGATCCCGTCGATGAGGGCGAAGAAAGCCGGCTCGTCGTCACGTTCCAGCCGCACTGGCGTCTGCTGCTTCGCTCGCGGAGCGAGCACCGGCTTGACCAGAAAAAAGGCGAGCACTGTGCCCGCAAAGGCGGGGGCGATATAAAACAACAGTCGCACCCAACCCACCGAGCGCCCGCTGAGGATCCACGTGTTTGCGGTGAGGTGTTTCACGACGAGCGCGACCGTCGCCGCGATCAAGCCGAGGTAGATTGCCGGCAGCAGCATCATCGCGGCTGCGACAACGACGAGCCCAATCCGATAGGACGGCGCGATCGGTGTCGCGACGATAGTGGCGGCGAACGACACGCGCGGCGCGGTCATCTCGTTCCCTTGCGATTATTTCTTTCGGACGAAACGGAGATCTCCTTCAACTGTGTGGACGGTAAACTCCGTGGCGACACCGGCGCCATCGACCTTGAAGACCACTGGCGTACCGGAAGCGGAGAACTTCGTGTCCGTTTCCGCCGCGAGCACGAATCCGCCTCCATCCGACGGCGTGACCATCAGCTGATCGCCCGACAGCGTGACCGTGAAGGTCACGAGGCGGTTCTCACGATTCGGATCCCTGCCCTCATAGGTGCCGACGTATTTCGAGAGCACCTCGATCGGCACCTTCACGCCGCGGCTCTTCTTCCGATCCTCGTCGGTGACGACGAAGTGCTGGATCGATTTCTCGTTCTCGTTGCAGACGCTCTCGAGCAGCTCGGTGTCGGCGGCATACCCGGCTTCGAGGCGGATGGTCCATGGCCTCGTGTAGGCCTTGCGATCCTCGAACGTGATCTCGATGCGCAGGTGGCCGAAGTCGGGACGACGATAGCGCTCGACGACGCGAAGCCCCTCGGTGTGAGGATGACCTTCGAAGTCGAGCCAGGTGCGGTCGTTGAAGCCGGCGCTCTCGACGATGAAGGTGTCGCCGTCCCATCGACCGACTGAATAACCCATCCAGGTCGGCTGCGGATCATCCGGCAGCGCGCGTCCGTCGGTCAGGATCTGTCGATATGGCGCGCCTTCGGCCAGGATTGCCGTGGTCGAGGGCGTTTGCAGGATCTTGAACATGCCGAAGAACGTCACCAGTGGACCGATCTCGGGCATGCACGTGTATCCGGGATGATACTTGCCAAACTCTTCCTTCCGTTTAGCGGCGAGCTCGGCGGCCCACGGCAGGATTTCGTTCGCCTTGAGATCCGACACGATGTTCAGGCCGTAGCCACCGGGGTCCATGCGCCACACCCCGGACAGATCGGGGCGGCCGTCAGCGGTCTTCGGCGCGGGCGCTGCCAGATCGGGCTTGCCATCGGCGGTCCGTGGGATGCCCGGTGTCGGGGTCTTCAGCCATTGCGCCGCAGCCGGTGTCGCGCACACACAGATCGCCAGGAGGAGCGCGCCGCGGAGTGTGAGAGCGCCGGTCATGGGCTGGATCTTACGAAGAAACGGAGGTCTTCGCTCGGGATTCGGATGGCGCTCGTGATCACAGCTCCCTCTCGATCCGGACGGCCCCCGGCTGCAGATCTGCGCGTCAGGTTGATGCACACGGATGCGCAAATGTCTCTTTCCGCTGGCCCCGTTGTCCCCGTTAATCCACCGTGTGAAAACACTCCGTTTGCTCCGCCTCCTCCGTTTCCCCCGGCAGTGGTATCGTCGTTGACATGCGCCACTTCACCCGCCGACTGACGATCGTCGCCATCATCGTGGCACTCGCGCCACTCCACGCACAGCAGTCCGCCGATCGGATCAAAGCGCTCAGCGATCAGATCGGTCGCATCTTCTCGGCGCGGGTCTACGAGTCGCCTCGTTTCGGCCCGGCGCGGTGGCTGCCCGACGGGACGGCGTACGCGATCGTCGAGCCCGTATCGGGCGGCTACGAGATTGCGCGGTACGACGCCGCAACCGGCGCGCGGACAGTGCTCGTGCCTGCATCCAAACTGATGCCGCAGGGCGCGACGACGGGACTCGAGATCGAAGACTATGCGTGGTCGGCTGACGGCAAGCGCGTGCTGATCTTCACGAACACGCGCAAGGTGTGGCGCCAGAATACCCGCGGCGACTACTGGGTGCTCGACACATCGTCCGGCGCGCTCAGGAAGATCGGTGGAGATGCGCCCGAAGCTTCGCTGATGTTCGCGAAGTTCTCACCCGACGGCAACCGCGTCGCCTACGTGCGTGGGAACAACATCTACGTCGAACAGCTGGCCAACGGGCAGCGGGTGCAGCTGACGAACGACGGGTCGAACACGATCGTGAACGGCACGTCGGACTGGGTCTACGAAGAAGAGCTCGACCTGCGCGACGGGTTCCGCTGGAGTCCCGACGGCCGCCGCATCGCGTATTGGCAGTTCGACACCAGCGGCGTCGGCTCATTCACGCTGGTCAACAACACCAGCGGCCGCTACCCGACGACCACCACGATCCCGTACCCGAAAGTCGGCACCACCAACTCGTCGGTGCGCGTCGGCGTCGTCACCATCGACGGCGGGGAGACGCAGTGGATGCAAGCGCCAGGTGATCCGCGCGAGCATTACATCGCACGCGTCGATTGGGTCGACCCGTCGACGGTGGCGATCCAGCAGTTGAATCGACTGCAGAACCGCAACGACTACATCCTGGCCGATGCCAGCCGTGGCACGGTGACCCGCGCGTTCCGCGACGAATCGAAGGCCTGGGTGGACGTCGTCGACGAAGTGAAGTGGATCGATCAAGGCAAGTCGTTCCTCTGGCTCAGCGAGCGCGACGGCTGGCGTCACCTCTATCGCGTGCCGCGCGGAACGGGCGGCGGCGACAACGCGCGTCTGATTACCACATTTCAGGCCGATGCGATCGAGGTCTCGGGCATCGACGAAGCGGGCGGGTGGGCGTATTTCCTGGCGTCGCCGTCGAATGCGACGCAGCAGTATCTGTATCGCGCGAAGCTGGACGGCTCGGGGACGCCCGAACGCGTGACACCGGCGAATCAATCAGGCTGGCACACCTACACGCTCGCGCCCGGAACCCGGCTGGCGTTTCACAGCTGGTCGCAGATCGATCGGCCACCAGTGATGGATGTCGTCGAACTGCCGTCGCATCGATCGCTGCGCGCGCTGACGAACACAACGGATTTGACGGCGAAGCTCGCTCCGATCATGACCAGACCGACCGAGTTCATCACGGTCGACGTCGGCGGCGGCGTGACGCTCGATGGCTGGATGATCAAACCAGCGTCCTTCAACGCGTCGCGCAAGTACCCGGTGATCGCCTATGTGTACGGCGAAGTCGCCTCGCAGACGGTCAGGGATCGCTGGGGCGGCAGCACGGCGCTGTTCCATCGCGCCCTTGCCGATGCCGGCTATCTCGTCGTCTCGTTCGACAACCGCGGCACGCCGGCGCCAAAAGGCGCGGATTGGCGCAAGGTCGTCTACGGCGCGCTCGGCGATCTGTCGGGCAAGGAGCAGGCGGCCGCCATGCGCGCGCTGGCAGCGAAGTACTCGTTCGTCGATGCAACCCGCATGGGGATCTGGGGGTGGAGCGGGGGCGGCTCGAGCACGCTGCACGCGATGTTCCGTTTCTCCGACGTTTACAAGGTGGGCGTGGCGGTGGCGCCGGTCACCGATCAGCAGCTCTATGACACGATTTATCAGGAACGCTACATGGGACTGCCGAAGGACAATGCGGACGGCTACCGCATCGCGTCGGCGATTAACTTTGTCGATGGGCTCAAGGGCAAGCTGATGATCGTGCACGGCACCGGAGACGACAACGTGCACTATCAAGGGACGGAGCGCCTGATCAACCGGCTGGTCGAGCTCGGAAAGCCGTTCGACATGATGGCGTATCCGAACCGCACGCACAGCATTTCCGAGGGCCCGGGCACGACCGCCCACTTGTATCACCTGATCGCGCGCTACTTCGTCGACAACCTGCCGCCAGCGCAGTAACGCCGCCGGGACCTGATCGCCCCACGCACAGCACGCCGGGCCCAAAAAACAAGGCCCGGCGTCTTCCTCACGCTCTACCCACCAGCAATCGCGCCAATCACCATGAAGGGTTCTTTGCCCCGCGCCACCGGTTCGGGAAGCGGCGTGTCGGGCGCGTCGTGCGACAGATCCTGCTCGCACGCGTAGAACCGCAGGAACGGGCGGCGCTGGAGCGTGACGTGGTCGCGGATCGTGCCGCGCAGCATCGGATACTGATCCTCGAGCGCATCGAGGACGCTGCGCTGCGTGATCGGTCCCGACACGTCGACCTGCACCTCGCTGCCGACGCGCGCCAGGTTGCGAAGGTGATACGGGAGCTCCACTCGGATCATGACAAGGTCTGCACCTCCACCGAGAGCACCGCGGGCAGATCGCGCACGATTGCCGACCACGTGTTGCCGGCATCGCTCGAGGCGTAGACCTGGCCACCGGTCGTTCCGAAATAGATGCCACACGACTCGAGACGATCCACCGCCATCGCTTCGCGCAGCACGTTCACGTAGCAATCCTTCTGCGGCAGCCCGTTGGTCAGCGCCTCCCATTCGTTTCCGCCCGACCGGCTTCGATAGACCTGCAGCTTTCCGTCGAGCGGGAAGTGCTCCGAGTCGCTCTTGATCGGAACAACGTAGATCGTCTCCGGCTCGTGCGCGTGGACGTCGATCGGGAACCCGAAGTCAGTCGGAAGGTTGCCGCTCACTTCCGTCCACGACTCGCCCGCGTTGTCGGTGCGCATCACGTCCCAATGTTTCTGCATGAAGAGCACGTGTGGACGCGAAGGATGCAGGGCGATGCGGTGGACGCAGTGTCCGACCTCAGCGTTCGGGTCGGGGATGTACTGCGACCGCAGTCCTTGATTGATCGGCTTCCACGTCGCCCCGTCGTCGTCGGTCCGGAACGCACCGGCGGCCGAGATCGCGATGAACATCCGACCTGGCGTCTTCGGGTCGAGCAGGATCGTGTGCAACCCCAACCCGCCGGCGCCCGGCGACCACTTCGGCCCGGAGCCGTGCCCACGAAGACCAGCCAGCTCCTGCCACGACTTGCCGCCGTCGGTCGTGCGGAAGAGCGCCGCATCCTCGACGCCGGCATAGACCGAGTCGGGATCGGTCAGCGACGGCTCGAGGTGCCAGACCCGTTTGAACTCCCACGGGTGCGGCGTCCCGTCGTACCACTGATGGGTACCAGGCACGCCCTCATAGGTGAACTTGTTGTCCACCGGCTCCCACGTCTTGCCGCCGTCATTCGATCGCTGGATGAGCTGACCGAACCAGCCACTGCACTGCGATGCATACAGACGATTCGGATCCGCTGGCGATCCTTTGACGTGGTACATCTCCCAGCCGGCAAAGAATGGACCACTGACGTCCCACTTTTGACGCTTCCCGTCCGATGTGAGGATGAATGCACCCTTTCGTGTGCCCACGAGAACACGTACGCTGCTCATCCGACTCTCCTCTGCTTAGCTAGCTCTGTTCAGGTTTCACGCCCACTGTATCGTCGAACGACCCCACCCGGAATCGACAATCGGGGGAAGTATTTGGTTGGGGACCGCCACCGTGTCGATCTGCGCCAGCCCCATACGACGTGGTTGTAGAGGGCGGACGAAGCCCGAGGAGGAGAACATGGCGAGCACCCTGGCAACATCGACGGTCTATACGGGCACCCGCCCCAGCACGGCGTGGTGGGTCGGAGCGATCCTGACCGCCCTGGTCGTTGCGTTTCTGGTCTTCGACGCTGCGGTCAAATTCACGGCGAACAGCGCGGTCGTGAGCGCGTTTGCGCAGCTGGGCTATCCGCTCGCGCTCGCGCCAGTCATCGCTGCGCTCGAGATTGTCTGCCTGGTCGTCTACCTGGTGCCTCGCACGTCGTTGCTCGGCGCGTTGCTGTGGACGGGCTATCTCGGTGGGGCGATCGCCACCCATCTGCGCGTGGGGAACCCGCTCTTCTCGCACACCTTGTTCCCCATCTACGTGGCCGTACTGATTTGGGGCGGCCTCGTGTTGCGTGATGCCGACCTGCGCGTGTTCCTGCTGCGTCGAGTCCAGTCGTAAAGACTGACGAAACCCGGGCGCATGATAGATTCCGCCCATGAGGCTCGCCCATCCTGTGGCGGTTGCCCTCGCGATCGGTGTTGGTGCGATCGCGCCAGGCGCCGGGCAGCCGCTGAAACTCGATCAGGTGTTGTCGCGCTTGGGCGAGTACCTGGCGAGCTACGAACGACGCCTGGCGCTCGTCGTCGCCGAGGAACGCTATCGCCAGTCTCTCGATATCGCCCCCGAGACGCCGGTCGGCAACATCCCTCGCGACGCGCCGGTGCTGCCGTTCGCCCACCAGGACCGCTCGCTCCGGTCGGACTACGCGCTGACGCGCGCAGCCGACAAGGAAGCCTGGGTCGGATATCGCGATACGTTCGAAGTGGACGGCAAACCCGTTCGCGATCGCGACGATCGTCTGCAACGCCTGCTGACTGGCGGCGCGGCCGCCGGCGGCGCTCGCATCGCGCAGGAAAGCTCGCGATTCAACCTGGGCAACACGCTGGTCGAGCGCAACGTCAATGTGCCGACGCTGGTGCTCGAGATGCTGCACCCGCGCAACCAGTCGCGATTCTCCTTCAACAAGGCAGGCGAGGAGACCCTGTCGGGCACCGTGATGTGGCGGATCGAGTTCAAGGAACGGGAGCGCCCGACGTTCATCCGCAATACAAACGGCCGCGATCGCCCTTCGCACGGCGCAGTCTGGCTAGACCCCTCGAACGGCGAAGTCTGGCGGACGACGCTCGCGTGGGACAGCTCGCCAAGCGGAACGATTACCGTCAGCTACGGCCGTGCACCTGGCATCGAGGCACTGGTGCCGCTGACGATGAACGAGCGCTACCGAGCCGGAACCGCGACGATCACCGGCGACGCCGCGTATTCGAACTACCGCCAGTTCCAGACCGGCGCGCGTCTCGTCGCACCGTAGCCAAAAAGCCCAAAGCCGAGAGCCTAGAGGCCAGAGCCGACTTTCCGCAGCAGTTCCTTGAAGCGCGGCTCGTTGCGCAGCGCGTCGACGACAGGATAGACGCGGAGGACGGCCATCGTGTCGGAGCGCTCGTCGAACGCGGCCTCGAGATGCGACAGCGCCTCCGTCCTGTCGCCGGCGCCGGCATACGCAACGGCCAGCGCGAACGCCGACGTGTACCGTGTCTTCGACAACTCGACCAGCTCGTCCAGAACCATGCGTGCCTGCCCGGTCGAACCTGCGAGTCCATACCCGTACGCCAAGGTCGACATCGTCCGCGGGCCTGACGACAGCTTCCGCGCGACTTCGAGCTCGCTGACCGCACGGGTGACATCACCGGTCTTCAGATAGGTCAGCCCGAGGATGTTGCGCGCCATCGGGAAGTCGGGTTCGACCTGGAGGACACCGCGCAACTGTTCGATCGCGCGCTCGTACTGTCCCGACCAGTAGTAGATCTCGCCGACATCGGTGCTGATGCTCAGGGACACCGGCTCGATCGTCTGCGCCCGCGTGATGTGCGACAGCGCCTCGTCGAACCGGCCGAGCGAGGCCAGATAGTACGCATACCAATCGTGCGCCGTGGCATACGCAGGATCCAGTTCGAGTGCCGCTTGGAACTCGCGTTCGGCGGCAGCCCAATCCCAGTCGTATACCCAGTGCACGAATGCGAGCGACGTGTGGGCTTCGGCCAGCGTGTTGTCGAGAGTGATGGCGTTGAGCGCCGCTTCCTTGACTCGCGGCATCGCCTCGTGAGGTGACATTGCGCCCCAGACGCCGAGCAGGTTGTAACAATCTGCAATGCCGGTATACGCCAGCGCATATTTCGGATCGCGCGCGAGCGCCTGCCGGAAGTAGTCGAGGCCGCGCGTGAAACCGTCTTCGGTGCGCTTGTTCCAGACATAGCGGCCCTTCAGGTACAGCTGATAGGCCTCCGAGTCGCTCGACTGATGCGCAGCGGCGCGCGTGCGTTCCGGGTCGACAACGCCCAACCGCTGCGCGACGTCGTGGACGATCCGATCGCGCAGGCCGGCCAGATTCTGGAGTGTGTCGGTGTATTCATTTCTCCAGACACGGCGGCCGTCGCGTGTATCGACGAGCTCGAGCGAGAGCGCGATCGCGTCGCCGGTCTGCGACACACTGCCGAGCACGATCGCATGCGCGTTCAACGCCTTGCCCGCGGCCTGTGGATCGTGCGTCTTTCCTTTCAATCCGCGCACGGTCGTCGTCGAGAGCACGTTGAGGCGCGGGATGCGAGCGAGGGCGGCGATGAGTCCTTCGCTCAGACCGTCGGACAGATACTCGGCGTCGCCGCTTCCCTGCTGGACGGTGAATGGCAGCACCGCTACCGATTGAAAAGTCGCGCTCGCGGCGGGCTCTCCACGACGGGTCCACACCGCCGCGGTCGCCACCGCGATGACAAGAGCAAGGAGAACGGCTTCGAACGCACGGACGCGATGGCGCTTCAGAAAGCGGCCGGCGCGATACGCGACCTCATCGCCGCGCGCGCGAACCGGCCGTCCGTCGAGATGCCGCTGCAGATCCTCCGAGCACTCGCGCACACTCGCATAGCGTCGCGACGGCTCCTTGCGAAGCGCCATCAGCAGGATCGTGTCGAGATCGCCGGCGAGCTCGCGGCGCACGGCGCTCGGCCGCCGCGGCTCCTGGACGCAGATGATCTGCTCTGTTTCCTGAACGGTGTGACCGTCCAATCGGTACGGCCGCTCCCCTGTCAGCAGCTCGTAGAGCACCACGCCAAGCGAGTAGACGTCGCTCGACTCGGTGACCGGCTCGCCGCGCACCTGCTCGGGACTCGCATACTGCGGTGTCATCGCACGGGCGAAGGCGGTCGGCTCTGTGTTCGCGCCGTCCGGGTCCGGCGTCAACACTTTCGAGATGCCGAAATCCAGCAGCTTGGGCACGCCCTGCGACGTCACCAGAATGTTCGCCGGTTTGAGGTCCCGATGAATCACTCGCCGCGTGTGAGCATGATCGACGGCGTCGCACACCTGCCGACACAGCGCGACTCGCTGCGCAATCGTCAGATCGCGTTCGCGGCAGTAGCGGTCGAGCCGCACGCCATCGACGTATTCCATGACGAAGTACGGCAGGCCGTCGCCAGTCGTACCGCCGTCGAGCAGACGTGCGACGTTGGGGTGATCGAGATCGGCGAGGATCTGCCGTTCGTGGCGGAAGCGTCGGAGGATCGCATCGGTATCCATCCCCCGTTTGAGGATCTTGATCGCGACGGCCCGTTCGTAGGCATCGTCGTCGCGATGCGCGAGATAGGTCGAGCCCATCCCGCCACCACCGAGATCGCGCACGAGCCGATACGAGCCGATGCGCTCGCCGACACGGCTCGTCTCGATTCGATCGAATCGTTCGAGCGCCTCTGCGAGCGCGCGCGCGCCGCCGATCAGCACGGCCGGGCTCTCGAACAACGGCGTAGCCTTGGCCGTGGATTCGAGGAGCGATTCAACCGCGACGCGCAACGCGTCGTCCTCGCCGCATGAGGACGACAGGTAGGCACCCCTCGCCTCCTCGGGCTGCTCCAGAGCGCCCGCCGCGACGGTCTTAATCCGCCGCCACTCTTCGCGTGTCACGTCCCTGCAACCGGTACGCGCGTTTTGGGCAGTATTCGGCTCATGACGGCTCGCCCCGGTCATCCCCACGCAGCTCGCGATACAGCCACCCTTTCGCCAACGCCCACTCGCGCTTCACCGTCGCCGGTGAAATCCCGAGCGCCGCCGCCGTTTCTTCGACGGTCAGCCCGCCGAAAAACCGGAGCTCGACGAGCTGGGCCTGGTCGGGATCGAGCTGCTGCAGCTTCTCCAGCGCGCGGTCGAGATCGAGCGCATCCACCGCGTCAACCGGCGGGCTCGGCGCGGCGAGCGCGTCGTCGAGTTCCACGGCGAGCTCGCCGCCACCGCGTTTCTGACGGAGCTGCCTGCGTGCGTGGTCCACGAGGATTCGGCGCATCAACTGCGCGGCGATCGCGAAGAAATGCCCGCGGTTCTGCCAGTCGATTTCGCGCTGGCCGAACAACCGAAGATAGGCTTCGTTGACGACGACCGTCGTCTGGAGGCGGTCGTGCCGCCATTCGTGCGCCAGATGGCGCGACGCCAGCGCATGCAGCTCGTCGTACACGAGCGGCACCAGGCGATCGAGCGCGTCCTGACTGCCGTCCTGCCATTCGCGCAGCAACTGCGTGACGTGTGCTGCACTCGCCGGTTCGGTCATAGGGAAGCGGCGCCAGTGTACGCAGGCGATCCGACGCCCGTCAAAGCGCATAGAGCGTTTCGTCCGGAACGCGAGTATCTGTCGGGGTGGCTCCCGCTGTTCCCGCGACAATTTGCTGCTGAGACGCTGAATGCGGTCCAGCGGTCAAAATAGAAGGAGACCGTGGAGGTCCCGATGAGCATTCGACGACGACTCTCGGCCAGTTCGGTCGCCGTGATCGCTGCAGCCATTACTGTGGCGGCGCAATCACCTGGCGCGCAATCACCTGGCGATCGTTCGCAGCCCACTGGCACACCGTCGTCATCGAGACCGAATGAGCCAACCGCACCAGTACCTCCGACGTCGGCTACTCCGCCTGCGTCGTCGCCCTCGACGACCCAGCCCCCTGCTCAACCGGCGCCGCCGTCCCCAGCAACGCAGACCTCGACAGCAGTGGTCCCACGATCCGTCGCGCCGGATGCAGGTACGCCTCCTGCCGCGCGCGCGGCACCTGCGTGCGGCACGACGGATCAGCAAAGGGCGAACAGTCCCGCCTCATCGCTCCCCGGCGTGAGCGCGGATCAATTCCAACGTCCCGGTGTCGCCGCCGATGCGTTCGTACGACCAGGAGTCAGTGCAGCGCAGGCGAGCGCCCTGCTGCCCGGTGGGCCCGGTGCGCCGTGTACCCCGCCACGGGACGTCGTGCTTTACCCGGACACCACTCCACCGCGACGCGTGCCCCCACCGCAGGACTGACGTTCTGGATTGCGGTACCGCAACGACGAAGCCGATGAAGTCGAGTTGCCCGCTGGAGTTCTCGCCGATCAAACACGCTTCGGCCGCGGTGACCGGAAACCCGTTGAGCGTCAGGCTTCCCGTGAACTGATCGAACAACCCAGTCGCCTGTCGTGCCTTCGCCGTCGCGTGCATTGGTACTTCCACATGTGAGTGGTGCTGTCGGGCAGGATAAACCTCATCGCCATGCTGCCATCACCGCCCAGGAAAAATCGCGATGATGCGTGATCTCGTGATAGCGACGTTGACAGTGCATCGGCGGGTCAGGACAATGCGGGCACTCCGCCGCACGTCATCGCACGTCCTGTCATGAGCACCATTAAGCTCTACCGTTCGGTGTTGTTCGTCAGCATCGCGCTCAACCTGATCGTCGGTGTGATCATCTTCGTGTCACCTGGCACCCTCACCAACCTGCTTGGCCAGCCGCCGGCATCGCCCGAGACATGGCCGCGCCACTGGGGCGCTCAGTTGTGGGCGATCAATTTCCTCTACGTGCCGGGATACAAGGATCCGCTCCGTCATCGCTGGCCGAACTGGTGCGGCATCGTCATCCGTCTCACCTTCGCGCTGTTCTTCTTCTCGCAAGGCGACGGCTTCATCCCGATGGGCGTCTACGACGGGGCCTCGGGCCTGCTGTTGCTGGCGACCTACTTGCCAGTTGTTCGCAGCTCCGCCCATCCGTCGTAGGGACCGGGATTAAGAACGAAGGACCGCGCTGCGCGTCCTCGGCTAGGATCCCGGGAGTGCCACGCACCGTACTTGCGCTTTTCCTGACGCTCGCGGTCACCACCACGCTCGCTGCTCAATGGCGTGCGTATCCCGATCGCGATCTGCCAAGAAAGGCAGATGGCAGCGTCAACCTCGATGCGCCGGCGCCACGAACACCAGACGGGAAGACGGATTTTTCAGGGATCTGGTTGAACGCCTGGTTCTACAACAGCCGCGTGCAGCCGCTCCCGGTATCGCCCCCTGGCGAGCCGCCCGCCGCGACGTTTGCCGATGTGTTCGCGAACTTCAAGGGCGAGCTGCCGTTTCAGCCTTGGGCGGCGCAGCTGAAGGCAGCACGCAAAGAGCAGAACAGCAAAGAGAATCCTGACGCGCACTGCCTGCCGATGGGACTCATGCAGTTCCACATGCACCCGCAGCCGCGCAAGGTGCTGCAGACGCGCGATGTGATCGCGATGCTGTACGAGGGCAACAGCGGCGTGCGGCAGATCTTCATCGACGGACGTCCGCTCCCCGACGCCGACGCACAGCCGTGGTGGTACGGATACTCGACCGGCCGATGGGAAGGCGACACGCTCGCGGTCGAGACGACGCGGTTTCGCGATGGCGGGTGGCTCGACATCTACGGCAGCCCGCTGACCGACCAGGCGACGATGATCGAACGCTGGCGCCGGCCCAACTTCGGCACCATTCAGATCGACATCACGATCGACGACAAGAAGGCGTACACCAAACCGTTCTCCGTCCGCGTTCACCATCGTCTCGCGCTCGACGGCCCGCAGTTCGACGCCGAGCTCATCGAGTTCATCTGCAACGAGAACAACAAAGCGCCGCAGCTGATGGTCGGCAAATAGCGCGTAGTGTCGTAGTGTCCGGCTTCAGCCGGACCCTTGCACCCGTTGTGTATACTGCATTCGTACCTGTTGGATCCCGCCGAGTTTGTTCTGCCTGCGTCAGTCCTCGTCAGTGCACGCCCAGCGCGATCAAGCCCGCAGTCTCCAACTTTTCGAATGGGAATGTGCAGATGAGAATCTATGTAGGCAACCTCTCGTTTCGTACTGAAGAGCCGCAACTCGAGCAGCTCTTCTCGGAGATCGGCCAGGTGTCGTCGGTCCGGCTGGTTCGCGATCCGGCGACGGGCCAGTCGCGCGGATTCGGTTTCGTCGACATGGAGGACGAAACACAGGCGCGGGCCGCATGTGAGGCGCTCAACCAGCGCGAGTTCGAAGGCCGCCGGCTGACGGTCAACGAAGCGCGGCCGCAGGAGCGCAAGGGCGGCGGACGCTCCGGCGATCGGCCGCGTCGGGATCGTTGGTAATTACTCCACTCTCAAGCCCTCGACGGGATCCACGCGCAGCGCTCTGACGGCCGGCGGCACGCACGCGCCGATCGCGACGACCGCGAGCAGGATCCCGGCCGCTGCGAGGGAGCCCGGATCGTGTGGCGAGAGGTCGATGAGCACTCGGGTCAGCACGGCCTCCGACACGCGCACGATCCCGAGTCCCACCACCAAGCCGATCGCCACGAGGGCGGCACTCTGCCGGACGACACCGGCGCCGACACTGACCGGTCGAGCGCCGAGCGTCAACCGGATCGCGAGCTCGCGCGTGCGTTGCGCGACCGACCACGAGAACAGACCATAGACACCGAGCGCCGCCAGCGACGCCGCGGCGACCCCGAAAAAGATCAACACCGTCATCAACAATCGTGCGTCCTGGGTCTTCTCGGCCATCTGCTCGGCCCACGTGCGCACCACGCCCATTGGCACCGATGGCGCTGTGGACGCGAGCGACGCCCGGACGGCGGCAACAGCAGCAGTCGTGGTCGTCGCACGAATGACCAGGTGCATCTCGCGGAACGGGAACTGCTGCGAGCTGAAATAGACGGCCGGCTCGACGGGCTGTCCGAGCGGCATGTTCCTGATGTCCTTGACGACGCCGACAATCTCGAAGCGGGCGGGCGTCAGCGATGTCGGCAGGCGTGGATCACCGTCCTTCACCATTAGATTCTGTGCAACCACCCCGATGTATCGGGTGTTGGTAATGACGAAACGTCTCAATGGCTGGCGGCCCTCGAGATATCGGCTCACGAACGCCTCGTTCACAATCACGACCGGCGCCGCGTCGGCGGTATCGAATTTCGAGAACGGCCTCCCCGAGGCGAGCGCAGCGCGCATCGTCTCGAAGTAGCCGTCCGACACGGCATGGTATTGGGCGATCGATCGATCGTCAGCGCGCACGGGTGTCGCGTCGCCGTCGATCTCGAGCGGTAGACGCAGGTCGAGCTCGAGGGGCAGCACACTTGCCGCGCCCGCCGAGACGACGCCGGGCTGCTGACGGATGCGCTCGAGCAGCAGTTCGTGCGTGTCGGCAATCGCCCGCGACTGCTGCACGGCGAGGCGGGCGACCACGTTCGGGATGGGCAGCTGCACGCTGGTGGTGACCACCGCATCGGCGTCAATCCCGGTCGGCGTCGTCACCATCTTCACGACGGTCCGGATCAGCAGCGCGGAACTCATGAGCAACGTGCACGCGAGGGCCACCTGCCCCACGACGATGACCGAGTACGCGCGCCGAGCACCACGGGAGCTGCCCCGCTCGCCCGACCGCAGGTCGGCAGCGATCTTCCGGCCCACCAACACGACCGCCGGGACCAGCCCGAAGACGATGGTCGTGGTGACCGCGATCGCGACCGCCACGGCGAGCGCACGCACATCGAGTTGCGCTTCGTCGAGACGAGGAATGCCGGACGGTGCAACGCGTACCAGTGCCGGAAGCGCGACGGCCGACGCCACGACACCGAGCACCGCTCCGAACGACGACAACACCAGGCTCTCCGCGAGGAGTTGTACCAGCAGCTGCCGCGGCGATGCTCCCATTGCGATTCGAAGCGCGATCTCACGTTCTCTCGAGAGCGCGCGCGTCAGGAGCAGCGACGCGATGTTGAGGCAGCCGATCATGAGCAGCAGACCGACAGCGCCGGCGAGCACCAGCAGCGCGGGACGGTAGTAGCCAAGTTGCTCCTCGAGCAGTGGGATTAATGTCACCGTCCAGTCGCGGTTCGTCTGGGCGAAGTCCGTCTGCAAGCGTCGGGCGAGCGTCTCGACGGCGATCGCGGCCTGTTCGAGCGTGGTGTCGTCCCGCACGCGCGCGACCGCTTCCATGAAATGGGCGGCACGGGAGTGCTGTGTCAGGTCCCAGTTGAGACGCTGCCAGACATCGATGTCATCGGGATAGTGGAATCGCGGCGGCATCACCCCGGCGACGAGATGCGGCCGTTCGTTGAACCGCAGCAGCCTGCCGACCACAGCCGGATCGCCGTTGTAGCGGGTGCGCCACAACCGATCGCTGATGACGACAAGCGGCTCGCGTTGGACCGAGAAGGGCCCGCCAGCGGGGAAGCCGTCGCCGAGCTGCGGCCGCACGCCGAGGACGTCGAAGAAGTTGCCGCTGACTTCGATCGCGTTGACGCGCAGGGGATCGAGTCCCGGATCGGTGAGATTGAGGCTCGGACGCCACCACGCCGCTGCGCCCTCGAACACCGGCAGCGCGCGGTAGTCCATGAAGTTCACGGGCGAGATCCGCTCCTGCATGCGGCCGCGGCGCGCACTGGTATCCCAGAGGGTCACCAGCCGATCGGGATCCCGATATGGCAGCGGCCGCACGAGGACGGAATCGACGATGGTGAACACCGTCGTGGTCGCGCCGACGCCGAGCGCCAGCACCAGAATCGTGACGGCTGCGAAGCCGCGATGCAGTCGCAGCTGACGCAGGGCGAGGCGCAGCGCGGCCATCATGTTGAGGCGGCGGCCACCGTCAGGCGCGATGTGATGTGGGGCGGCCGGCCTGCGAGACGGCGCGTGTCGCAGCACCTCGAGCGTGGATTCCTGGAGCGCCGCTCTGCCGCGGCTGATCGCTTCCTCATCGCTGCAGCCGTCGCGACGTGCCGCGCTGTAGATGTCGTCGAGGTGCTCAGCGAGCTCCTCGACGGTGGCGTCGTCGAGGTGGACGCCGACACGCGCTGCCGCCGCACGGATCTCGAGTGGCCAGTCCGGAGACGTCATGAGTGGACCTCAGGCCGGACGCAGTCCGGCAATCTGTGTGAGCGCCGCGATGAAACGGCTCCAGTCCTCGCGTTGTACCGCCAGCGCTTTCCGTCCTTTGTCGGTGATGCGATAGCAGCGGCGGCGGCGCTGCCCCGCCCGCTCTACCCAGCGGCTCCGCACCAACTCACGCTCCTCGAGGCGATAGAGCGTCGCGTAGAGCGAGGCCAGCGTGAACCGGAGCGTGCCTTGGCAGCTGCGCTCGAGCCGGCTGGCGATCTCATACCCATGCAGCGGTTCGTCCTCGACCAGCGCCAGGATGATCAGATCGGCGCTGCCCTTCTTCGCCGCGTCGAGGGTGCGGCCATCGGCTGGCAGATTCATATATAGGAATCAATCATATAGGATGGCTGAACCTTCAGCCGCTCGGAGCCTTGGACGGCGGCGCCGGGGGAATGGTTGGCTACGGTTCCTCGACGAAGGCCTGGAGACGACGCAGTACGTCGTCCCATTCGGCGGCGATGTGATCGAGGCAGCGGCGGGCGGGCTCCAGCCGGCGCGGCTCCAGCTCGAAGATGCGTTCGCGCCCGCGCCAGGCGTCGCGCACCAGCCCGGCACTTCCCAGCGCGTGCAGATGCTTGGTCACGGCCTGGCGGCTGACACCGGCATCCTCGCTGAGGCTGGCGATCGATTGAGGACCGTCGGCGCAGAGGCGCGCGACGAGTTTCAATCTCGTCGCGTCGCCCAGCGCCGCAAACACCGGCGCCGCTTCGGTCAGCTGAGTCGCCGTGGCCCTACGCCGTGGTGACATGGCGTTCGATGTTCCCGGCCTGCTCGCTCCAGCCCTGATCGTTCATGCGGAACGCTTCATCGCGGCGTGACAGCGGGATGCGATCGAAGCCAGACTCGACGATCGTGAGCGTCGTGTCCGAACCGGCGTCCTCGAGCCGGAACTCGACCAGCGTCGTCGGCTCGCTCGAGTAATCAACGCCTGGCTTGACGGCGTAGGGGTGCCACCGGAACGAGAACAGACGCTCCGGCTCGATGCGTTCGACCTGCATCTCCAACGTCAGATGTTCGTAACCCGGATAGGTGATCCGGCCACGCGTGGTCGCTCCTTCGATGAAGGGATCTTCCAGCTTGGCGCGAAACCATGTGCCGAATGCCTCGGAGTCCGTCAGAGCGCGCCACACGCGGCTGCGCGGCGCTCGGAGAGTGATCGTCTTGTCAATGCGGTCAGTCATGATTGAAGCCATATAGTCGAGCAACCTCCTGGTTGCATATTCACCATAACGCGAGTCGCGACTATATGCAACCTCATGGTTGCGTATTTGGGAATGGGCCGGCTCAAGGCGGCCCCACGAAGGCGTAGGTAAGGGCCGCCTTCAGGATCGAATGAAGGTGATTGAGGACTGGGTCGAACGTCGCACCGCGTTTATCAGACCGTTGCCGATCCGGCCGCGCTCAACGCGGCGCGTACCGCGGCTCCGGCGTCGTCGAGAGCCACGTGACCCGCATCGATGATCCCGCTCAGGCTGACAAAGGGATGGATCATCCCGTCGTACCGCTTCAAGACAACCGGGACCCCCGCCGCCTGCAGCTTCCGGGCGTACGCCTCGCCCTGATCGCGGAGCGGATCGCACTCGGCGGTC
>DASRJR010000303.1:0-5740 GCA_035649395.1 Vicinamibacterales bacterium
CTGCCGCTCCACAGGATGTCGGTGATCGCGCGCACCATCCCCTCCAAGTTGTCGAGTTGAGTCTTGAAGAGGATCCACGCGCCGAGGAACGCGATCACGACACCGGCAGTGGCACCGGCTCGCGACGCGACCGCCGACGCGAGCGCAGCGCTGATCCCGAGCCCTTGAATGTCGGTGCCGCGCGGTAAGAACGTCACATACAGCAGGGCGGGCAGCACCATTCCGAGAATCGCGCCTGCGAAGAACACGGCCCATTGATCGACGGCGACGACGCGCCACCAGCCGCGCCATCGCTCCATCGCTTCCGCGGTTGCCGCGAACGTAAAGCCAGTGTGAGCGAGGTGCACCTTCGGGCCCGCTGCGGCCGCGATGTAGCCGGCGCGCTCGCCCATGCCATAGCCGCGATCGCGCGCCCAGTTCGACAGCACCAGGTTCGTCACACCTCCCGATCCTGAGTACGCGACGAGCGCCCCGAGCAATACGAGATCGGCGCCGGCCGGGAAGAAATCGAATCGTCCGTTCGGCAGGTCGAAGCCGCCGACACCAACCACTGCCGACGCCCACACGCGCGCAGGCACGAACACGAGCGCGAACACGAGAAACGTCCCGATCGTCGTCGTGACGATGATCCAGTTGAGCACCTCGAGCGTGTGCTCGATGCGTCGGCCGAGACTGAGGATCACGACGACCAGCAGGAGCGTGACGATGCCGATCGCGTAGATCAGCCCCGCGTCTGGCGCGCCGGCAAGACGCTGCACAAAGAGAAAGAAGATCGCGCCAGCTGCCGTCGCCGCCCACGCCGGCCAACCGACCTGCAGGCAATACAGTCCCGAGTAGACCCACGCCCACAGCGTCGACGAGGGACGCGTCCGCATGAATCCGGCGAACACCGGCTCGCCGGTCGCCAGGGTGTAGCGCATCACCTCGGTGTTGAAAACCGTCTGCAGCGCGATCGCGACGAGCACGACCCAGAACAGCGACAGTCCGTGCTGTACGAAGGCAGCCGGCCCGAGCAGGAACTCGCCGCTCCCGATCGAGGCCCCAAGTGCGATGATGCCGGGGCCGACGGTGCGAAGCCATTGAAGGCCTCGAGGTCGTGGCGGTTCAGGAAGTTCGGCGAGCCGCCAGGCATCGAGACCCGAAAGCGACTCGCGCGATGGGCTTGTAATCAATGCAGAACTCAGAATTCAGAATGCGGACACGACCCGCTCATCGACGAACGTTGGAGATTGTGGCGCATTTCACCCCACCGCTGCGAGTCGTACACTGTCTGAATTCTGCATTCTGAATTCTGAATTACAGTGTGACCTCCACGTCACCCAGCCGGAGCTGCCATGTCGAGAGGCGTTGCCGTCGCCGCGATCATCTTCTGTGCCGTTGCCGAGCCCGCGCTGCACGCGCAGTGGATCAAACATGTAGATCCGGGTGTTCCCCGCCTTGCCGGCGGCCAGCCGAATCTCTCGGCGCCTGCGCCTCGAACGGCAGAGGGGCGGCCTGACCTCTCAGGAATCTGGGCGACCGAATGCGGGATCTATGGGCGCGATGAGTGCTTTATCAGGAGCCTGTTCTTCGATCTGGCGAAGGACCTGAAGCCGGAAGATGTTCAGATGACGCCGTGGGCGTCAGCGATTCAACAACAACGCGAAGCGCGGAACCACATCGACGATCCCTACGGCTATTGTCTGCCCCCGGGAACGCCGCGCATCTATTTCGGTGGCGGGCCGTTCCGCATCCTGCAGACTCCGCGAGTGACGGCGTTCCTCTACGAGACGATCGCCAACATGACGTTTCGCGAGGTGTACACCGACGGACGTACGCTGCCTGCGGTGAGCGAGCCAACGTGGCTTGGCTACTCTGTCGGCCGATGGGAAGAAGACACCTTCCTCGTCGAAACGACCGGCTTTCGCGACCGCGGGTGGCTCGATACGCGCAAGGCCCGACCCCACAGCGACGCGCTGCGCGTCATCGAGCGCTTCCGCCGCCTCGATTTCGGCCACATGGAACTGACCATCACGATTGTCGATCCAAAAGCCTTCCTGAAGCCCTGGACGGTAAAGGTACCGCTGCAGCTGCTGCCTGACACGAGCCTGATAGAAACGTTCTGCGACAGCCACGACAGCACCATGGAGCATCGTCGCATTGACGCCGCCCCTGCGGAGCCACCAAGCCCGCGTCTTCAATGAGGACGACGGCATCGCTTCGCCCATGAACTGAGCCGCTCCAGGTCGATCCTGCACCTTGTGTGATCGAGGGTGTTCAGCCACTGACACCTCGCACACAAGGAGCTCACCGTGTCACGAAACCGAATCGCGCACACCGTCCGGTTCACCTCGTGCCTCACGACCTTGCTCGCGTTGGTGATCGTTGGCACCCATGCACAGGAGGCGGCGTCGCTTACGGGCTACAAGCTGCCGACAAAAGAACAGAAGCTCGACTCGAAGGGGCGGGAACGAGTGCTGTCTGCCAGGACCGTTGCGGTGCTGGCGTCGTCGCTGCCGCTCATCGTGCGGGAGGACAAATCGACGGCGAGATTGACGTATCGCCGTGGACGGGTGGGACCGAAGAAAGCCAAGGCTGAAGTGGAGAAGGTCCTCTCGGAGTGGGGCGCGTTCAGTCTGGTCGACGATCCGGATCAGGCGGATCTCGTGCTGGTGCTCGAAGAACAGACCCTCGAGCCGAGCTTCATGAGCGATGGGAACGTCAGGCTCAGAGATACGCTGGCCGTCTTTCCAACGGGCGGCCCGGGCACAGCTCCCCCGTTGTGGGTCGGCATCACGACCGAGAACGGCCTCGCGGCCGCGGCTGCGCTGACGACGCCGGATGCGGAGGGTGTCGTGGAACGGTTCCGCCGTGACGTCGAGGAGGCCAGGAATCGCGCGAAGAAGTGATCGCGCCGAGTATCATGACGCCGGAGACACCGGCATGCTGCTCACCGATCTTCGATATGCCGCACGCGTGCTGCGGAAATCGCCCCTCGTGACGCTCGCGATCGTGCTCACGGTCGCGCTCGCGATTGGCGCCAACACTGCCATCTTCAGTGTGGTCAACGCAGCGCTGCTGCGGCCGCTGCCATACGCGCAGCCAGACCGGCTGGTCTGGGTGGCCGAGCGCAACGATCGACTGAAGCTGCCGACGTTCGCCGCGTCGGTACTGAACTATCTCTCGTGGAAGGAGCAGTCGAAGACGTTCGCGCAGCTTGGCGCGTTCGGCTTCGCCACCTTCAACCTCATCGGCCAGGGCGAACCGGAACAATTCTCCGGCGGCACGCTCACGCCGTCGCTGTTTCCGACGCTCGGCATCACGCCGATTCTCGGCCGGTCGTTCCGTGATGGCGAGGACCGTCCCGGTGCCGCGAAGGTCGCGATGATTGGCGAGGCGATGTGGAGGCGGCGTTTCGGGGGCGATCCATCGATCGTCGGCCGCACGCTGAATCTGAGTGGCGTTGCCACGACCGTTGTCGGCGTGGCGCCGGCGTCGCTCGTCCCGTTGTCGAACGCCGACATCTGGATTCCACTGACGATCGATCCGGAGAAAGAGATCCGGCTGAATCATGTGATCCTGGCCGTCGGGCGCCTGCGCCCGGATATCACGCTCGAACAGGCGCAAGCCGAGATGGACGTCGTCGCCGCCCGCGTCAGCCAGCAGTATCCCGACGTGAAGGACTGGGGCGTCCGGTTGGTCACGCTCGACAGTCTGTTCATCACCCCGCAGCTTCGCACCGCGCTGGTCGTACTGCTGGCCGCTGTCGCATGCGTGCTGCTGATCGCGTCGGCAAACGTGGCGAACCTGCTGCTGGCACGCGCGGCGTCGCGACAGAAAGAGATTGCTGTCCGGACGGCGATCGGCGCGAGCCGC
This sequence comes from Vicinamibacterales bacterium, assembly GCA_035649395.1. GTDB lineage: Bacteria > Acidobacteriota > Vicinamibacteria > Vicinamibacterales > UBA2999 > Gp6-AA40. Next base: position 3,856 of record DASRJR010000303.1, read on the forward strand.
GCCCGGCTCCTCGCGCAATTGCTGATCGAGAGCCTCGTGCTGTCGGCGATCGGCGGCGCCATCGGCGCAACCACCGCTGTCTGGGGCATCGGCGCGATCAACGCACTGCTGCCGCCGAACCTGCTGCCAACCGAAGTCAGCGCTGACTCGAGTGTGCTCCTGTTCGCCCTGGGGTTGACGATCGTCACCGGGCTGCTGTTCGGCAGCGCGCCAGCGTGGCACGCGGCAAAGACCGATCTCAACGAGGTGCTGATGCAAGCGACCCGCGCATCGAGCGGCGTCGGCCCGCGGCTGCGCAATGGGCTCGCGGCTGCCGAGCTCGCCCTGGCGACCGTGCTGCTGATCGGCGCGGGTCTCCTTGCGCAGAGCCTGCTGCGACTGCAGCAGGTCGATCTGGGATTCCGGGCCGATCGTCTGTTGACGTTTCAGCTCGCACTGCCGGACGGCGGGTATGCGGCCGACCAGCGCGCCGCGTTCTACCGCAATCTGCTCGAGTCGCTGCGTGTGATTCCGGGTGTCCGGGCCGCGGCAGCGTCGAGCGGGATCCCATTTGGCAATGGGGCCTACACCACGACACCGATCGTCACGACAGGAGCATCGCCGCTGCCACCCGATACCGCCATACCGACGGATTGGCGCATCGTCAGCCCGGGCTATTTCAGTGCCATGGGGATTCCGCTGCAGCGCGGGCGCGAGTTCACCGACGCCGACACCGCATCGACGGCCCCGTTGACTGTCATCGTGAGCCGAGCGACCGCTCAGCGTTTCTGGGGGGATACCGATCCGATCGGCCGCACGCTGCATCGCCAAGGCGATCTCAAGAGGCAGTACACGGTGGTCGGCGTTGTCGGAGACGTCCGGCACAGCACGCTCACCACGGAGTCGCCGGCGATCTACTACCCAAGCTTTGCGCTCTCAGCGCGAATGGACGTCGTCGTGCGGACCGAAGGCGCGCCCGCATCGGTGCTGTCAGCCGTCCGCGAGAAGGTCCATCAACTCGATCCTGCGCTTCCGGTCTCGACGGTCCGGACGATGGACGAGTGGTTGGCGAACAGCGCCGCACAGCCGCGGCTCAATGCGGTCCTGCTGGTGGTCTTTGCCGTGACTGCGATACTCATCGCCACCATCGGCATCTACGGCGTGCTGGCGTACTCGGTCAACCAGCGCACACGAGAGATCGGCGTGCGAATGGCGCTGGGCGCGCCGCGAGCGCAGGTGCTGCGGATGGTCGTCCGGGAGGGCATGATCGTCGGCGCGGTTGGCGTCGTCTCGGGTGTCGTCGCTGCGCTGGTGGTCAGCCGTGTGCTATCGAGCCTGGTTTACGGTGTCGAAGTTCGCGATCCAGCGACCTACGCCGGCGTCGCAGTCATCCTCGCGGTGGTGGCATTGGTGGCCTGTGTCGTTCCGGCGCGCAAGGCTTCGCGTGTCGATCCGATCGTGGCGTTGCGTTTCGACTAGTGGAATTCTTCCCAAGTCGGGAGGAGACATGAAGCACTGGCACGTCGCTGCAGGCGTTGTCGTCACGTTCGGGATGATCCTGAGCAGCGCGCCGACGCGTTCGCAAACACAGTTCCCAACACAGGGACCAGCCGTTGACGGCTCACCGGCGTGGTTTCTCCAGGGATCGTTTCCCGATCCGACCGGTCGAACGATCGTCGACGCCAGCGGCCACGTCACCGTTCCGGCGCGCGGCAGCGCACCCGGCCCTTCGACCAACGCCCCGCCGGCATCAGCCGTTATTGAGACGCCGCCGTGCCGCCACTCACCGCTGTGCGGCAAGCGCGCCGGCATCAGCCGGCAGGCGCTGCAGCGCGTCCAGTGGCGACAGACGATGGGTTACACGTTCACCTATCCGTACGTGTTGCCTGCGGGATTCGGCGGCGTT
>DASRJR010000304.1:0-3806 GCA_035649395.1 Vicinamibacterales bacterium
TGCCCCTCATCGGGGAACGTCACGAGACGCGACGGCACCTTCTGCCGCTGCAGGATCTTGAACGTGGTGATGCTCTCGTTGAGCGGGACGCGGAAGTCGATCTCGCCTTGCGTGATCAGCGACGGCGTCTTCCAGTTGGCGGCGTAGCGGAACGGGCTCTGATCCATCCACTGTCCCTTCCCGCTCTCCCAGACCGGTGCGCCCATCCGCAGCTCGCGGCCGAGGCCGCCGTCGTTGACACCGTACTGTGATTCGTTGTTCGACGCGCCGGCATGAATCACGAGCGCACGGAACTGGTTGGTGTGTCCGTTGAACCAGTTCATCAGATAGCCGCCATAGCTCGCCCCGATCGCCGCCTGACGGGTGCGATCGATGAACGGATAGCGGCGAATCGCCTCGTCGGCGGCTTCGAGAATCTCCTGAGCCGGACCGCGCAGCACGTCGCGTTCGATGTCGTTGGCGAACTTCTCGCCAAAGCCCGTGGAGCCGGTGTAGTTGGTGGCGATCAGCACGTAGCCCGGTGCGGTGAGCAGGTGGTAGTTCCACCGCAGCGAGAACGCGTCGCTCGACATCGAGTTCGGGCCGCCGTGCGGATTCACGATCAGCGGGTACTTCTTCGATCGATCGAGCTGCGGCGGAAAGAAGACGATGCTGTGAATGCGCTTGCCGTTCTTGGCCGTGAACCAGAAGTGCTCCGGCGCGGGCAGGTCGAGCTGCGCCAGCCGATCGCGATTGAACGACGACAGCAGGGTGTGCGTGCCGCGCGCGGGATCGACGCGGGCGACCTCGTTCGGCTGCGTGCTCGAGCCGTAGGTCGCGATGAGCGTCTGCCCGGCGTAGGAAGGGGACGAATAGTTGCCCGCTTGTATCTCGACGAGCCGCTTCGGCGGACCGCCGCTGGTGGGCACGCGGAACAATTGCGTGAACCCGCTATCCTCGGCGGCAAAGACGATCGCCGCACTGTCGGGCGTGAACGCGTAGTCGCCCACGCTGCGGTCGAAGTCGGGCGCGACCATCGTCATCGTACCGGATGGCCAGTCGAACTTGGCGAGGCGCGTCAGGCTATAGAGATTCGTCCCCGTCGCGGTCCGCGTCTGCTCGACGGCGAGCGTCTTGCCGTCGGGCGAAAAGCGCGGCTTCTCGAAGCTCGCACCCTTGCTGGTCATCTGCACAGGCTCTTCGCCGGCCTTCTTGATCCTGAAGAGATGAGCTTCCGTTTCCTCGGTCATCATCGTCGACCGATTCACGACCGCCACGAACACGATCTCCTGGCCGTCGGGTGACCATTGCGCCTGGAGCGAGCGATCGGCGCCCGAGCCGACGTAGGGCGCGTCGAACCCGGCGGACGCCGCCAGCTTCGTGCCGGCCAGCCAGTCGACGGCGGCGCCGCCGTCGAGCGATTGCACGAACACGTGTGGCTTCGAACCGTCGTTCCAGACGTTCCAGAATCGAATCGGCAGCGTGTCGAACACTCGCGCGGTCGATTTCTCCGGCGTCTGCCGTTCCGCTTTCAGCATGCTCTCGAAGAGGAGCGCCTTGCCGTCAGGGCGCCACCTTGGATTGACGCCGCCGGTTGCGAGTGTCGTGACCCGCTGTGCGTCGCCGCCCTCCAGCGAAAGCAGGTAGATCTGTTCGACCGCGTCGCCCTCGCGCCGCGCGCTGAACGCGATGCGCTTGGAATCGGGCGACCACGCGACGGCCGACTCGCCGCCACGGGTCGAGGTCAACCGGCGCGGCGCCGCACTGCCATCGGTCGGCACGATCCACAGATCGCTCACGGTCCTGGCTGGGTCGTAGCTCGGTTCGAGCAGCGAGAAGACGACCCACTTGCCGTCGGGGCTCGGACGTGGCTCGCCCGTTCGCGTCATCGTGAAGACGTCTTCGTGTGTGATCGCGCGCCGCTGTGCGGCGGCAGGGTGTGAGACGACCAGCAACCCCAGCAGAATCAGTGAAAGCCGTCTAGTCATAGGCGCTCGCAGAGATTCTATGTCGAGGCCGAGTCGAGTAAGCGCTAGCATGCCTGGGTGCGCGCGGAGCGTCGCGAATCCGCCAGATACTGGACGTCAGACCTCCTGCCCGGAGGAGAACTGCTGACGGCGACGTTTCGGGAGCAGCGGTTTTCGCGACATTGGCACGAGACCTACGTGATCCCCGTCATTCAGGCGGGCGCGCAAGGCTACTGGTACCGCGGTGGACACCATACGGCGACCCCGGGGACGATCGCCGCAATCAATCCAGGCGAAGTGCACACCGGCGAGCGCGCCACCCGAGATGGCTGGGTCTACCGCGCGTTCTATCCATCGACGTCGTGGATGAGCGGCCTTGCCTCGGCCATTGCCGGCCGGCTCGTGCCGGCGCCCTCGTTCCCCGACGCGACGATTTTCGATCCACTCGTCGCCGGGCGGCTCGTATCCGCTCACACGAAGCTCGAACGGGGCGCTGATCCGCTGGAGGCCGAGATCGCGCTGCACTCCGCGTTCGCGTTGCTGTTGCAGCGATACGCGCGCAGCGGCGTGGATCCGGCCCCGGAGTCTCGCGATCAGAAGCGCGTCCGGACGATGCAAGTGGTGTTGAGCCAGGAGCTGAACCGCCCGATCACGTTGACCGAGCTCGCCGCATCGGTAGGATTGTCGCCGTTTCACGCCGCCAGGCTGTTCACGAAAGCCACCGGCATTCCTCCGCACGCATGGCGCAACCAGCTTCGAATCACTCGCGCCGTCGGCCTGCTCCGCGCCGGAAAGTCGGTGGCCGACGCCGCTGCGTCAGTCGGCTTCTTCGACCAAAGCCACTTCACGCGATGTTTCCGGCGTGTCTACGGAGTGCCACCGGGGACGCTGACGAAGGCGATTCAGCACAGAGGAACCTGAGGTCGCAAGAACATACAAGACGCGTCTGCGACTCGGCGTTAGCCTCGTCCCACATGCGGTCCGTGAATCTTGACGAGGCGCAGATCCTCGAAGCTGGATCGCGGCTCACCGGTCTGCTGCAAGAGCTCGAGCGAACGATACGGGAGCGCCCGATCGCCTCGGTGCTCGACCGATCAGAGCTCGCGCGGCTTCGTGAGATGCCGTTTTCGAGCGAGGGGATCGGGATCGATCGGCTCTTCTCCGAGATCCGGTCGAGCGTCATTCCCAACTCGACCAACACGGCGCACCCTCGTTTCCTGGCATACGTCCTGGGACCGTCGAACGGCATCGCGCCATTCGCTGACGCAATCGCCTCCGCCCTGAATCAGAACTGCAACTTCTGGCAGTTATCGCCGGCGGCGAACGCCATCGAACAGAACGTGATCTCGTGGCTGGCCGCGCAATTCGAGTATCCGGACACGGCAGGCGGGCTCCTCACCAGCGGCGGCTCGATGGCGACTCTGATCGCCTTGTCGACGGCGCTGCACGCGCACGCATCTCGATTTCGAGAGAGCGGACTTCAACGTCGACGTTCGACGCTCGTGGCGTACGCCTCGGCCGAGGCGCATCAGTGCGTCGAGAAGTGCGCCGCGATCCTCGGGCTCGGCACCGACCACGTGCGTCGGATTCCAACCGACGCGGCGTGTCAGCTGCGCATCGACCAGCTCTCGAGCGCCATAGACGAAGACCGCCGACGTGGTGACACACCGTTCTGTGTGGTCGCCAGTGCCGGGACGGTCACGACGGGCGCCATCGATCCGATCGACGAGCTGGCGCAACTCTGTCAGGCGCACCGGTTGTGGCTGCATGTCGACGCCGCGTATGGCGGGCTGTTCGTACTGAGCGCGCGCGTGCGCCATCAGCTTCTGCCATGCGGTCGGGCCGATTCGATCGCGCTCG
>DASRJR010000305.1:0-6630 GCA_035649395.1 Vicinamibacterales bacterium
CGATCTTCGCCGACGAACTGCGTGCCGCCCTTCGAGTCGGATTGATAGACGCGCACGGTGCCGGCCGGCATCGGCATGCCGAGCCCGGCGCTCGCCTCGTTCTTGAACTGATAGTAGACCTGCACCACGTCCTTGATCGGCGACCCCGGATGCTGCGCGTTGCGGTAATAGAACGCCTGGCCGTCCACGACGTAGCGTTTGCGGACCGGGAAGCCGGTCGCGTCGAGCATGCTGACCTGCTTCGTCTCGTTGTTGTTGACGGTCGTCTTCCGCTCCAGCGTGTAGAGGTGATAGTCGGAGAACGCTTCCTGCGCCATCGGTGGCGCCGACGCGGCCTTGGCGAAGTCGGCGCGCGCGTCCAGTTCCATCCGACCCTCCATCTGACGCACGCGATTCAACTCGCCTGCCACGAGCTGCAGCTTGGCGTTGCGGAACGCCGTGCCGCTGCCGTTCGTCAGCGTGACCCAGCCGTCGACGTCGGCCGACTTGTCGTCACGCGCGACGGTGAGCACGTAATCGGCATTCCACGACAGCTTGTTCGCCAGGTAGGCGGCCTCGACGCGGTGCCGCGCGGTGCCGTCGTTCTGCAGCGACCAGATCAGCGTCGGTCGTGAGTAGAGATTGCCGGGGAGCTCCGGGAACCGGATGTGATCGGCGTGCAGGCCGGTGACGATCTCGTTGCCGATCTGCCAGACCGGTGCGTTGTTGTAGCTGAGGAGCCGTGCCTTGACCTCCTCCTGTTTCGTGTCGCCGTCGTCTTCCACCATCCGGACCAGTGTGACGTCGCGGCCGATGTACTTGCGCAGCAGCTTGTCGGGCTCGAGCAGGTCGTACTCGTAGTTCTGTTCCAACACGCTGACGCGCGACGGCTCGCTGAGCGATCGGAAATGGACGGTCGCCGGATTCACGGTCGCGGCGATGTCCATGAAGTGGAGTTCGAACGTCCCCCGGGGCAGCTGGATCGACCGCACGTCGCGCACGAGCGCCAGGTCGGAGTTGTAGACGGTCAGCGACAGCTCGGTCTGGTCGTCGAGGGTCGAGGTGTTGTTTTGCGCAGCGGCCTGCGCGGCGGCGACGGTCGTGGCCGGAGCGAGCGAAGGGGCGGCGGTCGCGGCCACCAGCCCGACGACCGGTGCGGCAAGCCAGAAACGTGCGTTCATGGGAAACGTCCTCCTGCCCATAGAACGGCGCCGCGCGAAAACCTTGCATCCGAAAGCGGAGTACCATTTGCGAGGCGAGGGCACACCATCCTTCCGACATCCATTTCCGACCTCCAGCAGCGGCTTTCGGCGCAGCAGTACGTCGCGGACCAGGGGCTGGCGGTGTCACTGTTCCTGGCGCTTCGGTTGCGCCGCCCGTTGTTTCTCGAGGGCGAAGCGGGCGTCGGGAAGACGTCGCTGGCCGCGGCCGCGGCCACTGCGTTCGCGGCAGATCTCATCCGGCTGCAGTGCTACGAAGGGCTCGATCTGAGTCACGCGGTGTACGAATGGGACTACGCTCGCCAGCTCCTCGAGCTGCGCATCCTTGACGCAACCGGGAAACTCGGCCACGACGAAGCGCAGCGCGCGCTCTACAGCGAGGCGTTCCTGATCAAGCGCCCGCTGCTGCAAGCGATCGATCCGACGCGCCCGCGCCCCGTGGTGCTCCTCATCGACGAGATCGATCGCGCCGACGAAGAGTTCGAAGGCTATCTGTTGGAGCTCCTCGCCGAATTTCAGGTGACGATCCCCGAGCTCGGCACGATTCGCGCGAAGGAGCCGCCACTCGTGATCCTGACATCGAACCGGACCCGCGAGGTGCACGATGCGCTCAAACGGCGCTGCCTCTATCAGTGGATCGCCTATCCGACGTTCGAGAAGGAGCTGGCGATCGTGCGGGCGCGCGTTCCGCAGGCCTCGGCCCGTCTGGCCTCTCAACTCACCACCCTGGTCCAGTCGCTGCGGCGCGAGGAGTTGTACAAGGTGCCGGGTGTCTCGGAAACGATCGACTGGGTCACGGCCCTGGTCGCGCTCGATCGGCAATCGCTCGATCCCGACGTCGTCAGCGACACGCTCGGCGTCGTGCTGAAGGCGAGGGAAGACCTGGAGACGATCCGCGGCGAGAAGCTGGCCGCGTTGCTCGACCGTTCGATGGCGCGCGCGTGAAGCAGCCCCTCGACGAGTACGGCGGCGTCGCCGATCTCTACGATCACGTGACGGTCTACCGCGATCGGAAGGATGTCGCGTTCTTCCTCGACGCGGCGTCAGCGTCCGGCGGTCCTGTGCTGGAGCTCGGATGCGGCACGGGTCGTGTGCTCATTCCGACGGCGCGTGCCGGTATCGACATCGTCGGCCTGGATGCGTCATCGCAGATGCTCGATGTCTGCACCGGACGCGTGCGCGAAGAGCCCGCCGCGGTTCAGCAGCACGTGACGCTGGTACACGGCGACATGCGCGCGTTCGATCTCGGTCGCCTGTTCGCGTTGATCACCATTCCCTTCCGCCCGTTCCAGCATCTGCTCACCGTGGACGACCAGCTGGCGTGCCTCGCCAGCGTGCATCGGCATCTCGCCGACGGAGGTCGGTTCGTCTTCGACGTGTTCAACCCATCGCTCGATTCGCTCGCGTCGACGCCGCTCAACGAAGAGATGGGCCACGAAGCCGAGTTCAGCACCCCCGACGGCCGACGCGTCGTTCGATGCTTCAAGATCGTCAAGGCCGACCGGTTCGCGCAGGTGAACGACGTCGAGCTGGTGTACTACGTGACACGTCCGGATGGCACCACCGAGCGCCTGGTCCACGCGTTCGGCATGCGATATCTCTTCCGGTTCGAAGTAGAACACCTGCTTGCGCGGGCGGGTTTTGCCGTCGAGCACCTCTACGCGGGTTACGACAAGAGCGAGTACGGCTCGACCTATCCTGGCGAGCTGGTCTTCGTCGCACGAAAGGCGGCCACACTCTAGAGCGGTCAGAGGCCAGCGTGCCCATGCTGTTCATGATCATCGAGCGTTTCAAGGGCGGCGATCCCGTTCCCGTGTACCGTCGGTTCCGCGAGCAGGGGCGCATGGCTCCCGCGGAGGTGACCTATGTCAACAGCTGGGTCACACCCGATCTGACGACCTGCTATCAGGTCATGCAGTCGCCCGATCGGCCCCGCCTCGATGAGTGGCTCGAGCGCTGGCGCGACCTGGTGGACTTCGAAGTCGTTCCAGTCATCTCGTCGCCGGAGGCGCAGGCGGCAGTCGCGCCTCGTTTGTGACCACCACGGTCTTCGCCCAGCGGGTCGTCGCGTGACGATCCGCAGGACTGTCCGGCGCGTGTTGGCTGGCGCCGCGCTGGCCGTTGCGATCGTCGTCGGCTTCTACACATTCCAGTTCGTCGTCGTCGGTACTGCCTACTCCGCGCACATGTTGTGCTCGGGGCTGTTCGTGTCGGGAAGAACGTCCGAGTCCGTACTGTCAACCGATCTGGGGGCCGATGACCTCGCGCCGCTGCGAGTTCTGACGACGGAGGTCGACGCCAATGCACGGCGCGTGCGCGCGCATTTGTTTGGCATGGCATCGAGAACGGCCGTCCACCGTGGCGAACTCGGATGTGTGGTCGAAGACCGCGCCGCGACGTCGGGCGGGCTCGCGGTGGCGAGACTGACAAACAAGGATGTTCGGTCGGAGCCGGCGCACGAATCGAATGAGGCCGCCCTCAACGGTGCGCTCGATTGGGCGTTCGCGGAGCCCGACCCGATGCGGATGCGTCGCACGCGCGCGGTGGTGATCGCGCGTGAGGGACAACTGATCGCGCAACGCTATGCCGACGGCTTCGACGAGGACACGCCGCTGCTGGGATGGTCCATGGCGAAGAGCGTCGTCAACGCGCTTGCCGGCGTGCTCGTGAAGGAAGGGCGCCTGACGCTCGATTCGCCGCTCGGGAGACAGATCTGGCCGGCCGGCGATCCACGTCAGTCGATCACGCTCAGCGAGATGTTGCAGATGTCGACCGGGTTGGACTTCGACGAGGATTCCATCAATCCGCGCGGCGGCGTCCTCTACATGCTGCTGCGCGCACCCGACGTGCCGGCGTATGCGGCGACCGCCTCGCTGAGCGCAGCGCCTGGCACGCGCTGGCGCTACTCGAGCGCGACGACGAATCTGCTGATGGCGGCGATCCGTCGCATCGTCGGCGAGAGCGAGTACTCGAGGCTGCCGCGTCGAGCGCTGTTCGATCGCATCGGCATGCGCAGCGTGGTGATGGAGACCGACGCGACCGGGAACTTCATCGGCTCGTCGTTCGTGTACGCGACAGCGCGCGACTGGGCGCGGTTCGGTCTCTTGTACTTGAACGACGGCATTTGGAACGGGGAGCGCGTGCTGCCCGAAGGCTGGGTCACGTACAGCAGGACGCCGGCGCCGGCGGCGCCGGATCGGCAGTACGGCGCCCACTTCTGGCTCAAAGTTGCGGCGAACTACGCACAACCCTCAGCGAACTTCGACTTCCCGCCGGATACGTTTCACGCGATCGGACACGAGGGCCAGTTCGTGACGATCATTCCATCGCGGCGTCTGGTGATCGTGCGCCTCGGCCTCACGCGTCACGCCGATGCGTGGGACCATCGCGAATTCGTCCGACGAGTCCTCGCGGCGATCGCGTAGGTGGGGGTATCCAGGGGTCAGACCCGGGGTCAGACCCCTGGCCTGACCCCAGCTCTGACCCCAAGGCGCGTCAGAGCACCGATTGCAGAAAACTCGATCCGACGTTCAAGCAATCGAAGGCGTGGAGGCCGAATCTCGCCGCGAGGCCGGCACACACCTGAATGCCGCGGCAGCTGTTGCCACGGGCGTCGAGGCGTGGTGAGTAGGTGGCAATGGCCAGCTGACGATTGACGATCGCGATCACGCCGCCGCTGACGCCGCTCTTGGCGGGCACGCCGACGCGGTAGGCCCACTCCCCCGAGTAGTCGTACATCCCGCAGGTGAACATGATCGAGAGCACGTGTTTGACGTTGAGGACGTCGAACACCATCGACTTCGTCAGCGGATTACGGCCCATGTTCGCGAGGGTGGCGCCGATCATCGCCAGGTCGCGCGTCGTGACGACGATCGCGCACTGGCGGAAGTAGACGTCGAGCGCGTGCTCCGCCTCGCAGCTGACCAGGCCGAAATTCAACAACAGATGGGCGATAGCCCGATTGCGGTGACCGGTTCGCCGCTCCGACTCATACACCTGCTCGTCGATCGACAATCGCCGCCCGGCGGCGGCACTGAGGCGATCGAGAATCACGTCGAACGTGCGCTCGCCGTAGCGCGCGTGCAGCAGCGCGGTCACCGTAATGGCGCCGGCGTTGACCATCGGGTTGTGCGGCCGGTTGGTGCCGGTCTGCAACTCGATCGAGTTGAAGGCATCGCCGCTCGGCTCGACGCTCACGCGGGAGATGACCTCCCCCTCGCCGAACTCCTCGAGCGCGAGGCCGAAGGTGAACGGCTTGGAGATCGATTGAATCGTGAACGGAACGTCGAAGTCGCCGGTGTGGAACTGGGCGCCGTCAGCGGTAGTGAGGGAGATGCCGAAGTCGCCCGGATTGGCGTTGCTCAATTCAGGGATGTAGGTCGCCACCTCGCCGCGAGCATTCCACTCGTGTTCGGCGTGAAGTTCCTCGATGGCGAGCTGCAGTTCGTGTGTGTGCACACGGCCGAGCCAGCAAGCGATGTGCCGCTCGACCCGGCAAAACCCCGAGACAATTTGCAGTGCGGTGACGCGAGAATCGACAAGAACGTCCGACCAGGCGGAAAGCCGGACAATTGTGTGACAATGCGCGACGCGTCGCGATGGCCTCGCACATTGGACTGCTTCGCGCGATCAATCTCGCCGGTCTCAATCGGGTGAGCATGACCGAGCTGCGCGCGTTGATGACGGCGCTCGGTCTCGCCGACGCGCAGACGCTGCTCCAGAGCGGCAATGTCGTGTTCCGCAGCGACGCGTCGCCCGACCAGTTGGAGCGACAGCTCGAAAAAGCGGCGGCCAAGCGCCTCGGGGTCCAAACCGATTTCTTCGTCCGCACCGCGAAGGAATGGCGCGCGATCATCGAGGGCAATCCGTTTCCCAAAGAGGCCAAGGCCGATCCCGGCCACCTCCTCGCCGTCGTGCTGAAGGGCGACGCGGATGCAGCCAAGGTCGTGGCGCTGCAGAACGCCATCAAGGGACGCGAGGTCGTTCGTGCGAAAGGCCGTTGCCTGTACGTCGTCTATCCCGACGGCGTCGGCCGATCGCGCCTGACCAGCGCGATGATCGAGAAGATGCTCGGCACCCGCGGCACGGCGCGCAACTGGAACACCGTCCTCAAACTCGATGCGCTCGCAGGTACGTAGTGTCCGGCTTTAGCCGGACGAGTGTAGGGTCCGGCTTTAGCCGGACGGACAAGGAACCCCATGCGCACTGTGCTGTCGTCGCTCGGAGCAACCGTCGTTGCGTGTGCCGTTGCGATTGTCGGGGCCGATCGAGCGCGAGCCGCAATCGGTCAGCCAGGTCTCAACCCGGTGCCATGTGCGGACCGCGCGTGGGAGGCTGACGACCCTTCGTTTGCGGCACTGGCAGGCGCCACGGCGCATTTCGGTCGCTACGACGGTGGGGTATATCGCATCGAGATCCCCGAGAAATGGAA
>DASRJR010000306.1:0-10211 GCA_035649395.1 Vicinamibacterales bacterium
GCTCTCCGGCGTTCCATCACTCCGGGGAACGCCTCGACAATCGTGAACACAATCATGCCGACGACCGCGTTGCCGAGCGCCTGCGTCGCCATCGCCTTCCATGGTGAGGGGAAACTGCGCTGCTGCAGCAGCGTGTAGATCCCCATGAACACCAACTGATACCCGACCGACGCGCCGACGAACATCACCAGCCGCGGCAGGGCGGCGGTCACGATGAACTGCTGGCCGAGCACGCCGACAACAAACCCGACGGTCGCCTTCGCCAGGCCGCCGATGCCGACCACGCCGGTCGACAACGAGTCCTGGATCAATCCTGCCACGCTGCCGGCAAGCATTCCGCTCACCGGTCCACTGGTGAGCGCAATGTAAACCACCGCGACCAGTACGAGGTCGATCGGCGCCGTGCCCCCTACGACGAAACGCGCCAGCGTGGTCTGTAATGCCAGCGCCAACGCGATCGAAATCAGTACACCCGCCGCTCTCACGGAACCCCGGGCGCAGACGAGGGCGGCGCCGAGTTATCTGGCGCCGGGGTCGTGGGTCCCGGTTCCGGAGCCGTCACCTGCGACTGCGACTGCGGCGCCGCCGGCTTCTGCACATTGCCGCGAGTCTGCCGTCTGCGCGGCGGCGGCTGCGGCTTTCGTGTGGCCGCATCCGGCCGCGGGGCCGGCGCGGCCGGCTGTGCCTGCGTCGGCGCGACCGGCGCACGCGGCGGTGCCGGCGTCGGAGCTCTGGCCGGTGCCGGCGCGGGCGCAGCCGTTTCCGAGACCGGCGTGGTCACATCGGCCTTCGGGGCAGCCACCCCTGCCTTCTGCGTCCGCGAACCGATGTCCGTCTGCGGCGGACTCGTCACCACGAGGACCGCCTCGAGATTGGAGAATTCGACCGCCGGGCGGACCATCACCGCGGTGAACTCGCCGGCCCGTCGCTCAAATGATTCTATCTGACCAATGGCAAACCCCTTCGGGTAGATGCCTTCGATGCCAGACGTGACCACACGGTCGCCGATCTTGACGTCCGCCGTCGCCGGTACGTGATCGAGCCGGAGCCGGTCGGCCCCCGTGCCGATGAGCACTCCCTGCGCCCGTGAGCGCTCGACCAACACCCCTGCCGCCGCATCGCGGTCGATCAAGAGCTGAACCTTCGCCGCCCGGGCCGTCGGCAGCACGATCCGACCAACGACGCCAGCGGGCGAGATGACCGCCATATCCGAGTCGATGCCGTCACCGGTTCCCTTGTCGATCGTGATGGTCCGGAACTCGGGGCTCGCTCCCCCAGCGATGACCGCCGCCGCCGTCGTCGACAGGCTGGTGGACGACCGCAGATCGAGCAACTGCTGCAGCGTGCGCGTCTGCTCCGCCAGCGCTCGTTCCTGCTGCAGTCCGACGCGCAGCTTCGACACTTCTTCACGCAGTTCAGCGTTCTCCCGGCGAATCTGCTGAAGGGCGAAGTAGTTCGTCCACGTGTCGCGTACCGACTCGATCGCGCTGGTCGCGGCGCGCTGGACCTCGGCGAACGCGCCAAAGGTGATCGCCTCCAGCAACGGAATGCCGCGATGCGTACTGACTTGCGCGGAGATCAGCAGAATGTGTCCGACGGCCACCGCCATGAACAGCCAGCCGGTGCGTTGTCGGAGATCGAGGAGAGCCATCACCGGTATTACTAATCGATCGAGATCTTCCGAAGCAGATTGAAGTCCGAGAGCATCTTGCCCGCGCCGAGCACGACCGACGACAACGGATCCTCGGCCATGGCCAGCGGCAACCCTGTTTCTTCGCGCAGACGCTTGTCGAGGTTCTTCAACATCGAGCCACCGCCGGTGAGCACGATGCCCCGATCCACGATATCGGCCGACAGCTCCGGCGGCGTGCGCTCGAGTGCGACGCGCACCGCGTCGACGATCACGTTCACGGTTTCGGTCAACGCTTCACGAATTTCCTCGTCGGAGATGGTGATCGTCTTAGGCACTCCTTCAATCAGGTGCCTACCCTTGATCTCCATCGTCATCTTCTCTTCGAGCGGATAGGCGGAGCCGATCTCCATCTTGATTGCCTCGGCCGTGCGCTCACCGATGAGGAGGTTGTACGTCTTCTTGATGTATTGGATGATCGCCTCATCCATCTCGTTGCCGGCCACGCGCACGGCTTTGCTGTAGACGATGCCGGCCAGCGAGATCACGGCGATGTCAGTGGTACCGCCGCCGATGTCGACGATCATGTTGCCGGACGGCTCCGTGATCGGCATGCCGGCGCCGATCGCGGCTGCCATGGCCTCCTCGACCAGGTGCACTTCGCTCGCTTTGGCGCGGTAGGCGCTGTCCTTCACCGCGCGCTTCTCCACTTGCGTGATCTCCGACGGCACGCCGATGACGATGCGCGGGCGCACCCAGACGTTGCGGTTGTGCGCCTTTTTGATGAAGTAGGTCAGCATCTTCTCGGTGACCTCGAAGTCGGCGATGACTCCGTCCTTCATCGGCTTGATCGCCACGATGTTGCCCGGTGTCCGGCCGAGCATGTCTTTGGCTTCGCGGCCAACTGCCTCGACACGCCCGTTCACCTTGTTGATGGCGACAATAGAGGGCTCGTTGACGACGATCCCCTTGCCGCGAGCGTAGACACACGTGTTCGCTGTGCCGAGGTCAATCGCCAGGTCGCTGGAGAACAACGAGAAGAACGAGCCAAGAGGCAACGTTACGAACCCTCCGCGATATGCAGACCGTCTTTGCCAGCGGCTTTGACGCGATACATCGCCATGTCAGCCGCCTTGATCAATTCTTCCGCAGTTTTGGGAAATTCCGGGAACAAAGTTGCGACTCCAATCGACGCCGTCTGGTGGACCGAGAGGCCATCTGAGGCCAGGAACCGGGTCACGCGCATGCGCTCGAGGATCCGTTCGGCGACCGAGACGGCACCGTCGGGTCCGGTGTCAGGAAGAATCAGCGAGAACTCGTCGCCGCCGAACCGGGCGACGGTATCGGTTTCGCGGGCGCACGACTTGATGACCGCAGCCGCCTCGACGAGCACTTTGCTGCCGGCGAGATGGCCGTGCGTGTCGTTGACCTGCTTGAACGTGTCGAGGTCGAGGAACAGCAGCGACAGGGCTCGCCCGTTGCGCACCGCGCGCTTCACTTCCACGGACAGCACTTTGTACAGATGGCGTGAGTTCGACAGGCGCGTCAGGTCGTCGGTGACTGACAGTTCTTCGAATTTCTTCAGCGACAGCGCGTTATCGAGCGCGATGGCCGGCGGGTCGAGCAGGGCACGCATCGCCATGAGCAGCGAGGGTCCCATCGCCGGCGCAGCGGTCGAGGGCTCCGGATCGAGCGCGATCACCGCGCCGATACTGCGGTTCCGGCTCAGGAGCGGGAAGGCGATGGCGGAGCCCGACGCGCCGGGTCCGCTTCGGGGGTCTTTCGCCAGGTCTCCCGAAAAGAACTCCCGCTCGTGACGCATCGCCCAGTTCGCCGCCGACCAGAGCGCCGGATTGTGCCCCGCAACCAGTCCGATATCGGCCTGCACGTTTGGAAGACCATTGACGTCGGTGGCGACGACGACCCAACAGGGGGCGGCAATCCACTCCTGCGCCTGACGCACCAGCCATTCGGCCACTTTGCGCGGATCGAGCGAGGCATTGGCCTCGCGGACGGCTTCGACAATGGCGTCGCGGCGGTCGATGCGAGCCTGCAGCGAGCGGGCGCGGCCCTTCAACCGGGCGGCCAGATCTGGGCGCCCGGCGCTCCGTGTTGTCCCTGACACGGCATCACGCTTGCTAGAAATTGATCTCACCGTTTCGACAGAGGGGGTGCGAACCGCACGGCGGATTGCGGCCGCTCGAAGGCGCTAAGTCCTTTTGATTCTGTCAAATAATATCACAAGGCTTGGGCTGTCTGGCAGCTCACCACCTCGTCCGTCGTCGACCGTCGCGCCCCCCTGGACGTCTTATCGGCCGGAGGCGCAACTGGTTGCAGCTTCAACAGTTCGTGGCGTAGATTAGTGGTTTCACCCGAGCCAACGACTCCCCCGTTAGGAGCAGACCGGAGAAGGATTCCTTCATGACGATGCTCGACCGGATGCGCCGGCACAAGAACATTCTGAAATGGACGCTGGCGCTCGTGGTGCTGACGTTTGTGCTGCTCTATGTTCCCGATTTCCTCCAATCCACCCCGACGGGCGCGGGCGCGGCACCGCGGGAGGTCGTGGCTGAAGTCGGTGGCCATCCGCTCACAGCGGGAGACTTCAACCAGCGCTACCTCGCCCAGGTGCAGGCCTACCGGACGCAATTCGGCGGCAACATCAACACCCAGCTGCTCCGCCAGCTTGGCGTCGAGCAGCAGGTGCTGCGCCAGATGATCGAAGAGCAGATCGCCCTCATCGAGGCCGATCGCAACGGCCTCACGGTCAGCGACGAGGAGTTGGCCCAAACGATCTTCGCGCTCCCCGGTCTGCAGGAGAACGGCAGATTCATCGGCGAAGCCCGCTATGAGCAGCTGCTCCAGAGTCAGACGCCGCCGCTCACCAAGAGCCAGTTCGAGGAAAGCCTCCGGCGCAGCATGATTCTCGACAAGCTGCGCGCCGCGCTCACCGACTGGATGGCGATTGGCGACGCCGATGTCGACAAGGAATACCGGCAGCGCAACGAAAAGGTGAAGCTCCAGGTGGTGGCGCTCACGGCCGACGCGTTCCGCGACAAGGTGACGGTCTCCGATGCCGACGTCGCCACATACTTCGATGCGCACTCGGCTGAATACCGCGTCGGCGAACAGCGAAAGATCAAGTACCTGCTGCTCGATCGCGAGCAGGCGCGTTTGAAGGTGTCAGTACCGCCGAATGACATTCAGCGCTATTACAACGACAACCGCCAGCAGTACGAGACGCCCGAACAGGTCCGGGCGAGCCACATCCTCTTCGAAACCATGGGCAAGAACGAGGCGGACGTGAAGAAGCAGGCGGAAACGGTGCTGCAGCAGGCGAAGAGCGGCGGCGATTTCGCCGGGCTGGCCAAGAAGTATTCCGAGGACAAAGGTTCGAAAGACCGCGGCGGCGATCTCGATTACTTCGCGCGCGGCCGCATGGTGCCCGAGTTCGAGAAGGCCGCGTTCGAGATGATGCCCGGACAGATCAGCGATCTCGTGAAGTCGCAGTTCGGCTTTCACATCATCAAGGTCATCGATCGCCGGCCGGCGGCGACACGGTCGCTCGACGAAGTGCGGCCGCAGATCCAGCAGCAGCTCGCGCTCGAGATCGCCGACCAGCGGATCACCGATCAGGCACGTGAATTCCAGGGGCGCATCAAGAGCCCCGGTGACCTCGACACCGTGGCCAAGAGCGCGGGACTGCCGGTGCAGGAATCGGGCTTCTTCCAACGCGCCGATCCCGTTCCGGGACTCGGCAACGCGCCCGATGTGACGGCCGAGGCGTTCAAGCTCGAGACGGGCAAGGTCAGCGGCGTGCTGTCTACCTCGCGTGGCCCGGTTTTCATCCTGGTCACCGAGAAGAAGGACCCGTACGTGCCGAAGCTCGACGAGGTGAAGAGCCGCGTGCACGACAATCTCGTGCGAGACCGCGCCACCGAGTTGAGCAAGCAGCGCGCGACCGCGATTGCGGGCACGCTCAAGTCAGCCGGCGACTTCGCCGCCGCCGCAAAGGCACAGGGGCTCGAGGCCAAGGACACCGAGTTGCTTCCGCGCAACTCGGCGCTGCCCGACATCGGCGTCAGCCCCGAGGTCGACAAGGCGGCGTTCACGATGCCGGTCGGCGCCGTGAGCGATCCGATTCAGACCGGCCAGGGCACCGTGATCGTCCGGGTCGTCGTGCGCGAAGAGGTCACACCGGAGAAAGTGAAGCAGTCGCGCGAAAGCTTCCGCGCGGAGCTGCTCAACGAACGACGCTCGCGCTTCTTCACCGCCTATATGAACAAGGCGCGCGAGGGCATCCAAATCGAAGTCAATAACGACGTCCTGCGACGGATTACAGCGGCGCGAGCGTCGTAGTCTGCTCTCCGTTGGCGCAGTCCTAGGCCCTAGGGCCCAGGCCTCAGGCCTCAGGCCTCAGAAGTTCTTGGGCCTGGGCCCTGAGGCCTGAGGCCTCATCGAACAAACGTGAACGGCATCAGCGCCAGTGGCTCTCCGCGCTGAAAGAGCCGCACCGGCGCCGTGAGCGCGCCGACCGCGCGTGTCTCGGCCGGATGTAGCAGCAGCTGCAGCATTCCGCCGCGGGTGGAGCCGAACTCTTCGCTGAGCGTCTCGAACAGCGTGCGGCGCCCCGGGAACTCCACGAGCTCGACCTCCTGGTCCGCCGGAATCTTCGCGCGTTCCTTGGCGATGGTCACCGCCGTGTCGAGCCCGCCAAGCGCGTCGACGAGCCCGTGCTCGCGCGCCTGCGCACCGGTCCAGACACGCCCCTGCGCCACCGCGTCGATCCGCTCAGGCGTGGTCTTGCGCGACTGCGCCGTTTTCTCGACGAAGTCCTCGTAGAACCCCTGCATCATCTGCAGGAGCTTCGCGCGCTGATTCGGCGTGAACGGGGTGAACGGTGACTCGAAATCGGCGTTGGCGCCAGCGATCACCGTCTCGCGCGTGACGCCGATCTTGTCGAGCGTGCCGCCGATGGCGATCTTCCCTGAGAAGATGCCGATCGAGCCGGTGAGCGTGGCCGGTTGCGCGACGATGACCTGGCCCGGCAGCGCGATGTAATAGCCGCCCGAGGCGGCGAGATCGGACATCGACGTGACGATCGGACGCGACGGCTTCTGATCGCGGGTGATCATCAGCTCGCGCCAGATCACATCGGAGGCGATCGAGGAACCGCCGGGGCTGTCGATGCGCAGCACGATCGCCTTGATCGTGTCGTCATCGCGCACACGCCGGATCTGCTCGACCATCGTGTCCGATCCCAGGACCGAGCCGTTCACGGGATCGAATCCGCTCTTGCCCGAAGTGATGGTGCCGACCGCGTACAGCACCGCGATGCGTGGCCGCCCACCAAGCCCGCCGCCGCCCGTGCTGCGCTGGTAATCCGAGCCCTCGACCCACTTGTCGTCGTCGCGCCCGCGAATCGCGGGTACTCGATCGTCGAGCTCGTCCTCGTAGGCGAGATCGTCGACCAGGCCGACGCGCAGGGCCTCCTCTGGAACGAACGGGCCTTGATCGAGCAGCGCGCGGACGTCGGCCTCCGACTTCTTGCGGCTCTCCGCGATGCCGCGTACGAGCTGGTCGTACATGTCGCGATTGAGCGACTCGGTCATCTCGCGATGCGCTTTGGTGAATCCTTTTTCGGTCAGTTGGTTGGTGGCCGACTTGTAGTCGCCGATGTGCACGAAGTCGGGATAGGCGCCGATCTTGTCGAACACGCCGCGCAGGAAGATCTCGTACGACGCGACGCCGGTGAGATCGAGTGGACTGCTCGGCAGCAGGTACACCTTGCTGGCCGCGCTTGCCAGGTAGTACTCGCGATCGCCGCCGTACTCGAGAAACCCCACCACGTCCTTGCCCGATTTGCGGAAATCGAGCACCGCGTCGCGCAGCTCCTGTACCTTCGCCCAGTACGGCAACTGCAAGGACGAGGGGCGCAGCAGCACCGTCTTGACGCGCGCGTCGCGCTTGGCGCGGCGCAGCATCTCGACGAAGCCGCGCACGGTGCTCGCCTCACGGCCGAGCACCTGACCGACGACGTCGTATGGCGCCACTTCGAGAAGATCGCCGCCAGGCCTGACGACCAGCGTCGCCGCATCCGGCACCGAAGGCCCGCGTGCGACGGCGAGATACATCAGCACGATGCCGGTCATCGACACCAGCACGGCCGCTCCAATGAAAACGAATACGAACCGAACGCCGCGGCTGAGAGCCACAGAATCCTCCTCGCGCGGGACTACGCCCGTCGCTGCGTATTGTACGCTTGGGCATTGGCCCCCCAGCCTCATGCGGCGCGCGCGATACAATCTCGAGGACATGATGGGCGCGACATCGACACAGTGGAGACGGCGCTGGCCCGCCGTCGTGCTCGCGATGACGCTCGCCGCCGCGATCGGGTGCGAGCAGGATTCGCAGGACCAACCGGAGCCAGGCGGGGAGCGCACCGTGGCACAGTCCAACATCACTGAACTCATCAAGACCGACGACCGCGTCGGAACCGGCAACGAAGCGGCGGCCGGCCGCCAGGTCACCGTGCATTACACCGGCTGGCTCTACGACGCGGCGAAGCAGGACCACAAAGGGTCCAAGTTCGACAGCTCGCGCGATCGCAATGAACCGTTCGCGTTCCGTCTTGGCGGCGGCGATGTGATCCGCGGATGGGACGAAGGCGTCGCGGGCATGAAGGTCGGCGGACGACGGACGCTGACAATCCCACCCGGTCTCGGCTACGGCAGTCGCGGCGCCGGCGGTGTCATCCCGCCGAACGCCACGCTCGTTTTCGATGTGGAATTGCTCGACGTACGCTAATCGATGGTTGATTGAGGGATTGTTGATTTGTTGATTCGTTGTTGATTGTCGATTGTTGATTGTTGATTGTGGGCACTCGTCCAATCGCCACCAAATCAAAGATCACCAATCACCGATCAACAAGGAATCACCAATCAAAGATCATCAAATCAACAATTGATGTCGTCGACATCCTCGACATCGACCCTGCCACTGGCGATGGCATCGCGCGGCTCGGTCGTACGTCGATCGCCGTGCCTCTGACGATTCCCGGCGAGCGCGTCCGCATCGCGGTACAACCCGGGCGCAACGGCCGCGTCATCGCGACGCCGCTCGAAATCGTGACGCCCTCGCCGCATCGGATCACGCCTCGATGCCAGCACTTCGCCCCTGCTGTCGGTCCGGCATGCGGCGGGTGCTCGTGGCAGCACATCGCGTACGACGAGCAACTCCGGCTCAAGACGACCCTGGTCGCACGTCTCGTCCGCGACGTCGTGCCACGGGCGCCGGCGCCGCGGCCGATGATCGCGGCGACACCGCTCGATGCCCCCTGGCACTACCGGCAGAAAGTTCACTTCGTCTTCGACCGCGATTCGCGGCGCGGGCTCGTGATGGGGCACTACGCGCGGGGCTCCCGACGCGTGGTGCCGATTCGTGAGTGCCCCGTGCACGATGAGCGCGGCAATGTGGTCGCCGCGGCATTGCGCGATGCCTGCCTGAACAGCGGTGCGGGGCGCACTTTGAAGAGCATCGCCGTGCGCGTCGCCGCTGGGACGCCGGAAACGATGGCGACCATCGTGGTGTCGAGCGCTGACGACAAACGGCTTCGCGCGGCGACGACAACGCTGCTCGCGGCCGCAACCACGCCGACGTCGCTGCACCTCAACGTGCATCCGAAAAACGATGCGTTCATCTTCGGTCGCGAGACGCGCCACGTCGCGGGAGCACACCGGTTGCGCGACGCCGTACACGACGTCTCGTTTCTGATCTCGCCAACCGCGTTCTTCCAGACCAACGTGCGTGGCGCGGCGGTTCTGGTTCAATTAGTGCTCGACGCCGTGCCGGCGCGCAGCGCCGTGCTGGACCTGTATGCTGGCGCCGGGCTCTTCGCCCTGCCGCTGGCGCGTCGTGGTGAGACGGTGGTCGCCGTCGAGGAGAGCCGCGCCGCGGTCGCAGACGGCATCGCCAGCCGCGATCTGAACCGCATTCCAGCGGACCGGTGTGCGTTCATCGCCGCTCCCGTGGAGCGGATTGTCGCCGCGCCTCGCACCGCCGCGCGGGCATCGTCATCACGAGCGTTGTCGCGCGTCGACGCCGTGGTGCTCGATCCACCCCGTGAGGGATGCAGCCCCGTCGTGATTGACGGTGTGTTCGGCAGGATTGGTCCACGAAGGGCGGTTTACGTCTCGTGCAACCCGGAGACCCTCGCGCGCGATCTCGGACGGATCGTTCGACACGGGTACGAGGTGAAATCGATTCAGCCGGTGGACATGTTTCCGCATACGGCGCACGTGGAGGCCGTCGCGGTCTTGGAGGCGCGAACGTCGACTTTGACGAAGACGACGTACGGCAGCAGGCGTCCTGCAGGCGATCCTGGCGTGAAGTGATCGAGCGCGAGCCGGTTAGCCGCCCGACTGCAAGCTGCGGCATGCCGCGATCACTTCAGGGTCGAACCTCGATGTCGGCACCGATCTCGAAGACGGCGACGTTCGGCCGCAGCAGCGTCGCCGCCCCGTTGACGAGCATCGACCGCGTGATGTTGATGAACGGGGTGTGGCCGTCGGTCAGCCTGTCG
>DASRJR010000307.1:0-14980 GCA_035649395.1 Vicinamibacterales bacterium
GAATGCCACGCGAAACGCCAGCGTCGACGACTCCACCAGGCGGGCCTCGAACTCGCGCTCGAGCTCATCGTCGAAGGTCACGAGACCAGCCGGAAGTCGGTCGGCGCGTTCATGCATCTCGCTTCACCCAGGCAAGACGCCACACAGCTGCGCGCGGTTCATTCCTGGCGGCGCGCCAGCGTTCAAAGTTCAGGGTTCAGGACTTCTCTAGACAGAGGACAGCTTGTGTCCCAGCTTGTCCTTCTTTGTCTTGAGGTATTTGCGGGTCGATTCGTTCGCGGGGATTTCAAGCGGCACCGCCTCCGACACCGCAAGCCCGTAGCCCTGCAGGCCGACGAACTTCCGCGGGTTGTTCGTCAGCAGCCGCATCGTCTTGACGCCGAGGTCGCTCAGGATCTGCGCGCCAATTCCGTAGTCGCGCTGATCGGCTTTGAAGCCGAGCCGCTCGTTCGCTTCGACGGTGTCGAGACCCTGATCCTGGAGCTCGTAGGCGCGAATCTTGTTGATCAGGCCGATGCCGCGCCCTTCCTGATTCAGATACAGCAGCACGCCGCGCCCTTCCGCGGCGACGGCGGTCATGGCCGCATCGAGCTGCGCTCCGCAATCGCACCGTGCGGAGTGGAACACATCGCCGGTGAGACACTTTGAGTGCACTCGCACGAGGACGTCCTTGCCGTCGCCGATGTCGCCGCGGACGAGCGCAGCATGCGTCATTCCATCGAGCTGGCTTTCGTAGACGTGGATGTGGAACGCGCCGTGATCGGTCGGCAGCTCCGCCGACGCGGCGCGCCTGACGAGCCGCTCCGTACGCATGCGGTACTGAATGAGGTCAGCGATCGTGATCATCGGGAGGTGATGCTTGCGCGCGAACTTCGTCAGCTCTGGCACGCGCGCCATCGTCCCGTCGTCGTTCATGATTTCGCAGATCACACCCGCGGGCTCGAGCCCGGCGATGCGCGCCAGATCGACCGCCGCCTCCGTATGCCCCGAGCGCACCAGCACACCGCCTTTGCGGGCGCGCAGCGGGAACACGTGACCCGGCCGAGTCAAATCGCGCGGCAGCGACTCCGGCGCGATCGCCACGTGCACGGTGGTCGCGCGATCGGCGGCGGAGATCCCCGTCGTGGTCCCGTCGCGCGCGTCGATCGACACACACATCGCGGTGTCGCGCCGCGACGAGTTGTCGGTCACCTCGAGTGGAATCTCGAGATGGTCCAACCGGTCCGGCGTCATCGCCAGGCAGATCAACCCGCGGCCGTGGCGCGCCATGAAGTTGATGGCCTCCGGCGTCACCTTCGAGGCCGCCATCGTCAGGTCGCCCTCGTTCTCGCGGTCCTCGTCGTCGACGACGATGAGCATGCCGCCGGAGGCGAGATGGGAGACTGCCTGTTCGATCGACGCAAACGGGCCGCGCCGACGCGCGCCTTTCGCGATTCTGATTCGGGCCGACCGCTCGCTCATGATTGCCTCGCCATCACTTCAGCCATGCGTGCGATGTACTTGCCGACGACGTCGCATTCCAGATTGACGTGATCGCCCGTCCGCACCGACGGCAGGTTCGTGTGCGCCCAGGTGAACGGGATGATCATCACGTCGAAGTGCCGGTCGTCGAGGCCTGCTACCGTCAGGCTGATGCCGTCGACCGCGATCGAACCCTTGCGAATGAGCAGGGGCGCCAACGCGGTCGGAAAACGAATCGTCACCCAGTGCGCCTCGCCGTCCTGACGCAGGTCCTCGATCGTGCCGGTGCCGTCGACGTGGCCCTGCACGATGTGACCACCGAAGCGGTCGTCGGCACGCATCGCCCGCTCCAGGTTCACCGGCTGGTCGGGTTGCAGCGAACCGAGCGTCGTCACGCGCGCCGTTTCCGGACCGATGTCCGCGTGGACCTCGCCGTTCTCCGTCGACGCGACCGTCAGGCAGACACCGTTGACCGCGATGCTCTCACCGAGCGTCACTGCCGACGCGAGCGGTGCGCGGACACGCAGGCGGTATCCGGATGCCGTCGGCTGCAGCTCGCTCACCGATCCAACGGCTTCAATCAGGCCGGTGAACATAGCCTTCGATCAGCACGTCGGGGCCCAGGAGATCCACCCGCCGCTCGATCAACGCCACCGAGGCAAAGTCCCGCCCCTCGAGAAACGGGATTCCCTCCGGACCAATGCCCACCGGCGTCACATAGAGTTGGACGTAGTCCACGAGCCCTTCGTCCCACGCCGCGGCATGCACCGCAGCACCGCCTTCGATGACGATGCTTTGGATACCCCGTGCCGGCAGCTCGCGCAACGCGGCGCCAATCGTCGGGGTTTCAACTGAAAGCACGGTGGCACCGGCGTCCTCGAGCGCGGTCACAGCCGAGCCTCTCGCCTCCGCCGCCTGCGGGGATGTGATTATTATCACCGGTCCCGCCGCGACGGTCGACAGCACTCGGGCCGCGTCCGGCGTGCGCAGCCGGCGGTCGAACACGACCCGTGCGAGCGGACGCTCGCGATAGACCTCCCGCGCAGTCAGGAGGGGGTCGTCGACGAGGATCGTCCCCGAGCCCACAGCGATGGCATCGACGCTCGCGCGCACATATTGCGCGTGCCGCAGCGCGAGCTCCGACGACAGCGCGGTGCGCTCCCCCGGCCGCGCGGCGATTCGTCCATCGAGACTGGTGGCGGCCTTGAGCGTCACAAACGGCCGTCCCGCCCGCAACGCGGTCAAGAACGGCTGGTTCAAACGCACCGCCGCGTCACGCTCGATGCCAACGGCGACCTCGATGCCATGCGCACGCAGGCGGGCGAACCCTTTGCCGCTGACGAGCGGAAACGGATCTTCCATCGCCGCCACGACGCGCTTGATGCCGGCGCCGATGATGCGTTCGGTGCACGGACCCGTGCGGCCGGTGTGCGCGCACGGCTCGAGGGTGCAATACAGCGTTGCGTCGCGTGCGGCGTCGCCGGCTTCGTCGAGCGCGTGTATTTCGGCATGCGGCTCGCCGGCCTTCTCGTGAGCGCCTTGACCGACGACGACGCCCTCGTCTGAGACCACAACAGCACCGACGATCGGATTCGGCGTCGTGCGTCCGATGCCGCGGCGCGCGTGTTCGAGCGCCCGCCGCATGAACCGCTGATCGTCTACCACTTTTCTTGAAAGAGAGCGTCGACGTATTCCTGCGGAGAGAACGGGATGAGGTCGTCGATCCCTTCGCCGACGCCGACGTATCGAATCGGGAGCTTGAGATCGTGCGCGATCGAGACCGCGACGCCGCCCTTCGCCGTTCCATCGAGCTTGGTGAGGACGATGCCAGTAACGCCGGCCACGCTGGTGAACTCGCGCGCTTGCTCCAGCCCGTTCTGGCCCACCGTCGCGTCGAGCACGAGCAGCACTTCGTGCGGAGCCCCTTCCGCCGCGCGCGCGGCGACGCGTTTGATCTTGTCCAGCTCGTTCATCAAGTTGACGCGCGTGTGCAGACGCCCGGCCGTGTCGACGAGAATCGGATCGCGACCGCGCGCCTTCCCTGACTGGATGGCATCGAACACCACCGCGGCTGGATCGGAGCCTTCCTTTGCGCGGACGATATCGACCCCGGCGCGCGTCGCCCAGATCTCGAGCTGTTCGACCGCCGCCGCGCGAAACGTATCGGCGGCACACACGAGCGGCGACTTGCCCGACGCCTTGAGCAGGTTGGCCAGCTTCCCGATCGTCGTCGTCTTTCCCGTGCCATTGACGCCGACGATCAACGTGACGTGAGGACGATGGCCGTTCGGCGCCGGACGATCGGCGCTGTCGAACACTTTCCGGATCTCGTCCTTGACGAGATCGCGCAGGCTTTCGCCATGACGCGAGCGGGTGCGCACGGCCGTGACGATGCGCTCGGTCGCAGGGATACCGACGTCTGCCGAGATCAGCAGCTCCTCGAGCGCCTCGATCGTGTCGACGTCGATCGGCCGTGAACGCTGCTCCTGCGTGTCGGCCTGCTGAACGATCTCTTCGAAGCGATTGACGATCTGTTGCTTCGTTCGGGTGAGGCCCTCGCGAAGTCGATCAAGAAAGCCCATGTCCTATCCAGCTTCTGCGCGTTGCGGGCGCAGCATCAATTCGCCGAGTGCCGTGCGCGCGTCCTTACGGCCGGCCAGCACCTCCGCGACCTGGCTCGCGATCGGCAGCTCGACGCCGTGGCGCGAGGCGAGCGCCAGCGCCGCCTCGGTCGTTCGGACGCCCTCGGCCACGGTTTTCATCTCACGCAGCACGTCGGCAATGGGACGGCCGCTCGCCAGCTCGATGCCGACGTGCCGGTTCCGGCTCAGCGTCCCCGTACATGTCAGGACGAGATCACCCAGCCCCGTCAGTCCGGCCAGCGTCTCACGCTTGGCGCCGGCGGCACATGCCAGGCGGGATATCTCAGCCAGACCACGCGTGATCAGGCCCGCTAAGGCATTGTGTCCCAGACCGAGCCCTTCCACGACACCGGCCGCAATCGCGATGACGTTCTTCAGCGCGCCACCCAACTCGACGCCGATCACGTCGTCTGTCCCATAGAGTCGCAAGTACGGCGCCTTGAGGTCGTCTTGCACGGCGGCAACGGCGTCGCGGTCGGACGACGCGATGCACACCGCGGTCGGAAGCTCACGCGCGACCTCGACGGCGAAGCTCGGGCCCGACAGCACGGCGCTGCGCACGCCTTTCAATTCCTGATCGATGATCTCCGAGACTCTGAACAGCGTGTCGAGCTCGAGCCCTTTGGTCGCGCTGACCACAATGGTGCCGCGCTGCACGTGCGGCGACGCGAGCCGGAGGACGTCACGGGTGCCGTGCGACGGCACCGCCGCGATGACCAGTTCCGCTCCGGCCAGCGCGTCGGCGAGATCGCCGGTCGCGCGAAGCGTGGACGGGAAGGGCACGTCAGGCAGATACGACGCGTTCGTGCGCTGCGATTCGATCTGAACCGCAAGGTCCGGGTCGCGCGCCCAGAGTCGGACGACGTGACCGACGCGCGCGAGGTGAACCGAAAGCGCGGTGCCCCAGCCTCCTGCGCCGAGTACGGTGACGGACGGAATATGGGCCTCCTAGACCTTCGCAGAGTCCGTGACAGTTCTTGGTACTTGGTGCTTGGTTCTTGGTCCGTTCTTCGTCCTTGGTCCGTCCTTGGTCCGTGGTCCTGAGTCCGCGTTCGTCTGTGCCCGGGCGCGACCGGAGAACCAGGATGGACCAAGGACGATGGACCAGGCACGGACCACGGACCAGGGACGGACGAAGAACCAAGCACGAAGGACCAAGGACGAGTACTCCTACAACGTGATCGGCCGCTGACCGAGCCGATGTTCCGTGCCTTTCATGAGGCGGGCCATGTTGTCACGATGACCGGCGATGATCACCAGCGCGGCGATCGTGGCTCCGGCGGTGAGGATGAGCGGTGAGCGGGTCACCAGCAGCACACCCACCAGCGCCAGCGCAGCGACGATCGACCCGAGCGACACGAATCGCGTCAGCCAGACGGTCAACCCGAACGCCACCACCGCGACGCTGAACGCAACCGGCGCCAGCACGGCGAACGCGCCTGCAGCGGTCGCAACACCTTTTCCACCACGGAATCCCAACCAGACCGGCCAGACGTGACCGACAATCGCTGCCAGCGCACCCAGCACGGGCACCACCGGCGCGTCGGCCAATTGCTGCGCGACGACCACCGCCATTGTTCCTTTTGCCACATCGAGGAGAACGGTCACGAGCGCCGCGCGGGCGCCGACTGTGCGAAGCACGTTGGTCGCGCCGACATTGCCGCTGCCAACGCGGCGGACATCGATCCCGTGACGACGCGCGAGGAGCAGCGCGAACGGAATCGACCCGATCAGATAGGCGGCAACAACGGCGATCACCCAGTTCACGACTGCCCCGACGTGCCGGTCAGCATGGTTCTCAACAGCGGGATGTAGGTCGGTCCCTTTGACGAGACACGGCTCTCGAACAGTGTAATCGCCTCGACGGATGTCGTGCCCAGCGCCACGTCATCCAGACCACGAAAGATACTCGTCGTCTTCAGGCCGCTCCACTCTTTGACGCGCGCCAAGGTGAGATGAGGGCTGTAGGGCCGTTCTTCAGGAGGAACGCCTGCGGCTGCCAGCCGCGTCGTGACCTCACGCTCGACACTGGCCAGTTCGTGTCGAGCCCCGGCCAGCCCCGTCCACAGCACGCGCGGACGCCCGCTCGGCGGGAAGGCACCGACGCGGCCCACCTCCAACGTGAATGGCGCCACGTCAATCGCCGGTTCTAGGGCTTCTCGAATCCGCGCCGAGCTCGCGTCGTCGCGGTGACCGATGAAGCGAACCGTGACGTGCATGCGCTCGGGAGTGACCCACGCGATGCGAGCCCGTGGCGCGTCGCGTTCGACGCGCCGGCGCAACTCGTCGACGAGATCGCCTGCCGCTCGCAGAACCGCTGGATCGAGTTCGATGCCGGTGAACAACCGCATTTGTAGTGTCCGGCTTTAGCCGAACCGGATGTAGTGTCCGCCTTCAGCCGGCCCGGGATGTAGTGTCCGGCTTTAGCCGGACCGGGATGTAGTGTCCGGCTTTAGCCGGACGACTCCAGCAACATCCGACGCACCATGTCGAGCGCGGATTGTGAGGCTTGAAATTTCACTAATCCGCGATCGCCGAAAAACCGGAACGTGCGCACGCGGCAGCCCGTCGCAGATGCGACGGCGACCACGACAGTGCCGACCGGCTTGTCAGGCGTACCACCCGTCGGCCCCGCGATTCCGGTCACGCCGATGCCGATGTCCGCCGGCGCACGATGCCGGATTCCCTGTGCCATGGCGATTGCCACCGGCTCGCTGACGGCGCCATGCTCGTCGATGAGAGCCGCGTCAACGTCGAGGAGATCGGTCTTCGCCTGATTGCTGTACGTCACGATGGACGCGTCCACATACCGCGAGCTTCCAGACACATCGGTCAAACGCGAAGTGATGAGGCCGCCGGTGCACGATTCGGCGACGCCCACACGCAAGCCGCGCTCGACGAGCAGCTCGCCGACGACCTCCTCGAGCAATCGGCCGTCGGTGCTGTAGACATTGGAACCAACGGCCGCGACCGCTTCCGCGACCGCCGTTTCGAGTGCCGCTCGCGCGATCTCAGCCGACGCCGCTCGCGTGGACACATGAATTTCGATCGATCCCGGAGTCGCGAGGATGGTGGCCGCCACCGACGGTGTGCGGCCCGCCCACTCCTTGTACAGCGGCGCCAACACCTGATCGACTTCCGATTCGAATCGCCCCGCCACGCGCAGGACTCGCCGTACGAGCGGCGCCCCCGCCACTCGCTCGCTCAACCAGCCCTTCGCGACGTCGGTCAGCATTGGTTTGAGCTCTCGCGGCGGCCCGGGCAGCAGCAGCACAACGCGATCGCCGTGATCGATCCACAGTCCTGGCGCGCTGCCGTTCCCGTTGTCGATCACCCGCGCGCCGGCAGGCACCATCGCTTGTCTGCGGTTGTTTTCCGGCATCGGCCTGGTGAAACCGCGTGCCGCGAAACGCGCCCGAAGATGCGCGACGAGCCGTTCGTCTTCCGCCAGCGGGCGGTCGAGCGCCTTCGCGACCGCCTCGCGCGTCACGTCGTCGTCGGTCGGGCCAAGCCCGCCGCTCAGCACCACCAGGTCGACGCGCTCGAGAGCGACGGCGAGCACGTGCACGAGCTCGTCGCGATCGTCCCCGACGACCGCCTTGACCGCGACGTCGACGCCGAGCTCATTCAAGCGGTCCGTGATGAAAAGCGAATTCGTGTCGAGCTTCGACGGCGTGAGCAGCTCGCTGCCCACCGCGATGATGGCGGCGCGCGACAGCGGCTTCACACCAACCATCCAGGAGCGAGCGCAATCAGCGCCCGCATGGCGAGATTCCCGTAGACTGCGGCCATGCCGTCGTCAGCCATGACGCCCAAGCCACCGGGAAGGCGCTCGAACCGGCCGGACGGCCACGGCTTGAAGACGTCGAGCGCACGAAACAGAAAGAAGCCGACGATCGCGCCGGTGACATTCACACGGAGCAACGCCAGCGTGATCAGCATGCCGACGACCTCATCGAGGACGACCGGCCCCGGATCGATCTTGTCGAAGTGACGCTCGGCCTCGTTGGCACTCCACACACCGATCGCGAAGAGCAACACGATTGCCGCTATTTCGACGGTGGTCGAGCCAGCCATGCGGACGAGGCCATACACGGCAAGCCCCGCTGCCGAACCGAATGTCCCCGGTGCGACTGGCGCATAACCAATGTACCCACAGGTAGCCACGAAAACACCAAGGCGGCGCATCCCCGCTAGTGGTACACAGATTGACCCCGACTGCGCCTTCGACTTCGGCGAGGCAGGCTCTTGACCTACGACATCAGGACGCGCGTGCCGGCCACGCGATCGTGCAGCGCACGGTGGTCGGGATCGACGAGGACGGGAATGAAGCCGGTGCCGGCAGCGAGCAGCGACACCGCGCTCACCAACGTGCGCCGGGCGGCCCGGGCCGGATCCAGCTGTGCATCGTCGGCGACGACGCGAATCCGCATCGCCATCTTGCCGATCGTCTGGCCACAGGCGGCCGTGAACGCTCCGAAGTACGACAACTTCAACAGCGCGAGGAACGCGACGATCGGCACCGGTGGCAACAGTGCCCAGTCGCTCAGCGTCAGCGCGGACATGCGGAGCGTCGAGTAGATGACGATGAAGTCGATCGCCAGGAGAATGCCGTGATCGATCACGGCAGCCGCCGCGCGGCGGCCCAAGCCTGAAACGAGCCCATCCCGCGACGCGCGCGGCACTTGGACGGCCGGCGTCGTCGATGACGGTGTGATGACCGGAGCGTCTGAGAACTCGAGCTCCAGCCGGTTTGCTTCGTCGCCCATCGGCTTCGACGGTGGTCGCAGGCGGGGAATCTCCGGTGTCCGGCGAACGGCGAGCGGCGGCCGTGGTGCCGCGGGCAGCTTGATCAACGGCTCATCGTCGACCTCCCTTGCCGGGGAGAACAACGGATACGACGAGTCGCGTGGCTGCGACGCGGGTGGCGGTGTGACCACGGCCGTGGCGACCGGAGCGACCACCGGATCGATCGCGGCCCGAATCGAGACGTCGACGCCGCGGCTATCCATGCGGTCGAGCCAGAGCTCGGGCACCGTCTGCGCCGGCTCTGGAGCACGCATTGTGAGATCGGGGGCCGATGCGGCCGGCGCAGCCAGCAGCGAAAAGTCGTAGCCGCAGTTCTTGCACCGATCGCCGGTCTCGAACCCCAGATAGCTGCACTTCGGACATTTCATCGCGCCGTCTCCCCGACCGCCTTGTCCGCCGGAGTCGCGACGAACGCGGATGCAGCGGTCGAATCCTGCGGAGCCATGCCGAGGAGCCCGCGTTGGATATCAGCTGTCAATCGATTTGCCTCGTCTCGCAGCGGGTCGGCGACGTCGACCTGTGCCAGCAGCCGTAACGCGTCATGGGGAAGGCCGCGGGCGTTGAGCTCGCGCGCACGCGCCAGCCGCATCTCCGAACCACGGACGAGGGGCAAGGGCTCGCCAGCCTTCACCTCGCTGACGCGACCCGCGACGGGCAACTCGACGAGCCAGGACCGGACGGCGAGCGCGCCAAGGATGATGACTGCGGAGGCGGCGATCGCCGCGGCCATCGACAGAACCCATCCCGAACGCGAGGGCACGTCGGCATCGCGGACCGTACGTCGCCGGCGCCGTGACGGACGCTCCGGACGCGCTGGTTCTACGGCGATGCTGGCGCGGCTGATGCGCTGCAGGAACAGCAGCGCGGTTTCGTTCGGGCCTCCCTGATCGACGGCGCGGGTCAACAGATCGCGCGCCTTCTCGAGATCGCCGGCGTGATAAGCGGCAATGCCGCTATGCAGCAGCTCTTCGGACTGGCGCTGCTTCTCGGCGAGTGCATCGCGCGCACGCTCGATGTACGCACGAGCGCGGCCATGCCCCCGTTCGAGGAAGGCGACTCGGGTCCAGA
Organism: Vicinamibacterales bacterium; assembly: GCA_035649395.1. GTDB lineage: Bacteria > Acidobacteriota > Vicinamibacteria > Vicinamibacterales > UBA2999 > Gp6-AA40. Next base: position 9,981 of record DASRJR010000307.1, read on the forward strand.
TGTTGATGGCTTGTTCGTAATGACCAACGAAGTACTGATCGAGGCCAGACAGCAACAGCTCCTCGATGCGGGCGGCGCGATCGGCCTCACTTAACGGCCCATCGAGTCCGCCGGAGGAGCGAGCGCGGAGATCTGACGGATCAGTGCGAAGCGGTTCGGACATCCGACCACAGACGCAAGGCTCACGCGCGCTGCGTCCGCTCGATTATCGGGCAATTTCGCGCACCGGTCAACGAAACAAAGGCGTGGGTCGAGGTCTCAGTCACTGTGGTACAAGCTGAGGACGTGGCGATCATCGAATGCGTGCCCAACGTGAGCGAAGGGCGGCGCCCTGAGGTGGTGCAGGCGATCATCGATGCGATTCGAGCGGTGGCGGGCGTTCGCGTACTTGATTCATCGTCCGATCCGGCGCACAACCGATCGGTCGTGACAATGGCCGGCGACAGCGTGCCGCTCAAGGCGGCGGTGCTCGCTCTCTTCGCCGAAGCCGTTCGCCGCATCGATCTGCGCACGCACCACGGCGAGCACCCGCGACTCGGCGCCGTGGACGTCGTGCCGTTCGTGCCGATCCAGGGCGCGACGATGGCCGAGTGCATCACACTGGCTACTGACGTCGCCTCCGAAGTGGCGACGCGCTTCGAGCTACCTGTTTTCTTGTACGAAGAGGCCGCCAAGAAACCTTCCCGCCGCGGGCTCGAGGACATCCGCCGCGGTGAGTTCGAAGGCCTCGCCGAAAAGCTCGGCACGCCCGAGTGGGCACCCGACTTCGGCCCGGCCCGCCCTCATCCGACCGCAGGCGCCACCGTCATCGGGGCGCGGATGCCGCTCATCGCCTACAACGTCAACCTCGCGACCGACCGGCTCGACGTCGCCAAGAAGATCGCCGCCGCCGTCCGCCACAGCAGCGGTGGATTTCGCTACGTCAAGGCACTGGGCATCGCGCTCGACGATCGCGGCATCGTCCAGGTGTCGATGAACCTCACGAACCACGAGCGCACACCTATCCATCGGGTGTTCGATGCGGTGCGCCGGGAGGCCGAGCGGTACGGCGTTGCCGTGCTCGAGAGCGAGATCATCGGCCTCACCCCCGAGGCCGCGCTGCTGTCGGCGGCCCAGCACTACCTCCAACTCGAACGGTTCTCGTCGTCGCAGATCCTCGAGCATCGGCTGCGGAGCGAGGTGGAAAAGTGAAAAGTGGAAAAGTGAAAGTACTTAACTTTGGAACTTGGCGGAAAGTACAACCAGCTGAATTGTCGCTTGCGAAAACGGGCGCAAAATTGGTCCGGCACGGGCTGTGCTCTCCACCATGTGTGCCTCCGTTCGGCCGAACTATCGCGCGGCCAGGCGAGGGCGATCGCGGGCCGAGTTCCAAGCGAAGCTCGGGACAGTCTTCGAGGAAGCGGATGAGTGCGTCGATGGCTCGAAGACCTACGCGACAGCGGAATCGCGAGCGACAACGCCCTGCTGAAGGAGGCGCAGGAGCTCGCGAGCATCTTCGCGGTGTCCGTTCGCACGGGCCGGAAAAACACGCAGCGGATGAGCAGGTCTCCAAAGAGCTAATCCTCCCCCACCCCTTTGTACTTATCGACTTAAGTACTTAAGTACTTGCACTTTTCCACTTCTTCCACTTTTCCACTTTTCCACTTCCGCGCTACACTCCGTCCCTCTGACCATCACTCCTTCTCTCCGTTCCGCGCAGCTGTCCCCCACCGCCGTTAACGCCGTCCTCGCCGAGATCCGTCAGGCGCAGGCGCGCGGACAGACGGTCGTCTCGCTGATGCGCGGCGAGCCCGATTTCGACACACCACCGCACATCATCGAGGCGGCGGCGCGCGCGATGGCGGCCGGCCGCACGCGGTATCCCGACAACCGCGGCGAGATCGGATTGCGAGAGGCGATTGCGGTCAAGCTCGCGCGCGACAACGCGGTGTCGTACGACCCCGGTACGGAGATCCTCGTCACGACTGGTGCGACGCTGGGCATCTACGTCGCGCTCATGGCAGTGGTCAATGATGGCGATGAGGTCCTGCTGCCCGACCCGATCTACGACGCCTACCGATCGCCGATCACGTTGGCCGGCGGACGACCAGTCAGCGTGCGATCGACCATCGATCAGGGCCGCTTTGCGATCAGCGCCGAATCGATTGAATCGGCGCTGACGTCATCGTCACGTGTGTTGCTGCTGAATACGCCGTGGAATCCCGTCGGCACGGTGCTGCGAAAGCAGGAGCTCGAGGCGATTGCCGCTGTGGTGCTACGGCGCGGGCTGGTCCTCATCAGCGACGAGATCTACGAGGCGATCACCTACGACGGCGCCACGCACCTATCGCCAGCGGCACTCGCTCCGGAGGTCCGGGCGCAGACCATCGTCATCAACAGCCTCTCGAAAACGTATGCGATGACGGGATGGCGTCTCGGCTACTGTGCCGCGCCCGCGCCGATCACGCAGGCGATGTTTCTGGCACTGCAGCAGGCAAGCCGCGGTCCGGCGACCTTCATTCAGGATGCGGCCGCCACCGCCCTCACGGCTCCTCAAGATGCGGTCGCGCAGATGCGTGAGGAGTACACCCGCCGCCGCACCCTCGTCCTCGAGACGCTCTGTGGCATTCCGCGCGTGCGCGTGCTCCCGCCCGAGGGCGGGTTCTTCGCCATGGTCGACGCCCGCGACACCGGCTTGGCCTCGAACGACATCAAGACGCGGTTGCTGCATCAGGCCGGCGTCGCCGTCGTTCACGGCGCGGCGTATGGCCCCGGCGGTGAAGGGACGCTGCGGGTCTCGTTCGCCAGCGGCGGGGAGACGCTCGCGCGCGGCCTCGATCGTCTGCGCGAAGGACTCACGGCACTATGACGATCGCGGAGGCGGCGGCGGCGCCGCAGACCGGTGCCGACGTACGCCACGTCGACGTCGCGGCGCTCGAGCGCGCGCTTGTCGCCGAAGTCACGGGCGAAGTGCGCTTCGATCGCGTGTCGCGCGCGCTCTACGCGTGCGATGCCAGCGTGTATCAGATCGAGCCCGTTGGCGTCGTCGTGCCTCGGTCGCGCGACGATCTCATACGCCTCGTCAAGATCTGTGCGAAGTTCCGCTGCCCGATCACGATGCGCGGCGGCGGCACGTCGCAGGCCGGACAAGCCATTGGGCCAGGTGTCGTGGTCGACACCTCGAAATACCTGCGGTCGATTCTCGAGGTCAACGCCTCCGAGCGATGGGCGCGCGTCGAGCCGGGAGTCGTGCTCGACGAGCTGAACGCCCACCTCCGGCCCGCCGGACTCCGCTTCGCGCCGGACGTCTCGACCGCCAGCCGCGCGACCATCGGCGGAATGATGGCCAACAACTCGAGCGGCGCGCGCTCGGTCTACTACGGCAAGACGATCGATCACGTCCTGGCGCAGGAAGTGGTGCTCTCGGACGGCTCGGTGGTGCAGTTCGGGCCGCTCACCGCCGACGAGATTCGCGAGCGCAGCCGCGGCAACACGCTCGAGGCACGCTGCTATCGCATCGTGCAGGACGTCGTCACACGCAACCGCTCCGAGATCGAGCGCCGCTTTCCAAAAGTGCTGCGCCGCGTCGGGGGATACAACCTCGACGAGTTCGTCCGCGCCGACTGGCCGTTCAACCTCGCCAAGTTGATGGTCGGCTCGGAGGGGACGCTCGGGATCGTGTTGTCGGCCACCGTCAACCTGGTGCCGCTGCCCGCCGCAAAAGCGGTGCTCGCCATTCAGTTCGGGTCGCTGTTGGAGTCGCTGGCCGCGGCGCCGCTGATCCTCCGACATCGTCCATCCGCGGTCGAGGTGATGGACAAGTCGTTGCTCGACCACACGCGCCAGAGCGCGCTGCTCGAAAGCCTCCGGCAAAGCTTTATCGAGGGCGATCCCGCGTCGCTGCTGTGCGTCGAGTTCTACGACGATCGCTCCGAGCACCTGCCGCCGAGGCTGGAGGCGCTCGAACGGGACCTCCGCGCCAATGGCTTCGGCTACCGCTACTTCCATGCGCTCGATCTCGCCGCGCAGGCGCGCATCTGGAGCCTCCGTGAGGCCGGCCTCGGGCTGTCGATGGCGATGCGTGACGATGCGAAGTCGCTGTCGTTCGTCGAGGACACGGCGGTCGCACCCGAGCGGCTGCGCGACTACATCGAGCAGTTCCTGGCGATCGTCCGACGTCACGGCACGACCGCCGGCGTCTACGCCCATGCCTCGGTCGGGTGTCTGCACGTTCGTCCGGTCGTCAACATGAAGACCGATGCCGGAGTCCGCCAGTTCGAGGCGATCGCGAACGACATCTCCGATCTGGTGCTCGAGTACGGCGGCGCGCTGTCGGGCGAACACGGCGACGGACTCGTACGCAGTCCGTTCATGGAGAAGATGTTCGGGCCGGCGCTCTACGAGGTGTTCCGCACGATCAAGCGGACGTTCGACCCGGACGGGCTCTTCAACCCTGGCAAGATCGTCGATGCGCCGCCGCTCACCGCCAACCTGCGATACGGCCCACGCTACTCAGCGCGCAATCCGGTCACGTTCTTCGACTTCGACGCCGGCGGCGTTGCCGGCGCCGTCGAGATGTGCAGCGGCCTCGGCGTGTGCCGCAAGACGCTCGAAGGCACCATGTGCCCGTCGTACATGGCGACGCGCGAGGAGCAGCATTCGACGCGCGGCCGCGCCAACATGCTGCGGTTGACGATCGCCGGCCGGCTGGGCGAGTCGGGCCTCGGCGATCGCGGTGTGTACGAGACGCTGGATCTCTGCCTCGAGTGCCGGGCTTGCAAGGCGGAATGCCCCGTCGGCGTCGACGTCGCGCGGTTCAAGAGCGAGTTCCTCGCCGACTATTGGCAGCGCCACGGCACATCGATGGAAGCGCGCGTGCTCGGGAACGCGCATCAGGCCGCGGTCTGGGGCAGCCGCTTCGCGCCACTCTCGAACTGGATCGCACGCAGCCTGCCGGCCCGCGTCATCACCGAGCGCGTCGTCGGCATCGATCGACGACGACGGTTGCCGCGCTTCGAGCG
>DASRJR010000308.1:0-2274 GCA_035649395.1 Vicinamibacterales bacterium
TTCAACGTCTGGATCATGATCCGCGTCACGGGATAGAACGGATTGCCGTACAGATCCTCGTTGGCGAACCACAGTCCGGCGATGGAGTTCAGGAACCCGAATGCCAGCAGCACGAAGAACGCGGGACTTCGGAACACGGCGGCCATGTCGAAGCGAGCCAGCGCCAGAAGCTGTGTGGTCCGGCTCAAGCCGGACACGACAAGGGGCCGGCTCAAGCCGGACACTAAACGGGTCCGGCTGAAGCCGGACACTACAGGGGAGCCGGACCCCACGACTACCGGGCCTTCATCAGCCGCCGCCGTGCGGCGGCGCTCGCGTTTTCCTTCGCGCTTGTACAGAACGCCGGCGACGCCGAGCAGCAGCATGCCCGCTCCCAGCCAGATCAGCCGGTTCCAGAAGATCAACCCGGCGAACGGCGGCAGCTGCGAGTTGCGTTCCGTCGCCGTCCAGTATTTCGTCACGTAGCCGAAGGCGCCCATCCCGAACGGCTCGACGAGCGCGACGATCCGCTCGTACTCGGGCCGCCGGAAGAACGCCGTGGACACGAAATAGATCATCAAGAGCACGACCACGCCGACATACGTCGTCACCATCGAGCGCGTCATTGTCGCGAGCGCGAAGCAGAAGGCGCCCATCATGAGCAGCGTCGGCACCGCGAGGACGAAATAGACGTAGACGTAATCGCCAAACCGCAGCGGGCCGAGCGTGTCGGGATCGATCCACGGCATGTACGAGCCGATCAGCATCGCCAGCGGCACGCCGGCAAAGGCCAGACACCCGACGACGAAGGCTCCGGTGAACCGGCCGAACAGATAGTCGAACGCCGACACGCGCGTCGCACGGACGATCGGCCCGTAGCCGGTCTCGTCGTCGCGCACCACCACGTTCGACACGAAGGCCGCCATGATGAACACGGCGAAGATGGCCATGACCCCGAGCGTGTTCGCAATGGCGAAAGGCGAGTTCTTCTTGACGTTGCCGATCGACCCGATTTGGACCTGGTCCGATGTCACCGCTCCGAACGTCAACAGCGCAAACAGCAGGGTCGTGGTCCAGAAAACCGGGGACCGAAGCTGGTAGCGGAATTCAAACGCGGCAACGTGGCGAAACATAGACATCCTTCGACTCACTTCACTCGCTCAGGGGTCAGGCCGCGCGGCGGAGCGACGAGAGCGTCGAGAAGTACACGTCTTCGAGACCGCCCTGCGCCGGCTCGAAGCCAAGGTCCGGTTGACGGTCGGCGAACACGTGAATGATGGTGCGACCGCCGAACAACCGCGTCGAGATCACGTCGTGCGCGGCTTTGTGCGATTCGAGCTCGCCCTTGTCGATGGTCTTGCGCCACACCCGGCCGGCGAGCTCCGCTACGAGATCGAGCGGAGCACCGGCGCGAACGATGCGCCCCGACGCGATGATCGCCATCCGCTGACAGAGGTCCGACACGTCGTCGACGATATGCGTGGACAGAATGACGACGACGTTCTCGCCGATCTCCGCGAGGAGGTTGAGGAAGCGATTGCGCTCCTCGGGATCGAGCCCCGCCGTCGGTTCGTCGACGATGACGAGACTGGGGTTGCCCAGCAGCGCCTGGGCGATGCCGAATCGCTGCCGCATCCCGCCGGAGAATCCCGCCAGCGCCTGTTTGCGCACATCCCAGAGATTGACCTGGTGAAGCAACGCGTCTACCGTGTCCCGCCGCTCGCGCCGGTGGCTGATTCCCTTGAGAATCGCCATGTGATCGAGCATGTCGAGGGCCGACACCCGCGGGTAGACGCCGAAGTCCTGGGGCAGGTACCCGAGCGTTCGACGCAGGGCATCGGGATTCGCGATGACGTCGAGTCCGTCGAACTGGATGCGACCTGACGTCGGAATCTGGAGGGTGGCGACGCAGCGCATCAAGGTGGACTTGCCCGCGCCGTTTGGCCCAAGCAGGCCGAACATCCCGCGCGGCACGTCAAGGGTGACCGATTCGAGCGCGCGTGTGCCGTTCGGGTAGACGTGCGTGAGATCTTCTATGGTCAGCATCGGCAGCACCTGCCCTTTCTTAACACAGACGCCGCGCGCATGTGATAGATGACACTCCAATGGCCCTCCATTACGACTACGACCTGCTGGTGATCGGCTCGGGGCCCGCCGATCATCGAGCAGCGATCCAGGCCGCCAAGCTCGATAAACGCGTCGCCATCATCGAGAAGCGCACCGTGGTGGGCGGCATCTGTATCAACACGGGAACGATACCGAGCAAGACGCTGCGGGAAGCGGCGCTGAATCTCT
>DASRJR010000309.1:0-23384 GCA_035649395.1 Vicinamibacterales bacterium
ACCCATCGTCTTTCTTGATCTGAATCGTCAGATAGACGTGCGGGTTGGCGTAGCGGTACTGGGTCACGCTCCCAGAGACTTTGACGTCCTTCTGTGTGTCGAACGCTGCGGCGCTGTGGTGCGCCCGCGAAGGACTGGCGAACGCCAGCACCAGTGAAAGTACCGCCAGCGTGGTAGTGGTCTTCATGCGGTGTCCTCTGATTCGCAGGCCCAGGATAGCGCAGCTGAGACCTCACACCGATTCCTCGAGGCTGGACCAGGTCTGAATCCTGATTCCCGATTCCTGATTCCTTCAAGCGTTGCATGCTACACGGTCAGCTTTGCGCGCATCGACGGCGCCGATAGGTAAACCGACGGGTGATTTAGAATTGCCGCACTCGATGGCGGGTCCAAAGAAGAAGACCCGCCCTACACTACCTGGCGGGGACCGGGAGGGAGTTATGCGGCAAGTCGTGGCGTATGTCGCGTTCGTCGTCCTTCTCCCCGCGAGCGCGGTGGCGCAGGATGCGAAGGCGGTCGTTGCCGATGCGCTGAAGGCCATGGGCGCGACCGACCTGACCTCGATTACGTACTCAGGCGGGGCAGGCCAGGGCAACTTCGGTCAGAGCCGGACGATCTCATTCGGCCTCACGACGACGACGGTCGGGAATTACACGCGGACGATCGACTTCACCCAACCGGCCGCGCGCACCACCGGCGTCACGCAGCCGCCGACGCCGCGCGGCGGTCCGCCGCCGCAGCCGGGCACGCTCGATCAGCGGATCACGCCGGCCAACCTGGCGTGGCCGCAGCACTATCAGATCTGGGTGACGCCGTGGGGCTTCCTGCGCGGCGCCGCGACCAACCCGGCGACCGTCCGCTCGCGGAAGGTCGACGACGTCCTCTACAGGGTCGTGACGTGGAGCCCGCCCCAGAAGGCACCTTCGGGAATCGCGTACAAAGTGGTCGGTTACATCAACCCTGAGAATCTCGTCGACCGCGTCGAGACGTGGGTCGACCATCCCATTTTCGGCGACATGCACGTCGAGGTGGCGTTCAGCAACTATCGCGACATCAACGGACTGAAGGTGCCGACGCAGATCCGGCAGCGACAGGTGGGGATGGAAACGCAAGTGGTCGCGATCAATTACGTACGCGTCAATCCACCGAACCTTCAGGAGTTGCTGACGGCTCCCGCGGCCGGCGGCGCGGCGCCGAATCCCAACACGCCGCCGGCGCCGCCGGCGGTTGCGTCCGAGAAGCTCGCCGACGGCGTCTACCGGATCACCGGCGGCTACGTGGCGATGGCCGTCGAATTCAAGGATCACGTCGTCGTGCTCGAAGGCGGGCAGAACGAGGCGCGCGGACTGGCCATCATCGCCGAGACGAAGCGGCTGTTTCCCGCCAAGCGGATCAAGTACGTCGTCAACACGCATCCGCACTTCGATCATGCCGGCGGGCTGGCTCCGTTCGTGGCGGAAGGGATCACCCTGCTCGTCGACGACAACAGCAAGTTCTTCGTCGGAGCGGCGCTCGGCTCGCCGCGCACGCTCGTCGGCGACGCGCTCGGGAAGTCGAAGAAGAAGCCAAAGGTCGAGGGCGTCGTCGAGAAGATGGTGCTGCAGGACGAGACCCGTACGCTGGAGCTCCACCACGTCAAGGATCTCGAGCACAGCGACGCGATGCTGATCGCCTACCTGCCGAAGGAGCGCATCCTGTTCACGGCCGACTTCAACGTGCCGGCGCCCGGGCAGCCCGTCAGCCCGTCGATCGCGACGCTCGTGGCCAACATCGAGCGGCTGAAGCTCGACTTCGACCGCCACGTGACGGTGCACGCGCCGAACCCGGATCGGGTGCTGACAAAGGCGGATTTACTCGCGCTCGTGAAAGGTACAAACTAAACCGTTATGGCCAATATCGCTTTGAGGGTGAACGGGCAGTCGCGCACGGTCGACGTCGACCCGGCGACGCCGCTGCTCTACGTGCTCCGCAACGATCTCGATCTGAAGGGACCGCGCTTCGGCTGCGGGCTCGGGCAGTGCGGCGCCTGCACGGTGATCATCAAGGGTGAGGCGGTGCGCTCGTGCGTCCGCCCGGTGTCGACCGTGCAGGGCGCGGAGATCACCACGCTCGAGGGGCTGTCGCAGAACGGGAAGCTGCATCCGCTGCAGCAGGCGTGGATCGACGAGCAGGTGCCGGCCTGCGGGTTCTGCCAGAACGGCCAGATCATGTCGGCCAAGGCGATGCTCGACAAGAATCCGACGCCGACCGATGCGCAGATTCGTCAGAGCATGGCGACCACGTTGTGCCGCTGCATGACCTATTACCGGATCCAGGCCGCCATCAAACGCGCGGCCAAGGCGATCGCATCCGCCCGTCGAGGGTCGAACAGCGAGGTGATCGCATGACCACTCGACGAGACTTCCTCAAGACCTCTGGTTACCTCGTCGTCGGCATCGGCGCTGCCGGTCTCGTCAGCGAGATGCCGCTCGTCGCGCAGGGCGGCGGCGCCGGCCCGTATCCTGATGTCGATTTCAAGCAGCTCGACTCGTGGATCGTCATCAAGGCAGACAACACGGCGACGTTCTTCGTCGGCAAGACCGATCTCGGCCAGGGAACCGGCACGGCCTTCCGCCAGATCATGTCCGACGAGCTCGACATGCCATACGAGCGCACCAGCTGCGTCATGGGCAGCACGGACGTCAGCGTCGACCAGGGTGGATCGGGCGGTTCCGATGCGCTGCAGACCGACGGTTATCCGATGCGGCGCGTCGCGGCGGAAGCGCGGCGGGTGCTGCTGGAGATGGCCTCCAATCGTTTCAGCGTGCCGGTCACCGCGCTCACGGTCAGCGAGGGTGTGATCTCGGTCACCGCCGATCCGTCGAAGAAGGTCACCTACGGCGAGCTCGTCGGCGGGAAGAAGTTCAACGTCGCGCTGACGGGCAACAACATCAACGCCACCACCGGCGTCGCGAAGCTGAAGGACGTGCAGCAGCTCAAGGCGACCGGTCAGTCGATGCCACGCTACGACGTTCCGGCCAAGGTCGATGGCTCGCTGACGTGGGCGGTCGACGTCAAGGTGCCCGGGATGGTTCACGCGCGAAACGTCCGTCCACCCATGGCTGGCGCCAAGCTCGTAAGCGTGGACGAATCGTCGGTGCGCGGGATGCCTGGTTTCGTCAAGGTCGTCACCAAGGGCAACTACGTCGCCGTCGTCTGCGAACGTGAAGAGCAGGCGATCAACGCGGCGCGACAGCTCAAGGTCAACTGGGACAAGCCGGCGGCGGCGCCATTTCCGACGTCGGAGAATCTGTTCACCTACATGCGCGGTGCGGCGCCGACGTCGAGCGCGGCGCCGGCGGTGGTCGGCAACCCCGACGCGGCATTCAAGAGCGCCGCGAAGGTGATCGAAGCTGACTACGACGTGCCGTACCAGGGGCACGTCTCGATCGGCCCCGCGCATGCGCTGGCGGATCCGTCCAACGGCCAGATGACGATCTACTCGAACGACATGAAGTCGTACGGGTTGCGCGACGGCGTCGCCGAGTTCCTGCAGCTCCCGCGCGACCGCGTGCGCGTCGTCTGGATGGAAGGACCGCAGGCGTATGGCCGCACCGCGGCCGACGATGCCGGCTTCGAGGCCGCGTTCCTGGCGAAGGAGATCGGCCGCCCGGTTCGCGTGCAGTGGATGCGCAACGAGGAGACGGCCTGGGACACCAAGGGTCCCGCGTTCGCGGTGAAGCTGCGCGGCGCGCTCGACGCGCAAGGAAACCTGGTGGCATTCGACTACGACGCGCGCGTCGCCGACTACAACCATCTCGGGTACAACGAGCACGACACCGTACTCATCTCACAGTTGATGGGGACGCGGCCGGCGATGCCGGCGCGCGGCAGCGGTGCCACGCCGAACGAGATGTACGCGATCGCCAACCGTCGTATGACGAGCAGCGTCGTCAGCCTGCCGCTGATCTGGGAGACGCCGCTCCGGACCGGCAACCTGCGCGACCCGAACGGCCCGCAGTCGACGTTTGCGTCCGAGTCGTTCATCGACGAACTGGCGGCAGCCGCCAACGCCGATCCCGTCGAGTTCCGGCTGCGCCTGCTGACGGCCGCCACAGACGACGACAGCGGCTTCAAGCGTGCACGCTCGATCGCGTGCATCAAGGCGGCCGCCGACGCGTTCAAGTGGGAGGCGCGTCCGTCGGCGAAGCGCGTCGGCAGCGGCGAGATCCTCACTGGTCGCGGGATCGCTTACACCTATCGCAGCCAGACCGTCGTGGCGCAGATCGCGGAAGTCGAAGTGAATCGGCGGACCGGCCACGTCTGGGTGAAGCGGATGGTGTGCGCGCATGATTGCGGGTTGGTGATCAATCCGGAGGCGCTGCGCCGAACGCTCGAAGGCGGCATGCTGCACTCGGTCAGCCGCACACTCCACGAAGAGGTGCAGTTCGACACGGAGAAAGTCACGAGCGTCGACTGGGCCAGCTATCCGACGATGCGGCATACCGACACGCCGGAATCGATCGAGATCGTGATCGTCAACGGCGACCCGAATCCGAAGCGGCCGGATCTGCCGCATTACGGCGCCGGCGAGACGGTCTGCAAACCGACGCTGGCGGCGATTGCCAACGCGATCTTCGATGCGACCGGTGTCCGCCTGCGCCGTGTGCCGTTCCGCGACGCGCGCGTGCTGGCGGCGCTCAAGACGGCCAAGGTATAGGGAGCGCCGACTCGAAGCTATATGGAACGTCGGCGACCCTGAGTTTCGTATTCGATTTCGTGGGCCACGCAAAGGGTCGCCCGCACTAGAATCACAGGGAACGTTCCACTAGGTTGCACGATTCACCACGATTGACCGCGGCCGTCGGGGTCGAATGGATCGTTGAAGCCGCCGGGTGCGACCCGGCGGCGCTGCGTGACGTCCGCGCGCTCGAGGCGCTCTTCAGCGCCATTCTCGACGCTGCTCGGCTCACCGCGGTCGCACCCGCGGTCTGGCATTGCTTCCCATCTCCCGGTGGTGTGACCGGATTGCAGGTTCTGGCCGAATCGCACCTGGCGTGTCACACGTTTCCCGAGCACGCCAGCCTCTGCCTCAATGTGTTCTGCTGCGTCGCACGCGAGGAGTGGGACGTGGACGGCATCGTCCGCCGCTCGGTCGGGGCACAAGAGGTACGGGTCAGGCGGATTGAACGCCAGTACGGTGTGCTCGTCAAAGAAATGCAGAATTTGGAATTCAGAATTCAGACCGTTCGCAGCACGACGGATGTTCGTGTCGGGCGTGGCGCACTCCACCCGGATTCTTCGACGTAGACAGTGTCTGCATTCTGCATTCTGAATTCTGCATTGCTATGAACCGACCGGCCGCGGCCTGCCCCAACTGCAGCGCGCCTCTCACGTTTGCGTGGTCGGGATCCGTACAGACGGTCTGCGGTCATTGCCGGTCGATCATCGTGCGGCACGATCTCGACGTCGCGCGCGTTGGCGAGGTGAGCAATCCGCCGCCTGACACGTCGCTGATCCAGATTGGCACCGGCGGGTGGTATCAGAAACGCGCGTTCGAGGTGATCGGTCGCATCGCGTATGCGTACGAGAACGGCACGTGGAGCGAGTGGCACGTGTTGTTCAGCGACCACAAGACGGGGTGGCTCTCGGACGCGCAGCTGCGCTACGCGATGTATGAGCGCGTCTCGGAACCGGTGCAGGTCCCGGCGGCGAGCGAGCTCACGGTGGGCCGAACCATCCACGTGCGCGATCGCGAGTACGAAGTGACGACGATCACCGACGCGCGGTATCGCGGCACGGAAGGCGAGCTGCCGTTCGAGTCGTGGGATCGTGAGCTGGCGCGCTTCGCCGACCTCCAAGCGCAGGAGGGGCGGGTCGCAACGATCGATTACACCGACAGCCCGCCGACGGTGTACGCCGGCCAGTCGGTGGCGTTTGCGGAGCTGAGCTTCCGCAACCTGCGGCCCGCCGATCAGTCGCGTGTGGTCCCGGTCGGCGCGCTCAAGTGCCGCAATTGCGCCGCTCCGCTCGTGATCAGAGCAGCGGGGCACTCGCTATCGGTCGTCTGCGACAGTTGTGGATCGATCGCCGATGCGACGGATCCCAACGTCGGGATCCTGCAGGAGGTCAAGAACCGCGAGCGCATCACGCCGAAGATTCCACTCGGCGCGAGCGGCGACTGGCACGGTGCGCGCTACGAGGTCGTCGGCTTCCAGCAGCGCACCATCACCGTGGAGGGTGTTCCCTACTCGTGGCACGAGTACGTCCTGTTCAACCCGCAGCAGGGATTCCGCTATCTCAGCGAGTACGAAGGACACTGGTCGGACATCGCCGTCGTCGACGAACAGCCCTCCGGGCACGGTATCGGGCAGCACGCGGTGCGTGAGCTGAACGGCCGCACCTACAAGCACTTTCAGTCGGCGTCGGCGCGCACCACGTACGTGCTCGGCGAATTCCCGTGGATCGTGCGTGTCGGCGAGACGGTGCAGGTGCACGACTACACGTCGCCGCCGTTCGTGCTCTCGTCCGAGGGCACGGCCAAGGAGGCGACGTGGTCGCTTGGCACCTACGTCAACGGCGAGGCGTTGTGGCGCGCCTTCTCGGTCGAGGGCGAACCGCCGTCGCCGGTAGGCGTCTACGTCAACCAGCCATCGCCATACGCCGGCAAGGTCTGGCCCGCATGGGGGATGTTCCTGGCGCTTGCCGCGGTGGTTCTCGTCGTTGCGGTGCTGCGGCTCCTCACGTCGGACCGCCCCGTGTTCCAGAGCCGCTACGTCTTCGAGCCGTTCTCTCAGAATTCTGCATTCGTCACCGACGCGTTCACGCTGGACGGGCGGCCGTCGAGCGTCGGCGTGTCGCTCGATACCAATCTCTCGAACAACTGGATGTTCGTGAATCTCGCGCTGGTCAACGAGACGACCAACGTCGCGTTGGACTTCGGTCGCGAGCTGGAGTACTACTTCGGCGTCGAAGACGGCGAATCCTGGTCTTCGGGATCGCGGCGCGGCCGCGTCGTGGTGCCGAATGTACCGGCCGGCCGCTACTACCTGCGAGTCGAGCCCGAAGGCGATACGGCCACGCGGACGCCGATCGTCTATTCCATCGAGGTCCATCGTGACACGCCGGTGTGGCTCTTCTACGGTGTGGCGCTCGGCCTGCTGGCGGTGCCGCCGCTGTTCATCTCCTGGCGGCATCATGCATTCGAACGCCGGCGCTGGTACGAGAGCGACTACGGCGGCGATGACGACGATGACGAGGAGGACGACGACTGATGTGGAAGATGGGGTACCTGCTGTACAGCGTCGCCGTGCTTGGTTTGCTCGGCGTCGCTGAGTACCGCGGCTGGTCGCTGACGAACGTCAGTCGCAATGACGATGTCCCGCGCTCGCTGCGCGCCAATCCCGGCGCGTATCGTCCGGTCTACGGGACGCTGCGTCGCTATCCGGGAGGGAAGTGACCGATGCCTGACCTGCTTTCGAACATGGTGGCGGCCCTGGTGTTTGCCCTGATCGGCATCGCGGTGTTCGCCATCTCATTCGTCATCCTCGATCGCCTGACGCCGTTCGAGCTCTGGCGCGAAATCTGCGAGCGGCAGAACACCGCGGTCGCGACGCTGATCGGACTGGTGTCGCTCGGTCTCGGCATCATCATCGCCGCCGCCATTCACTAATGACGCGGCAATAAAGAGGGTGAGGACGTCATTCAAAATGCAAAATTCAAAATGCAAAACGTCGGCAATCTTCGAGGAGTCTCCCTTTTGCATTTTGCCTCTTGCATTTTGCATTACAGGGCAGGCTTCAGCCACTCGCTAACGGCCTCCATCACCTGTATTCCCTCCCATGGCCCCCGCGCTG
This sequence comes from Vicinamibacterales bacterium, assembly GCA_035649395.1. Lineage (GTDB taxonomy): Bacteria > Acidobacteriota > Vicinamibacteria > Vicinamibacterales > UBA2999 > Gp6-AA40. Next base: position 7,836 of record DASRJR010000309.1, read on the forward strand.
CTGGCGGCGGTTCTTCTCATTGCCACCTGCGGGCTCGTCTACGAGCTCGTTGCCGGCGCGCTCGCCAGTTATCTGCTCGGCGACAGCGTCACGCAGTTCTCGACGGTCATCGGCGCGTATCTCTTCGCGATGGGCATCGGCTCGTGGCTGTCGCGGTTCATCACTCGCGCGCTGGTGCGGCAGTTCGTCGTCGTTCAGGTGCTGATTGCGCTCGTCGGCGGTCTGTCGTCGGCGATCCTGTTTTTCGCCTTCGGCTGGACCGAGGTGTTCCGTCCGATTCTCTATGCGCTCGTCGTGGTGGTGGGCACGCTCGTGGGCCTCGAGATCCCGCTGCTCATGCGCATCCTGCGTGACCGGTTCGAGTTCAAGGACGTCGTCGCGCACGTCCTGACGTTCGACTATCTGGGTGCGCTGATCGCATCGGTGCTGTTTCCGACGCTGCTGGTGCCGCAGCTCGGTCTGCTGCGGGCGGCGATGTTCTTCGGTCTCGTCAACGGCGCGGTCGCCCTGTGGACGCTGTATCTCTTCAGGGACGCGATTCCCCAGCGTCGATCGCTGGCCGCGATCGCCGTGCTCGTGATGCTGGTGCTCAGCGGCGGGATGGTCAGCGCGAATCGCCTGCTCGACGTTGCCGAGAGCGGCCTGTACTCCGATGACGTCGTGTTCGCACGGACGACACCCTATCAACGCATCGTCCTGACGGCCTGGCGCGACGATCTGCGCCTGTTCCTGAATTCGCACCTGCAGTTCAGCTCGCGCGACGAGTACCGGTATCACGAGTCGTTGGTGCACCCGGGTCTGGCGTCGGTGAAAGCCCGGCGCGTGCTGATCCTCGGTGGCGGCGACGGCCTCGCGCTGCGCGAAGTGTTGAAGTATCCGGAGGTCGGCCAGGTCACGCTGGTCGATCTCGATCCGGAGATGCCGCGCCTGTTCTCGACGCACCCCGAGCTGGTGGCGCTGAATCAACGCTCGTTCGGCGACCCGCGCGTGCGCGTCGTATCGGCGGACGCGATGGTATGGCTCGAGCAGACGAACGATCTGTTCGACTTCGCGATCGTCGACTTGCCCGATCCGTCGAACTTCTCGCTGGGCAAGCTCTACACGTCGCTGTTCTACCGCATGTTGGGCCGGCATCTTTCAGAGAACGGGGCGTTCACCGTCCAGAGCAGCTCGCCGCTTTTTGCTCCACAGTCGTTCTGGTGCGTGGTCCGCACCATCGAGGACGCTGGCTTTCAGACCACGCCGTATCACGTGTATGTCCCGTCGTTCGGGGAGTGGGGATTTGTGCTCGGCACCCGCTCGGCGTATCACCGTCCGGCGCAGTTGCCTGCGGGGCTTCGTTTCCTCACGCTGGAGACGCTCGACCCGCTGTTCGAGTTTCCTGTCGACATGCGCGCCGTGCCGGTCGAAGTGAATCGCCTCCACAATCAGGCGCTGGTCCGCTATTACGAACAGGAGTGGCGCGCATTCAACCGCTAGCAACATGAATGATGATTAGTGATTTGTGATTTCTGATTCGTTGTTGATTGACGATTTGTGATTGTTGATTGACACACGAGAACGGAGCCGTGGGGCCCTTCCTCCCGGTTGCCAACACGTCGACAATCAAAGATCACCAATCAACAACGAATCACTAATCAAAGATCACTAATCACGAATGCTCTATTCGCCCATCTCGCGGCGCCTTTTTCTCAGCGCCGCCCTTGTCGGCATGTCCTGCAAGAGCCGCCGCGGTCCGACGGGCGTGATCGTCGACGATGGCGGTGCGCGCGGGCATCGACTCCGGTCCACCACGACCACGGAAGCCAGGCGTCGCAACGAGCGAAAGCCAATTGTCATCGTCGGCGGCGGCATCGCGGGGCTGAGTGCCGCGTGGCGGCTGCAGCAGCGCGGGTTCACCGACTTCGTCGTGCTCGAGATGGAGCAGCAGGCCGGAGGAAACTCGCGGTGGGGCGAGCACGAGATCTCGCCATATCCATGGGGGGCACACTACGTGCCGATCCCCGGTCCTGAGGCCGTGGGCTTGCGCGCGTTCTTCAGCGACATCGGCGTCCTCGACGGCGACCATTGGAACGAACGAGCCGTGTGCTTCGCGCCGCAAGAGCGGCTGTTCATTCACGGCCGCTGGCAGGAAGGACTTGAGCCCCAGGTCGGTCCGACCGCGCGCGATCGCGACCAGTTCAAGCGTTTCGACGATCGCATCAGCGCGTTTCGCGAGAGCGGGGCGTTCACCATCCCGTCCTCGCGCGGCCGGCTCGTGGGGTCGCATGCCTCCGACATCGCGGCGCTCGATCGCCTGTCGATGGCGGCGTGGCTCGATCGCGAAGGGCTCGACTCCCTCTATCTGAGATGGTGGGTCGATTACGGCTGTCGCGACGACTACGGCGCGTTGGTGGGCGACGTCTCGGCGTGGGCGGGCATCCACTACTTCGCTTCGCGTCCGCCCGAGGAGCCAGGGCCGCTCACCTGGCCCGAAGGCAACGGCTGGATCGTGCGACGCCTGCTCGAGCGCATCGGCGCTCGTGTCGAGACGGGAGTCATGATCGAGCGTCTGGCGCGCACGGGCAAACGCTGGACGGTTACGGCTGACGCCGGCATCTGGGAGGCCGACCAGGTGATCTACGCGGCGCCGGCGTTTCTGCTGCCGCATCTCACGTCCGGTCTGTTCGCGATCGAGGGGTTCGACTACTCGCCCTGGGTCACAGCCAATCTCGTCCTCGAACGGTGGCCGCGTGCAGCAGGCGTCGAACCGGCGTGGGAGAACGTGGTCTTCGACTCGCCGTCGCTCGGCTACGTCGTCGCGACCCATCAATCGCTCGCGACCGAGGTGCCGCGCACGATCTGGACCTATTACTGGGCGCTGGCACAGGGCTCGCCGCAGTCGAATCGGATGTGGCTGCAGCAGCAGACGTGGGAGACCCTGTCGGCGCGGATCCTGGCCGACCTCCGGCGCGTGCACCCCGACATCGACGACTGCGTCTCGCGCCTCGACGTCCTCCGAGCCGGCCACGCGATGATCCGGCCGACCGTGGGATTCCTGTCACGGGCGGCCCGTCAGCGCATGGCCGCCGCTGATGAGGGATTGCTCTTCGCGCACTCGGACGTGAGCGGGCTCTCCCTGTTCGAGGAAGCGCACGACACCGGCGTCCGCGCGGCCGATCGAGCCTTACAGCACTTGTGAAGGCGCTTGGCTTGGGCTCGAGGCTCTAGGCCTATAATCATTCTGACTTTCCCATGCGGGGGTGGGCATGGAGGTCGCGATGCGCTCACAATCTCTCGGCTTGCGCGTTGTGCTGCTGGTTGCCGGCGCTCTGGTTGTCTCTGCCCGTCTGCTCGCGCACCACTCGTTCGCCGAGTACTACATCGAGGCGGACACCATCGAGATCGAAGGCGAGGTCGTCGAGTTCCAGTACAAGAACCCTCATTCCTGGATTCACGTCCAGGGCCGTGACAACTTCGGCAGGAGCGGCATCTATTCCGGCGAGTGGGCCAGCGTATCGCGGCTCGATCGTGAAGGGATCACCAAGGATTTCTTCAAGGTCGGCGATCGCCTCCGCATCTGGGCATCACCCAATCGCAACCTGAACGACAACCGGATCCGGATCAAGCGGATTGAGCGTCCGTCAGACAAGTGGAAGTGGGGCGCTGGCCGGGAGACCAGATGATTTTTGATTTGTGATTTTGGATTAGTGATTCGTTGTTGATTGGTGATTAATGATTGGTGATTGAAAGACGGAGCAGAGGCGTCGGCGACCGTGGCGACGCGCTCTCATTCACCAATCAAAAATCGACAATCACCAACTAATCAAAGATCACTAATCACTAATCACAAATGTTCTACCTGCCCCAGCGCAGGACTTCTAGACGGACCTTCGCGCGGCCCTTCGCCGCGACTCCCAGATTGCGCGCGGCGCTCGACGAGAGGTCGATCAGCACGCTCTCTTTCTGAGCGGCCGCGGCCGGGACACGATCGACGATACGGACGATGACGCGGCGGCCGTTAGCCAGGTTGGTCACGCGGACCACGGTGCCGAACGGGAAGCTCGAGTGCGCGGCCACCATCGCGCTCTGATCGACCTTCTCACCGCTCGCCGTCACCTTACCTTCGAACCCGGAGACGTTGTACGACGCGAGGCCCTCCCGCGTCTCGAGCACGGCTTGTGGCTTGGCCGTCGGCGCAGGCGCCGGTGTGGCAGCAGGGGTTGGAGCCGGTGCGGATGTCGGCGGCCTGTTGCGCGACGCGCATCCCGACAAAGTGATCGCGAGGACCGCGATCAGCCAACACAGATAACGCGCCATCGCGCCACAGGATCCCAGAGTCCGATCCGCGGCGCAAGCGTGGATGTGTTTCAGTTCTCCAAACGATCGGCCAGGCCGTCGAGATGCGGACAACTGGCCGAGCTTGCTGGTGCAGGAGAGTGGTGGCTCGCGTCGTTCTTCCCTACACACCTTTGCGAGGACTGGTCCCGACTCCCCATGACAGCCGCGTGTTCACCGGGGGCAGAAGGCTTGCACGAGGCCCGACATTGCTGTGCACGTTCGAGCCCCGGGCTCGGCTACGTGCGAGCTGAGCCCGCGAATCAGTGGTGCATCGCGGCAGGTCGCCCTGAGCGGCGATCAGGAAAGGCGCGTTCCATGAGAGTGAAAGACCTGCAGACGTCGGACGTGCGAGCGGTCAGCCCCGATTCGAACCTGGCGACAGCCGCGCAGATCATGTGGGACTGCGACTGCGGAGTTGTGCCGGTGGTGGACGTAGGCCAAACGCTGCTCGGGATCGTGACCGATCGCGACATCTGCATCGCGACGGCCACTCGATCATTGCCACCCGCGAACCTCGTCGTTCGCGACGTGATGTCAACCGCGGAGGTGCACTTCTGCCGTCCTGAAGACGACGTGCGGACGGTGCTGGCGACGATGGGCAGGCATAGAGTGCGTCGTCTGCCGGTCCTCGATCGCGACAGCAAGCTCGTCGGCATCATTTCGCTTGGCGATTTGGCCAGACGAGCCGACTATCGCTCAGGCGCCGAGGTCCCAGCCGCCGAGTTGCTCGACGCGCTGCGCTCGATCTCGACGCCGGCGGCAGTTCCTGCGCACGCGTAAATCAATCGCCGCCGGCGCGCTCTGTCGTGACTATTGAGTGGGACCGGTGTCGAATGATGAGCCTGCAAATACGCGTCTGCCGTCCGCCAGCGTGACCGTGCGCGCGTTGGCGACGTGAGGGTTCGTCTTCGAGTGGAAGCCGGACACGGTCACTTTGTGTCCAGCCTTCAGCGAATTCCGGTTCCAGCCATTCCGCATCAGGCCGTTGGGTGGGCCGAGCTCGAAGTCCCAGCTGACCACCTTTCCGTCCTTGTCGATCTCGTCGACATACAGGCGCGCGTGTGGATTGGTCCATTCGAGTTTGGTCACGGTGCCCGAGACCGTCAACGGTCGGTTCGCATCGAACTCCGCGGCGAACGAGTGGTGTGCCGCCACGCGAATGGTTGTCGCGGCGATAGCCATCGCGGCAAACACGGCGACTGACGTGACCTTCATCTGAGCTCCTGTTTGTCGAGCATAATACGCCGGTACGCCTGCAGGAGGGCAGACATGACAGCGGTGCTCAGGCTCGTCGGCACAGTGGCGCTCGTGGTCGGGCTGTCGACGACGACCTCGGCGCAGTGGCCGAGGCAACCGTCGAAGAACGTGCCGAAGCAGCCGAACGGCGAGCCCAATCTGAACGCGGCGCCGCCGCGCACCGCTGACGGCAAAGTCGACCTGTCGGGTCTCTGGCGCGGCGTCGGCGGGCTCGGCCGTCAAGGGACCCCGGCGCCGCCGCCAAGCGATCCTCCCGTCGCCGGTTTCCGCGACGTCGCGGCGAACATCAAGGAAGGGCTGCCGATGACGCCGTGGGCGCAGGCGGTGTTGAAGGAGCGCATGGCCGGCAACAGCAAGGACAACCCCGAGGCGCATTGCCTGCCGATGGGCATCATGCAGTTCCACACCCAAGGTGCCCCGCGCAAGTTCATTCAGACGGCTGACGTGCTCGTCATCCTGTACGAGGCGAGCTCAGGGATCCGGCAAATCTTCACGGATGGGCGGGCGCTGCCGAAAGTCACCGACGACCTGCAGCCGTGGTACTACGGCTACTCCGTGGGCCGCTGGGAAGGCGACACGTTCGTCGTCGAGAGCACCGGCTTTCGGGACGATGGCTGGCTCGACATCATCGGCACGCCGATCAGCGATCAGGCGAAGATGACCGAGCGCATTCGGCGCCCCACGTTCGGCAAGATGGAAATCGACGTCACGGTCGAAGACAAGAAGGCGTACACGCGGCCGTGGACGGTGCGCATCAATCAGGATCTGATGCTCGATCAGGAGATCATCGAGTTCATCTGCGAGGAGAACCAGCGGTTCGGGAAACAATAGGCCCCAGGGCCGAGGCCTCAGGCCGCAGGAGGGTCCGGCCACAGGGTCCGGTCACGCGGCCGCTCGCCGTGGTCGCAGCATCGCACCGGCGACGAGGGCGAGCGCGAGGGCGATCACGAGCTCGTAACCGAGCTGCTTGGCCGCCAGCGCGCCGGGCCAGGGCTGTTCGGCGTACCAAACCAGGAACATCGGTCCCGGGCCGATCAAGTACGAGATCACGCCAAGCTTCAGTGCGCGCGCGACCCACGCGTCTCCCTCCTCCCGCGCGATGCGGAACAACCACATCAGCCCGATCGTGAACGAGAGGTGCCGGACCGGCAGGAAGATGAACTGCCAGTCGGGCGTCCCATCCCCGTTCGCACGCAGCAGCGTGCCCTCGAACGGCGCGTAATCGTTGGCGAGCAGGAAGCCGTGCACGAGGACGGCGCCGACTTGGTTGAGCAGGAACACCGCCAGACCCGCCAGTGCGATCCGTCCATTGGTGAGCGTTGCTGTTCCAGGCTGGACGACGGCCTGCCCCGTGTAGCCGTTGGCGGTTGCGCTCATCGACGATCTCCTTCGTGGCGCACGTTGTAATCCAGCGACCCGTCGGCTGACAAGGGGATCTGGTAACGACTGTAGTGGTAATTCGTATAGCTGGCGCGGGGCCTGTCAGGCCCGGCGTTCACGACATTTACGCACACACGCTTTCGAAAGCGTTTTCGACTGACGTCGCCGGAATTGATCGATCACCGTTGCCGCGAAGACGAGGCGGAGGTGGTCGCGGCTGTCCGGGCGAACGCGACCACGCGGTGCCGCGAGCCACGCCACGACGATGCTGACGAGATACATGGCGAGCATCGGTGCCGCGACGATGGATTGATTCCACCAGTCAGGCGACGAGGTGAGCACGGCCGCGGCGATGAAGATGATCAACGTCGCGTAGGGTACGTTGCGCCAGAGCCATCTCGCTGTTACCAGCCCCATCAACGCGAGGAAGAACACCAGCGTCGGAATCTGAAACACGGCAACCATCGAGAGCAGCAGGCTCTTGTAGAGGCCGAACGTGTCCTCGAGGCGGGGTGTGTAGATCGTCAACTTCGAATTGAATCGGCCGAAGAACTCGATGGTCGACGGGAACAGCAGGTAGTGCGTGAACGCCGCGCCGGCAATCGCACCGATCGCGCCCATCAGCATCAACGGCCATGCGAACCGCTTCTCGCGAGCGTACAGACCTGGAGCGATGAAGCGCCACGCTTGATACGTGATGAACGGCGCCGCCAGCACTACGCCGCCGAGCAGCGCGAGGTCGAAATAGAACGCGATGCCCTCGCCCGGCCTCGTCGTGATCAGCTTCGCGCCCGGTGGGAGCGCCCGAATCGCCGGACCGAGCGCGAACTCCGCGATCCGGTCGACGAAGAAGAACGCCACCGCCATGCCGCCGACCAGCGCGATCAGCGCGCGAATCAGTCGGCGACGCAGCTCGTCGAGGTGTTCGAGGAATCCCATCATCCCGCCAGGCTCGTTGTCGTCAGCGGGCTGATTGCGACGCGCGTGGAGGGCTGTCATAGGCGACGATTCTAGCCCCTATCTTCGCTTGTACCGCAGTGTCACTGCCGTCTCTTCATCGACGACCAGCAGCTTGACGAACTGATGCGACGTTCCGGCGCGCGGCACGTCGACGCGAATCGGCAGCACGCCGGACGTGCGCCGCTGGAGGTTGATGACGTTCTGCGACGGCGGGACGGTCTGTGGCGTTCGGTCGAGGCGCCCCACGCCGGCGCTCTCGTTGCTCAACGTGGCAGCCCTCGCGGTCGACTGGACGTCGACGACCGGAGACGCCGCGGTGACTGTAATCGTCTCTCCCTGGCCCCCCACTCGCATTGGGAGTTCCAGCTGCAGCGGTTGCCCGTGGTAGACGAAGGTCATGCGAGCGGTGTCGAACCCCGCCAGACGCGAGTCCACCGTCACGTCGCCGGGCTGAACATTGTCGAACACGAACATGCCAGCTCTGTCGGTCACGGCGGTCCGCGTCGAGCCGTTCCTGGTCAGTGTCACAGTCACTCCCGGAAGGACGGCGCCACTTGCGTCGCGAGCGAGCCCACGAATCTGCCCAGGCACCGTGGCCGCAGTTTGAACGGTCTCGGCGAGAGACGGAGATGCGACCACTGCCACTGGCGCATTGAACCCGGCCACCGTCGCGGCCGCGCCCGGCACATCGGCGACCGATGCCAGATCGATCGCGTTGCCATCGACCGTGCGCGCCTTGTAGCGCTCGGGCACGAACACTTCCCACCGGACGATGGCGACCGGGATGTCCATCCGGGGCAGCATCATCTGCATCTCGCCTTTGCGCGCGAATGGCGTTCCCGCGTGCACGTAGACGAACGACACTTGATAGGTTCCGCTCGGCCGGAACCCGGGGCGCAACAGCGGTACGCGGATCCCGTCGGCGCCGAGCACGGGCTTGGCCGTCTCGCCCGCAACGTCGACCGACACCATCGTTGCACCCGCCGGTAGCGTGACCTTGAGAAACGGCTGCGCGCGGTTCTGAATCTGCAGCGCCACTTCGGTGAGCGCGCGTCCCTCGCTTGTCACGAGCGTCGTCGCGACCGCGCGATCCGCGACGGCGGCAAGTACTCCGACGTCGGCAAATCGTTTCACGTCGAGCGACAACGCCGGCACCATGGCGGCGGTGCGCTGATAGCGAAACGCCGAGAGCATCGGCAAGCGCGACAGCGCCCGGAGCGACGGGTTGAGCTCGCGAACGTCGATGCGCAGCATGCCATTGCGCTCAGGTGCCTCGAGCTCCAGCGTGCCGACGCCGTCGATCGCGATCTCACCACGTTCGCGCTGGACGTCGCGAACCGTGATGAACCCCGTATCGACCGCAAACGACCCACCCTCGTGCGGGCGCTCGAGCGTGATCAGCAGCTGGTGGCTGCGCGCCGACGGCTCCGTGAGCGTCACCACCAGTTCGTCGTCGCGCCGCTCGCTGGTTTCGACCGTGCTTCCGGACACGCCGGTGAGTTCGTAGCGGGGCGGAAGCTGAACGGCCACGGTGCGCACCTGGCCTTGGATGACCGTCAGATCGATGAGCGCGGCCATCCGCAGGTCCGAGTCGCCGAGCGTGAGCAGCGTCAGCACGTCGGCCACGGTGCGGACCTCGCGCGCGGCGGCGACCGGCGCGCTGTCGCGCATCGACCACGACACGTCGGTTGACGAGCCCGGATCGAGTGTCGCCTCGATCACGGTGCGGCCGCCGGCGATGGCTCGCCGGGTAATCAGGCCTGCAGACAGATGAACATCGGCTTGCTCGCCCGGCACGTCGATCGTCGCCCGCGCCGTTCCCGCCTGCGGAACAGGAAGGACGAACGTCGCCCGCCCGGGGCGATAGACGAGTGGTGCGCCCCATTCGAGCGTGAGCGAGAACGGGCCGGGGCCAGGCACGAGCGCGGTGTGCGCCGTCCCGTCCGCGACGAGCGGCAGCGGCCGCCCGGCCGCGTTCGCTTCCGTGACCGTGGCGCCAGACAGCAGGCCGACGCGGCTGATGCCGGGACGCAGCGCGTCGCCCGTCATCGTGAACACGCCTCGCGCCGTGTCGCGATCGACGCGAATGCGAAGGTCCGCGTTCGCGAGCACCGCGCCGACGGGTGGCGTGGTCGGTCCCTGAGGGGGACGGGCGGCGAGATCGATCAGCCGGTTGTACTCGGCCAGCGGGAGCGTCACCGCACGCGGCGTTTCATTGGGCCGAGGAGGTGCTTGCGCAAACGACGGCGCCCCCGCGAGTACGAGCGCACTGACCACAGAGAATCTGAGAGCGAGCATGGCACCCTCACCTTCGCTTGAACGACAACTCGACGAATGGCGCGCGCGACTCGGCGGTCAGCTCCGCGGCCAGGAACATCGATGGCCCGAATGCCGGGAACGTCACATTGACCGGCAATGCGCCCGCGACCGTGCGTCCGCCTGACTCGGCGCGAAAGCGATCCACCAGCGCCTGAAGGCGGCGCGTGTTGTCGGCATCGCCGACCGCGGTCCCGCCGCTCACCGTCAAGGTCACGGGGCGGCGCAAGGCGTCGGCAAACGGTCCGGCGTCGTCTTCGACACGGAACGTGCCCGGCTCGAGGTTGATGTGATACCGCGGCGAGTAGCGCAGTTCGAGACCAGTACGCGAGACGGGAAGATCAAGCGCGGGGAGATCGAGCCGAGCGCGTCCCTTGGGGAGCCAGCTCTCCGTGCGCTGCAGATACACCATTTCGACGACGAACGTCGGCGCTTCCTCGCCGGCGCGGCCCTTTTCGAGCGGCAGCAGGACGGCGCCCTGTTCGGCGACGCCGGGACGAATCGGCTGACCCGACACCTTCGCGCTCCACAGTGTGGCGCGCGCGGGCAGCGTGACCTTCAGGAAGCTGCGCTGGTTGTTGCGCACCGCGTAGCGGGCTTCGACGAGCATGCCGCCGTCTTCCGCGGCGAGCGCGCGGTAGCGCGCCTCTTCCACGTTGGCGATCAGCACGGCCTGCGGGGTGTAGCGCACGACGGTCACCGTCAGCGATCGTGCTTCGGTGCCGGCCAGCGGCCGCAACCGATAGGCGACCATCGACGGCGACTCCCGTCCCGCGACGATCTCGCCGAGGTCCGCGGGATCAACCGGATCGAGCCCGCGGGTCTGACGATCGCCAATCTCGCCGGCGCCGACGACGTCGACCGCGATGCCGCCGCTCTCGCGTTCGGCGGACGGCACACGCACGATCGGTACGGTGATCACTCCCTCGCGTGGCGCACGCGTCTCGCCCTGGACGACGAACGACACTTCGCTGCTGATCGGATCGAGCAAGCGCACGCGCAGCGCGCCGTCGTTGGCGTCCCAGTCGCCAACGGTGGCGCCGTTCACCTGGTTGACGACGAGACCAGGCGGCAGCGCGAGCGACACCTCGCGCGCGAGGCCTTGCAGCACTTCGATACGAACGTTGGCGGCGACCGGCGAGACGTCTTCGCCGAGGCCGACAATCGAGGTGACCCGGGCGCGGGTGCGTAGTGGCAGTTCCGCGCGGCGATCGTCGACCTTCCGCTTCCAACTCAGTGTGAGCGCCTGCCCGGGCCGGCCGAACGCCGTCCATCGACTCTCCGTCGCCGTCTCGCTCCGATCGGCGATGAAGCCGCCGCTCACGTTCAGATCGACGCCGCTGCGCGGCAGCACGAGCGACGCACGCGAGATCGGCGCCGTGGACGAGGGGAGTGCGATCGACTCGGTGCCGGCCGACGAGGCGAGCGGCATGACGATGTCGAGCGTGAGCACCACGCGTCCGGCACGCGACAGCAGCACGTGCGGTGGTGGACCTTCGACGAGCGACACCGGCTGTCCATCGATCCGCGCGTCGCGCACCATCAACCCGGCGGGAATCTGCACGCGCGTCCAGCCCTCGCGCAGCACGTCGATCGTGAGCAGCGCGCGGCCAGATGCCGACTCGACGTCGGCGACCAACTCGTAGTCGATCCGCGTCAGCGTGGCATCGATCGGAGAGCTTGCGGGTTGGGCCGGCTGCGGCGTGGCGCGCTCGCGGAGTGCACGATATTCGTCGACGGGCAACACCACCCAGCCCTCTGGCATGGGCGTTTGCGCAACTGTGCCTCGTGCGATGGCCATTGCGCACACACAGGTACCGATCAGGATCAAACGGGCCCGATCCATAGTCGCCTCGCGGTCTGGGGCGCGAGGCCTGAGGCCGGGGCCCCTCTTGTCAGACGCGTGGGCGATGCAATTGGCTCACCCGATCAGGGTGGCGGAGAGCGCGCAGAAAACGCCGTGATCGCGAGAGCATCGCTCGGCGCGATCCACGGCGATGGAGTCAGCGGTTCAAAAGCGTGGAGATCACAGTATTGGTCCGCGTGAAGGCGGACACGACGTCACTTCTTGAAGTCGGTCTCGAGCAGCTTCTCGAAGCGCTGGATGTCTTCGTTGTTCTCGATGCACTCGTACTCGCGGATCCGCTCGTTGGGCCGCAGCCGCAGCGTCGCGTACATCTTCCACGGCTTGGTGAAGACGTCCGGATCCTCCATCGTCGCTTCGTAGACGATCGTGTCGTAGGTATCGCGAGTGTAACGCTCGGTCACGCGCAGCTTTTCAGTATGGTGCGTCCCGACGCCGACCAGCCACGTGTTGGTGTTGAAGCCGACGACGTCGACGACGAGCGTGTCGCCGTCCCAGCGCCCGATGGAATCACCGAGATACGACGGCTCCATGTCGTCTGGATGCGGGCGTCCGTCGGTGGGAATGAATCGCATGCCGTGATGGACTTCATACAGGATCACGACGCGATGCGGCTGTTGAATGATTTCAAACGGCAGCGGACGAACGGTGATCCGCGGGACGCCAGACAACAGACAGCGTGCCATGGGATCGTCGATCCCCTTGCGCGCCAGATACTCCTGCCGCTTCTTTTCCGCGTCGGGTTTATAGGGCGGCGGCTCGGGCGGCGGCAGCGGTTTCCTTCCGGCGGCCTCGTCGGCCTTGCGAATCGCCTCGATTTCCGCGTCGCCAAACAGCAGGGCGAATCCGCCGCCGACCCACACGCCAGACAGATCAGGCTTGCCGTCGGCGGTTCGAGGGATCGGTTTGAGCCCCGGCTTCTGCGTCTGCGCGAGCGTCGTGGTGACGAGCATCGCAGACGCGAGGAGTGCGACGACGGACGCCAGCGGTCGTTTCATCGCCGTGCTCCTCATTGGCCGCCGGTGCCGGCAGGGGGCCCGGAATTCAGTTCGGTTCCGTTCGAAAACGTCACCTTGCGCGAGGCGGCCTGCGTCGGGTTCAGACGCGCTCGCCAGCCGAACACCTTGACCGTGTCGCCGACTTTCATGGTCACGTCCCGCTTCCATCCCTGACGCACCAGCATGTTCGGGGGGTAGCCTTCGAACTTCCACTGCGTCACCGCACCCTTGTCGTCCTTCACGTCCACGTAGAAGTAGATGTGGGGATTCATCCAGTCGATCTTGGCGACAACGCCCGATACGGTGACCGGCTTGTCGCCGTCGTATTCGGCCGCGAACGAATGGTGCCCACTCAGTGGGACCGTGCCAACGAGGAGACCGAAGAGCACCGCACGCACTGTTCTCATGAGCCCTCCGATTCGAACCGCGCGCATTGTAAGCCCGCGGCGCGTACAATCGACAGCCGAAGGAGCTGCTATGTTGAAGACGTCGGTAGCGATTCTGGGCCTCATCGTCGGTCTCGTGCTCGTCGGTGCGCAGCCCGGCTCAGCCCAGCAGGGAAGCGGAGGCGGCGTGACCTCGTTCTACGACCTCAACACCAAGAGCCTGGATGGCAAGGCCGGCAACCTCGCGCAGTACAAGGGCAAGGTCAGTCTGGTCGTCAACGTGGCCAGCAAATGCGGCTACACGCCACAGTACGAAGGGCTCGAGAAGCTGCAGCGCGAGATGAAAGGCAAGGGCTTCAACGTGCTCGGTTTCCCCAGCAACGACTTCGGCGGCCAGGAACCGGGGACGGCGCAGGAGATCGCGACGTTCTGCAAACTGACCTACGACGTCACCTTCCCGATGTTCGAGAAAGTCGTGACCAAGAAGGGGGCGGGGCAGTCGCCAGTCTATTCATTCCTCGGTTCGTCCGGGAACCTTCCGGCTTGGAACTTCAGCAAGTACGTCGTCGACAAGCAGGGGAAGGTTGTGGCGTTCTTTCCGAGTCAGGTGACGCCCGAGGATCCCGCGCTTCGCAGCGCGATTCAGAAGGCGCTGGCCGGCTCGTAGCGTTGTGACACCCCGGGGCGGTCCAGTAGAGTACAGGTATCCATGCTGCGCTGGACCCCCGGGAATCTGTCCGCCCTCATCTCCGTCATCCTCCTTCTAAGTGCCGGTTGCCGGAGCACGACCGGAGAGGCGAAGTCGACCGCTGGCAATGCCGCGGCCATCCCGGTAGCCTCTGCCGCTGCCATCGAGCGGCCCCTCGCCCGGTTCATCAGAGTCACGGGCACTCTCACGGCCGAGGAGCAAGCGGACGTTGCGGCTGAAACCCAGGGACGGGTGGTGGCGACGCCGGTCGAGCGGGGCACGCGAGTTACGCAAGGCGCCGATCTGATCCGCATCGCCGCGGTCGAGGCCGAGGCACAGGCGGCCGAAGCGCAGGCCAATGCGGCACAGCTCGAGGAACGGCTCGGCCTCGGCGACGGCGCGGGGTTCTCGCTCGACCGTGTGCCGGAAGTGGCCAACGCGAGAGCCAACGTCACGCTCGCGCAGGGCGACTATGACCGCGCGAAGATGCTGTTCGAGAAGCAGCTGCTCTCCAAAGCCGAATTCGATCAGCGCAGCGCGCAGGCCGAAGTCGCGCGTCGTCAGTACGACATCGCCCGCAATACCTCGATGCAGCAGTTTCAAGCCCTGCTCGCGGCGCGGGCGCGTGTCAGCCTTGCCCGCAAAGCGCTGGCCGACACCGTCGTCCGCGCGCCGTTTGCCGGGGTGGTCGGCGAGCGCATGGTGTCGGTGGGCGACTACGTCACGCGCGGCATGAAGGTCGCGTCGGTGCTGCGCACGAATCCGCTGCGGCTGCAGCTCACCGTGCCGCAGCAATACAGCGTGGAAGTGGGCGTCGGTCGAGCCGTGTCGCTCGAAGTGGATACCGCCCCGGGCAAAACGTTCACGGGCCAGGTGCGCTACGTGTCACCGGCGCTGCAGACCGACTCGCGCACGCTGATCGTCGAAGCGGTGGTTCCCAACGACGAGGCGGCGCTCAAGCCCGGTTCGTTTGCGACGGCGCAGATCGAACAGGAGTCGAAGAAGCCTGGCATCCTTGTACCCGTCGCCGCGGTGCGCACGGTGTCCGGCTCGTCGCGTGTGTTCGTGGTCGCGACCGAGCGCGCGGAAGAGCGCCTGGTCACCGTGGGGCAAGCGGTGGACGATCTCGTCGAGATCGCCACGGGACTGAAAGCAGGTGAACGCGTGGCGACCAGCAATGTCACCCAACTCGTGGACGGAGCCTTGGTGGCGCCGGCTCGTTAGCATGTTGAAGTACGTCAGGTAATGGTTCATGCAATGGCTCGCTGAGCTCTGCGTCCGGCGTCCCGTTTTCGCGTCGGTCCTCATTCTCTCGCTCACCGTCGTCGGCGCATTCGCCTTCGGACAACTCGGTGTCGACCGGTTGCCGCAGGTCGACTT
>DASRJR010000310.1:0-8811 GCA_035649395.1 Vicinamibacterales bacterium
TCGGCGCGTCGCGGTCGGCTACGGCAAACAGGCCGAGCTGACTGCTGCCGCTGTCGCCGGCGATCGAGAGCGTCGGGCGCCCGCTCCTGGTCAACTCGTCGCGCTCGAGGCCGCTCAGGATCTCGCGGGCGCGAGCGACGACGGTCGCCGGAAGTCCGGCGAGCCTCGCCACCTGGATACCGTAACTGCGATCCGAGCGGCCGCTCACAATCTTGCGCAGAAAGATGATGTCGTCTTTCCACTCTCGCGCGGACACATGCGCGTTCACCACGCCAGGATGGGCGTCGGCGAGGTCGGTGAGCTCGTGATAGTGCGTCGCGAACAACGTCTTCGGGCGCGCCCGGGCGTTCGTCGCCAGGTGTTCGGCCACGGCCCAGGCGATGCTCAGGCCGTCGAACGTCGCCGTGCCGCGGCCGATCTCGTCGAGCACGACCAGGCTCCGCGAAGTCGCGGTGTGCAGGATGTGCGCCGTCTCTTGCATCTCCACCATGAACGTCGACTGGCCGCGCGCGATGTTGTCCGACGCGCCCACACGCGCGAAGATCCGATCGACGACCGGCAGCGTGGCGTCGCGCGCCGGCACGAATGAGCCGGCCTGCGCGAGCAGTGGGAAGAGCGCCGTCTGTCGCAGGTAAGTCGACTTGCCACCCATATTGGGCCCGGTGAGCACCACCAGCTGCCGCGTCGTCCCATTGAGCTCGATGTCGTTGGGCACGAACGCGTCGGAAGTGTAGCGCTCGACGACCGGGTGGCGGCCGTCGGTCACCGTCAGCTCGTCGCCCTCGTGCAGCTGCGGCTTGGTGTAGTTGCACAGTGTCGCCGTCTCGGCGAGACCGGCGAGCACGTCGATCGTCGCGAGCGCGCGCGCGGTGTCCTGAACGCGTGGCGCTTCGGCGGCGACACGCCGGCGCAGATCCTCGAACAGCTCGAGCTCGCGCTCGAGGATGCGCTCGTCGGCGCCGAGCACCTTCTCCTCGTAGTCTTTCAGCGCTGGCGTCGTGAAACGTTCGCCGCCGGCGATCGTCTGCTTGCGCTGATAGTCGGGCGGAACCGCATGCAGGTTTGACTTCGAAATCTCGATGTAATAGCCGAACACGCGATTGAAGCGGACCTTCAGCGAGGAGATTCCGGTTCGCGCGCGCTCGCGTTCCTCCATCTCGGCGATCACCCGCTTGCCGGAGCGGCTGACCGTCCGCAGCTCGTCGATCTCGGTGTCAACTCCGTCCCGGGTGAAGCCGCCCTCGCGTGCGACGGCCGGCGGCTCGTCGATGAGCGTCCGATCGATGAGGTCGCGGACGTCGGTGAGCTCGTCGAGCTCGGACACGAGGCTGATCACCAGCGGGGCGCGCAAATCCGCGAGCAGCGCTTTCACCCGTGGAACGGCCGACAGCGACTGTCGCAGCGCCACGAGCTCGCGTGGGCCAGCCGTCGACAACGCGGCGCGCGCGACCAACCGCTCGAGATCGTGCACCGACTTCAGCGTGTCGCGCAGCTTGCCGCGCTCGGTCGACCGGAAGGCGAGCTCCTCGACGGCATCGAGGCGATCGCGAATGCGCTCCAGCGAACACAACGGACGCAGCAGCCACGACCGGAGCAGGCGCCCGCCCATCGACGTGATCGTGCGATCGATTTCCTTCAGCAGCGACCCGTGCGCGGTGCCGTCGCTGCCGACCACGACCTCGAGGTGTTTGAGCGTCGTCGGGTCGATGATGAGCGCGTCGGCGGCGGTTCGATACGAGATCGACCTGACGTGCGCGAGGTCGGCTTTTTGGGTCTCACGCAGATAGGCGACCAGGCCGCCGGCCGCGCGCGTCGCCGCGAGCTTGCCCTCGAGGCCGAATCCTTCGAGCCCGTGCGCCCTGAGCTGATCGAGCAGGGTGCGTCGCGCCGTTTCCGCGTCGAACGTCCATTCGTCCACGCTGGTAACCGGCACCTGCCATTGGGCGAGCTCCGCCAGCCGCTGGGCGATGTCTGAACCGGTGGGGACGACCACTTCCCGCGGCCGGAGCACGGCGATTTCGTCGGCCAGCGCCTGCAGACCGCCGCTCCCTTCGTATTCGGCAGCGGTGAACTCGCCGGTCGAGACATCAACCAACGCCGCACCGAGCTCGGTGGCGCGGCCGGGAACGACCGCGATGAGGAACGCCGGTTCGCGGGCTTCGAGGTAGCTGGCGTCCGTAAGCGTCCCTGGCGATACGACCCGCACGACCTCGCGACGGACCAGCCCCTTGGCTTTCTTCGGATCCTCGACCTGCTCGCAGATCGCAACGCGGAACCCCTTCTTGACGAGCCGCGCGAGATACCCATCGGCGGCGTGGAACGGGACGCCGCACATCGGTATGCCGTTCCCACCGGCGTCCTTGGATCGTGACGTGAGCGTCAACTCGAGCGCCCGCGACGCCACGAGCGCGTCTTCGTAGAACATCTCGTAGAAGTCGCCCATCCGAAAGAACACGATCGCGTCGCGATACTGGCGCTTGGCGTCCAGGTACTGACGCATCGCCGGAGTGGCAGTCGAGGTTGGTGACGCAGACATCGAAGAGTGTTCGAACCCGTGAACCCTGAACTCTGAACCCTTGAACACAGGGCTGCTCTATTATCATCCGCTGGTGCTGGTCCTGGCGCTCGACACCACGACTCGAGGCGGAAGCTGCGCACTCGCGCGCGATGGCGTCGTGCTCGACGAACGATCCACCGAGTCAGCCGAATACGCGGCGCGTTTGCCGGGCGACCTCATGGCGCTGCTCGATCGGACGGGCGTCGCCCTCGCTGAGGTCGATGCCTTCGCGGTCGCCACCGGCCCGGGGTCGTTTACTGGCCTGCGCATCGGCATCGCGACGATGCAAGGGCTGGCGTTTGCCTCGACCCGGCCGCTGATCGGCGTGTCGACTTTCGACGCGCTGGCGCATCACGCGAGCGCGCCGCGCACGGCCACGTGGATCGATGCGTGGCGACGTGAAGTCTACGCGGCACTCTACGAGAATGGTGAGCTCGTTCGGGAGCCGACGGTTGATCGTCCCGAGCACATCATCGCGGCCGTTCGCAACATGACGACGCATTTCATCGGCGACGGCGTCACCGCGTATCGCGAGCTGATCGAGCGCGAGTTGGGAGGAGCGGCGACGATTGCCGAGCCGACGGCGCCGCCGCTGGCTGGGACGATTGCCCACCTGGCAACCGCGGCAGCGGCACGCGGAGCGGCGCCGCCGCCTCACGCGATTCGGCCGTTATACGTGCGTCGAAGCGACGCCGAGCTGGTCAGGGATGCACGAGCGAGTCGATAACCGTCCGTACTGGATCGATCCGCTCGAGGGGGACGACGATCTCGATGGCGTGCTCGCCGTCGAAGCCGAGTCGTTCACGAACCCGTGGACCAAAGAAATGTACGCCTGGGAGCTGCAGAACCGGGCGGTGTGCCACATCTTCGTCGTTCGCACACCGACGATGCCGGTGGCCGGGTTCTGTGCGTTCTGGCTCGTGCTCGACGAGATCCACATCAACAACGTCGCCGTGCTGCCGTCGCTGCGTGGACAAGGCATCGGGACACACCTGATGCGGCGTGTGTTCGACGAGGCTCGCCGGCTCGGCGCGCGCCGGGCGACACTCGAAGTGCGGGCCTCCAACGAAGGGGCTCGACGCTTGTACGAGCGGCTCGGCTTCTATGTTGCGGCCGTTCGGCCGAGCTATTACACCAACCCGGTCGAGGACGCGCTGATCCTCTGGCGCGACGAAGCGTGACAACTCCGTGTCAGGACCCAAAATCGTTGCGGCACAGCAGCTTACCTGTTAATTCGATTTGACGATTGTGACGGCGAACGACTCGTGTTACCGTGGTTTTTGAACCGAAAACGTCCTTCTGTCAGAAAGGAGGGTGCGGCTATGAACGCAGCGGACGCACAGGAGGTTAAAAACCTTCTGTTGCAGAGCAACGAGGTTTACCGCCAGCTTTCAGAGCGTCATCATGAGTTGGATGACCGCCTGCACCAGTTAACCGAACAGCACTTCCTCACCACCGCCGAACAACTCGAAGAAGTCACCCTCAAGAAACGCAAGCTTGCGCTCAAAGATCAGATGGAGCGGATGGCCCTCGAGTACGCCAAAGCGCACTTGAAAGCGTCGTAACGCGTCGTTGCTCCAGGACCCGGGTTTAGTTTTCCTGTCATCTTGACGGAGAATTGAACCCGGTTTCGTGTTCATGCGCATCGACCCTGCGGGATGGCCTTTCGTGCTCGGCGGCCTCGCCGTGGCCATCCTGGCTGGCGCCCTGGCCGGCCCGGTCGCCGGGTGGATTCTCGTCGGCCTGACGGCCTTCTTCCTTTTCTTCTTCCGCGATCCCGACCGCGTTCATGACGCGAGCGACGCGGCGGTGCTCTCACCGGCCGATGGGCGGGTGATGGTGGCTGGCGATCCGACAGGCGAGTCCGTGCCGCCGGGGCAGTGGCATCAGATCAGCATTTTTCTGTCACCGATGGATGTCCACGTCAATCGGATGCCGGTGAGCGGGCGGGTGACCAATCTGCGCTATCATCCCGGCCGGTTCCTGCCGGCCTATCGCGCCGACGCCGGGGACCTCAACGAGTACACCGAGGTGACGATCGATCACCGGGGCCAGACCGTCGTGGTCCGGCAGATCGTTGGCATCCTCGCCCGGCGTATCGTGTGTCGCGCGAAAGAAGGCGATGAAGTTGCGGCAGGCGCGCGGTTTGGCGTGATGAAATTCGGGTCGCGAATGGATGTGTTCGTCCCGCGTGGCTCGACGATTCACTGCCGGGTTGGCGAGAAGGTCGTGGGCGGCGTCACCGTGGTCGCGACGCTCCCACCCCTAGTGGCAACCGTGCGCAAGACCGAAACGACATCGGAGGACGCGTATGCATCGCGATGACGAACGTGTCCAGCGGCCCCGCCTGCTGCGGCCCTTGCGCCCGCGGCTCGACGACCGTGCGCGCCGTTTCCGGCGCGGCGTCTATCTGCTGCCCAGCCTGTTCACGATGGCGAACATGTTCTGCGGCTACGCCTGCATCGTCCATTCGATGCGTGCGGCCACTGGAGCAGATCGGGAGGAGCAGTTGTCGACGGCGGCGCTCTTCATCGGCTTTGCCTTCGTGCTCGATGCCCTCGACGGCCGCATCGCGCGCATGACGGGGACCACCAGCGCGTTCGGCCTCGAGTTCGATTCGCTGGCCGATGTGGTGTCGTTCGGTGTTGCCCCGGCGATCCTCGCGTTCCAGTGGGGTCTTCAGCCGCTCGGGCGCATCGGATGGGCGGCGGGATTCCTGTTCGTGGCGGCGGCCGCGGTGCGGCTGGCGCGCTTCAACATTCAGTCGGGCTCGCAGGACAAACGCTATTTCGTCGGCCTGCCAAGTCCCACGGCCGCTGCCGTTCCAGCGGCAACGGTGTTCGCCTACCCGGCCGGGTTTCAGTCGAACGCCGAAGCCCTTCCGGTGCTGGCGATGGTCATCGTACCGGCGCTGCTGATGGTCAGCACGATCCGATATCGCAGCTTCAAGACGATCGATCTTCAGTCGCGACGCAGCTACCCGGTGCTGTTCCTGTTCGCCGTTGGACTGGCGCTGCTCGCGGCGCAGCCGCAGATCGTGCTCGCCATCATGGCGTACACGTATCTCGTGTCGGCGTTCATCGGGCTCGCCTGGCACCGACTTCACAAGCGGCCGCCGGATCAGAAGGACGACCAGCACGCCGGCCCCCATCAAGAGCAATCTGCCAGTTAGCGTGTCAGGACTGGCAACGTGATGCTGACGGTGGTGCCGCGATCGCGTTCGCTCTCAATCGCGATCGTTCCTCCGCTCAACTCGACGTTCCGTTTCGCAATCGGCAGTCCCAGCCCGGTGCCGCTGGCCTTGGTGGAGAAGTACGGCTCGAACGCGCGCGCCAGTGCTTCGCGATCCATGCCGACGCCCGTGTCGGTGACGCGGATCTGAACATGATCGGCCTCGTGCCGCGCCGTCACCGTGAGCGCGCCGCTGCCTGGCATGGCGTGCAGGGCGTTCTCGACGATGTTGGTCAGCGAGCGCGCGACCAGCGTGCGATCGATGTAAACGTGCGGCAGTGAGGCGGGCACGTCGATGTCGAAGCGGAGCCGGGCTTCGAGCGCCGGACGATACGGGTCGATGATTTCACGCAGCAGCGCGGCGGGATCGACTTCGGCCGGCTTGGCGGTTGGCGATGATGCGTAGCTCGAGAACTCCGAGGCGATCTGCCGCAGCAGCTTCACCTGCGTGAGGATCGTCGCGACGCACTCCTGCAGCACCGGACTGAGCGGTTCGCCGCGATCGGCGTGGACGCGGCGCAGGTGTTCCGCGTTCAGCTGAATGGGCGTCAGCGGATTCTTGATCTCGTGCGCGACCTGCCGCGCCATTTCCGCCCAGGCTTCGAGACGATGCGTACGTTCGAGCTCGCCGCGCTGGCGCTGCAGATCGCTCGCCATGCTGTTGAAGGCTTCGACGAGGCGGCGCAGCTCGTCTGACGAGGTCGCCGCGATGCGGGCGTCGAGGTCGCCGCGCGCGATCCGACGCGTCGCGCGGGTCAGGCGGCTGACCGGATCCGAGATGCGTTCGGCCATCGAATAGCCCAGGCCGGCGCCGGCGAGGATGAAGAGCAGTGCGGCCAGCAAGGCCCGCCGATCGAGCGTGTCGATCTGCTGATCGATCTCGCGCTGCCGTGACGTGAGCGGCACCGTCAGGATGCCTTGCTGACGCACCGTCAGTGGCGTCGCTCCAACCAGATACTCGATCGTATCGATGCGCTCGCGCGCGACGAGCGCGGCTCCGTTCCCCAGCTCCAACGCGCGAAAGACGTCGGACGGAGTTCGTGTGGACAGCAGGCCTGAGGCGAACACGTGACGTTCGCTGGTCGCCTGGAGACGTGGACCGGAGAACATGTTCACGTCCTGGCCGATCAGCCGGCTCACCCACACCATCAAATTGTCATCGATGCCAAGTCCTTGTTCAGCCGCACGCGGAGCGGCCAGATCCTCGAACACGCGCCCGGCCGCCGCTGCAGTGCGGATGGCCTCCTGTTCGATCGTCCGCTCCATCTGGGCTGCGACGTAGTTTCGCGTGACGAGCACCAGCGCCACGACAGGCACAATCACCGCTGCGACGAAAGCCAGAAAGAGCTTTCGGTAGAAGCTTGCCCTGACCTCACGCAGGAGCGCCGGCGCGCTCACTGGTCGTCGTCCCAGCCAGCGGTACAACCAGTTCGTGATCAGCAACAGCACATACAACTCGACGGCGAGTACCGTCAGCTCGGCAAGGTTCACCAGATGGCCCAGCGCCGAAATCGCCGGGAACCCGAGCCCGTAGATGCCGAGGCGATCGTTCTGCAGGTACACCTCGTAGGCGTCGGGACCGCGTGTCAGCGTCGCCCAGAACGGCGTCCGCGTCGTCTGCGCGCGCGCGAAGACATCGTCGGGAAGTGACCACGCGGTCGCAACCGACGAATACAGAGGCGTGCGGCTCCAGCCGTACACGACGAACTCGATGTCATGTCCGGGAAAACCTTCGCCGGTCAGCGGATCACCGCGGCGAGCGTCGCTTCCTGGCTGAGCGCCCTGCCGCGGCACGCCCTCGTCGGTGACCTGATCGAGCTGGGTGGCCAACTCCATGTAGGGGCTTCGCGACGAAATGAATTTGAGGTTCTCGTAGTCGGGCATCGCGTGCACGACGATCGACCCGAGCGGCGGCGCGGACGGATCGGCGGCGCAGAAGGCCCGGCCGGCGTGGAGGACACGCCGTTCCTCGGCGAAGAACGGGGCGACTTCCTCGACGACGTCCCAATCGCACGATTGCTCTTCCGAGAGCGACGGCAGGCTCAGATCCTCGGGAAGATGGAAGGCGAAGCGGCTGACCAGTCGCCGGTCCGGACCGTACAGCTCGATCGACGACGTGATCGGGTATCGCCCGAGGGCCGTCTGCTGCCAGATCAGGAACGCGCGATCGGTCAGGTCCTCGACGCCTGGAACGACCTTGGTCGAGACGAGATCGACCAGGCTGGGGATGGCGTCAATTTCCTCGCGGCTGATCTTCACCTGGCGCTGTACTTCCGTTCGGAGATCGATCACCTCGCGAGCCCAGCGCGAGACGACGAGGTCGGCTTTGGCCTGCCGGGCGTACTGCACGATCGTCGGGTAGAACGAGAACGCCGGCACCAGCAGCGGCAGCGTCAACAACGTCAGGCGAAAGGCTTGAGAGCCGCGTCGATACTGTGCCGCGAGACGCGTGATGGATCCGGCCAGCAGCGCGCTCGCGGCCATCGCGGCAAGGATCGGCAAATGCGGCCCGATCGGCGATCGGCGCGTGAGCTGCCAGACGACCAGCGGCAGCGTCCACGCGGCGACCGTGAGGAGACGCAGGCTCCAGGCGCGCCGGGGGACGCGCCATCCCACGAGGGCCGCGCGCAGGATGACGACGGTGAGACCGAGGGCCGCGGCGTCGGCGAGGATGAGGCCGAGCTGGAGCGTGAAGCGCGTCGCGGTGAACGGGTGCAGCGAGAGGTGGAGCAGATCGAGCGTCGTCTGCGTCACCGTGTCGCGCAGGAACCACTGATGCGCGAGCAGCACGACGGCGGCGATGACGCCGGCCGCAAGTTGTTCGATCAGAAACGCGACGCGATACGATCCCGCGACCGATCGGCGATGTCGCCAGACGTGCGCGCGTGCGCTCTCGGCGGCGGCGAGCAGCAGGGTGACGAGTACCGCGCCCGTTCCGGTGCTCAGGAGCAGGTCGAACGGCGACTTGAATAGCGGGTTGAGCAGCGTGGACGCGTACGGCACGCTCGAAAAGATTCCCGCTC
>DASRJR010000311.1:0-3245 GCA_035649395.1 Vicinamibacterales bacterium
GCCGCGTCGAGCGAGCTCTTCTGCTTCTCGAAGCTCGTTGATCCCTTGATGAAGCGGTAGTCGTCGATGACGAACCCTGCCGCTGGTCCCCAGTCGCAGGTCTTGGCCTTGATGTGGAAACCTTTCGCGGCATAGCTCTCCAGCACCAAATCGGTGCAGCACGGATTCAGCTCGCGCGAGGAAATCACCATCTTCATTTGCTTCGCGACGCTCTTGAACGCGTCGATGTGGACCTGTGGGAATCCTGCAGTGGCGTCGTATTCGGGAAAGAGCGACATCGTTGATCCGTTCGCTGTCAGAAGACGGTTGTCATGTCCAGAAGGAAAGGAGGATGAATGGAATGATAACGCAGCGCTAGCGATCTGCGTCGCGCCGTCAGCCTCGACGAAACACTCTCCCCACGTCCAAGCCGAACTCAGGCTTCGAGCGCGGCCCCGTGATCTTGATCGGCAGCTGCGTCCCACCGCCTTTGCGGCGGAAGAACGGCTGCGCGAGTCGCGCCAGCAGCGACCTGAAGCCGCTCGTCATGTCTGAGAGGCTGGCCTCCACCATCAGATCGCCGTGGAAGTTGAGCTGCTCGTCGTGCAGCGTGTAAGTCCCTTCGAGTTGCACCATCGCACCAGGCACCGAGAACGTGAGCTCCTCGAACTCGAGGACGGCGTGCCGGAGCGCGAACTTTCCGCGCAGTTTCGACACCACGCTGGCGCCTTCGTTCTCGGGGTCGCCCTCTTCTTTCCCGCGCGCCTTGAGGCTCAGCGAGGTCAAACGCTTTTGCACGTCCACGTTCGCGAACCGCGCTTCGGCCAGGCTGAAGCGGCCGTTCAGCAGCAGACGATCGACGACGTCCTGCTCACCCTGCGGCAGGAGGAAGGCCGTCGTGAGGTCGACCCGACCGGTCAGCGGCGGCTTGGTCGAATTCACCGCCAGCCGCATCACGTCTTCGATGCGCGCCTGCTGCAGCCGCACGTCGAGCGTGACGCGTCGTCCAGCGACGTCCTCGGTGCGAACGATCGCGCCCGACGCGGAGATCGGCGACTGGCCCAGCATGGCGTCGACGCGTTCGAGCCAGGTGTCGCCGTTCGTGCCGTCGACGACCGCCTTGAACTTCGTCGTGAGGGGCACTGGCTGCCCGCCGATGTCGATGGAGAACTGCGGCGTTTCGGTTTGTCCCTCGACCTCGATCCGCTCGAGCGTGCCGCGATACGATCCCACCGACGAGAGGACGCCCCCGATGCCTTTGATGTCATCGAGGTTGGCATCCTTGAACGAGTACTGACCGCTGACCGGCGTCAGGCGCGGCTCGTCGGCCTGCCACGGGCCGAACGTGCCGTTCGTCTCGACACGCCCGCGTGGAATGGGATTGGTGACGCCGGCCTGGAACTTCGCGGCCCCGTTCGGGCTGAAGTCGTTCATCACGAGGTCGTGAATCTCGAAGATGCGTGGGAGACGGTCGGGCTTTTTCGATGCGATCTCGAGACGCGCGGCACGCGAGGCGATTTCATCGATGAAGAGATCCGGGATCTTGCCTCTGAACTCCTGCCGGGGGGCTGAACCGCCTATGTCCGACTTCAAGCGGTCGGGCGGCATGTAGATCTGCAGGCCTTCGAGGCGAACGCTGGCAATGCGCAGACGTTCGCCCAGGAGCCCCGAGATCGGCGCCGCTGCGGCAAACGACGGGATGGTCACGAGCGGCGGCACATCGGTGCGGCCCTGGTAGCGGAAGGTCAAGTCCGTGCCGCTCGCGGTCAACGACGGGAAAACGGAGATATCAGCCGACCCGACGGTGACGTGGCTGTTGAATCGCGCAATGAGCGCCGCGATGACTCGTTCCTCGATGCGCTCTGGACGCAGGTCCCACACAAGGTAGGCCGCGAAGAGGGCAGCGGCGACCGTCGCCACCACCAGCCCCGCAATGACCAGACGTAGTCGCATCGGACGTTTCCATGATCCCTGCGCCGCTCAGGGATTGCGACCCGGACTATACCCGAGAGGAGGCCGGCCTCAGGACCCGAACCGGTTGCCCCTCAGCGGTGTCTAAAGAGCGGATAGCTCATGCCCAGATCGTCGTTGCTGGCCGTCGTCGTGGTCGCAGTGGCTGCGGCGGCGTGCAGTGCGAAGAAGCCGCTACCTCTGCCCGAGCCGCCCGCGCCAACGGATGATATCGAGGCGCTGATCGAACGGGGATGCTATCGCTGCCTCGAACGCGCATTCACGCTGTCGCGTCAGCGCGGTCTCCCGCAGCTGGCTTTCGAATCAGCGACGCTGCTGACGCTTCGCACTGGAGAGCTCGGGATCGCTGGCGAGTCGTGGCTTCAGGCCGCCAAGGAGGCGGCGGGCGGCGATCCGGTCAGGACGACATACCTGGAGATGGTGGCTGCAGTGCCTGGCGATCCGCTCGGCGGACAACGCGACGACCTGCTCGTCGAGACGCAGCTGCGGAAGCGAGCCGAGAGTCTGCTTTCGACCTGGCGCGAGTCGCTGCGTAGCGGGGTGGGATCCGGCGCGTTTCGTCGGTATCTCGAGCTGACGCTGGCATGCCAGGTGGACACCTCGAAAGAACGGGACGCCGAGGTCACGCGGATCCTCGGCGCGATGCCGATGGTGCCGCTGCTGCTGTATCGGGGGGGCACCTGCAGTGCGCGCTTCAGACGCGACAACCTGGAGACGTTGCGCCTGGCCCGACTGGCCGAGCCGGAACTGGTCGACGCCGACTACGCGCTCGGGAAGTACCTGTTGGGCGACCAAGAGGCGCCGGATGAAGAAGAGGCGCTGCAGCGGTTCCAGTCTGCCGCGGCCGCGTTCCCTTCGTCGGTGGCGATTGCCGTGTCGGTCGGCAATCTGTATCAGCGGTGGGAGGAATGGAAGAGTGCGCTAGCTGCTTACGATGCTGCGCTCGCGTTGATGCCGGCCCACCCCGACGCCCTGCTGGGGCGCACCATCAGCCTGTCGCAGCTCCAACAGCATCCAGAAGCGATCGCGGCTGCTACACAGCTCATCGACGGCGGGCGCTGGTACCTCGGTCAAGCGTTCTATTGGCGCGCGTGGAACCACTTCAACGCCGGCGACAATGTTGCGGCGCGCGCCGACGCCGACCGCACGCGCACGCTGATGGTCAACTCGACGGTCTTCCTGCTGTCGGGGTTGATCGAATGGCGTGCGCCGCGCCTGCCGTCGGCGGAGAAGGACTTCGAACAGTCCGTCGCGATGGACTTCGGCCAATGCCTCGCGGCGCTCTATCTCGGCGG
>DASRJR010000312.1:0-11685 GCA_035649395.1 Vicinamibacterales bacterium
GTCACTCGCCAGCCCACCCGACTTCGCTACTTGCCTGCCTCGTTGACGACCTCGCGTTCGTCAATCCGGGCGTAGCGATACGTCATACGGAGCGCGGACGATCCAAGCAGACGCAGTTGCGCCGTCGTGTCGAGTGACACCGGCATTTCGACGTCGTTGAGCCGTCGATACGTCCGCACGACGTTCACGCGGGTCATCCAGAACGACGGATTCTTCGCCAATCGCCCCTCCACTCGAACGAGCATGCCGTCGGTGGTCAGGAACATCCGTCCAGCGATCAGCGAGCGGTCCTTTCGCAGCGGCCTCATGGCGATGACGGCGAGTCCCTCCGCGTCGACACTCGTCGGCGTGAACTCGTAATTGGCGGTCGAGAGCGCGACGGTGGCGCTGCCGCCGCGCGCGATCAGGCTCTGCTCGGCATCGAGCAACGACCGCAGCACGCGAGAGCGGATATAGCCGGAGCCCCCCTCCGCCGTGACCTGATAGCTCAATCCCGACGCGGCCGTGAACTCGGTCTCGACGTCGAGCCATCCCTGATGCCCCTTGCCGGATGCCTCCAAGCGACGCGACGCGCTGTACTGGTGCGCAGTCGTGGTGCGGTCGAAGAACCGCTGCATCGCGGCCGTGACGCGTGGATCGAGTGCGGGCGCCGCGGAGAGCAGGCGCGGTAATGGGATCAGCACTCCGGCGACGGCCAGACACAGGGTGATCGTGTACCGGCCGATGTGCGACGGCGAACGTGCGTGGCCCATATGAACCCTCCAACGGAAACGAGGTCGGTGGTGGGAAGCCACGCACCGGCGATCGTCGTTGAAAGACGAGACGACGCGGAGCGGATACGTTCTCGACTTATCTCGAATCACCTCGGCGGTCATCGGTCGGATGAGGTCTCGCTCATCTCTTAATTCTTTAAGAGATGCGTCAGTGTAAGCCCTGTCGCTCGGCGCTGCAATGAAATAATTAAGAGTTTCACGAAACGGCGGAGTATTTCCGCATCCGCGCGGCTCATGCAGGGCGAAACGGCGTATACTCGTACACGACTGCTTTCTGAGCCCTGCGGCCACCCTGGCCTTCAGCCCTCACCAAAGCACATCGAGTGAGGGCGTCATGGCATTCTTCGGATCCGAGGGCCAGCTCACAGAGCACGTCTCGCGGTCTGCCGGTGAGGTACCGTCGGCCTGCCCCGTATGTCACTCGTCATCCATCGTGACCACGGTCAAGGTTCCCGACGTGAATACGTACTGGCGCTGCGTCAAATGCGGCGAAGTATTTAACGTAGCGCGCCGGCAGCGCTGGGGACGAGACCGATGACCGCGACGGACGTCGAGCTCACACGTGCGCTGCGCGAACTGATCGCGGCGCTCGATCGGCGTGTGCCTCGCGTGGCGTCCGTCGGCGAGGCGGCGATCGCCCGCGATGCCCAGCTGCTGCGCGAACGAGCCGTCAGACGTCTCGCTGAGATCGCATTCGACGATGCGGCGGCGCCGTTCGAGCCGCTGACGTGAATCCACCGGCGAGGGACGTGTGAACACGCCGTTTCCGGCCAGGCCGAGCGAAGTGGTGCCGCTCACGCCTCACGAGTTCACCGGCGACGTCGATCTGTACGGATCGCCGTCGCTCGTGCTCGTCTGTCGCCGCTTTCTCAATGACGAGAACCGGGCCCTGGTCTGGTTCATTCGGTTCAAAGCGCTCAGAGCGTGGTGCACACGGTCGGATTTGGGGTTGTGGTTGACCGCCACCGATGCCGACGCCCGGAGCGCGTGGGAAGTGGCGGCGAGCTTTACCCTCAACGATGAATGGGAATTCGATGTGGAGGCCTTCCGCGGGGCAGTCGATTCGGCGATCGCGATTCGGTCGGCCGTTCGCGCAGTTGATCCGACGACAACGCGGTCACTCAACGTCGAAATCGCCGAGCGTGACGAACCATCCCGCGGTTGATGCCAGACGCTGCTGGACTCCTGGATCGGCGGCCTTGACGAAGAAGGGCAGGGTCTCACCCGGCCGAACGCGGAAGCCGTTCGCGTCGAGCACACGCTCAATCCCTGCGTCGAACGCACTGCAGCTCACCAGTCTCGCCCCGCTTCCCGCAAGCGCATCGACGGCTGATTGCAGCAGCGCCCGCAGCAGCCTCTCCGCGTGTTCGAGATCCGGCGCGGCCAGCCAGTCAACGACCTCTGCCTCGCGGCGCCGATTCGGGCGGGCAAGGTTGAACCGCGTCACGACGTAGCCATCGAGACGTCCGCTGGTGAAGGCCCCGAACACGCGATAGGTGCAGCGAGGGTTCTGACAGAATCTCCAATTGAGATACTCAGCGCTCCGTCGTGCGAGCACGCGCCCCTTGACCTCACACCGCCGGCTGAGATCGTTGACGCGGCTGTCGAAGCCGGTGATCTCCTGAATCGTCGTCCCGGGTGGAAGACCGATCCGACGGCGCGCGCGCGCGACCCGCAGCAGCAGATCGACGCCGGGAGCCAGCATGCCGGCGAACGGAGCGAATCCGGGCCGGTCTTTGAGCACGGCGCCCGATTCGATCACGGTCTTCCATGACTGCAGATCGAGCGTGTGCTGAAACAGGCGGCGCAGCAGTTGGTGGGAGCGGTCGTTGCTGCCGGTCACCAGGACGATCGGGAAATGACGGAACAACGCCAGATTCATGACCGCGCCGAGCCCGCGGCCGTCCAGGTCCGGCCGCACCATGATGTCGAGCGCGCGCACCGCCGCCGCGGCGTCACCATCGATCGCGAGGTCGACCGGCTCGAGACCGCAGCCGCCGAGGATCTCGCCAGCCCGCTCGAACACCCAGTAGGAGGAGCTTCCGGCGTCCATCCCGCGTGAGAAATACCGCCATCGGACGAAGGCTTCGTCCTCCCACCACACCGGGCCGTTGACGAGGCGCCGCAGCTCGAGGATCGCCTTCAACTCGGACAGCTGCGCCGGGCGATAGCTTCGCAGCAGCTCGTCCGGCTCGAGCCCGAGCGCCTGACCTGCGTATGTGAGGAGATGATCGAAGGAGCGGACTGATGGCACTCGTGGAGGGCGGCCTGCTCAGGGCGTCTCGTCAGCGCGCGACGAAGTGTTCCTCGTGCAGCAGCGTGCCATCCGCGGCCCGCAGCTCGACTTTCCAGTTGCCGATGCGCTCAGCGCTGATCGTCGTGCTGCTGAAGGTGCGGTATCCGCTGCCTGGATTCGCCACGATATGCAGTCGCGAGACTTGATGGACGCGCTCGTCGCGATACCAGCGATGCTCGACCATCGTGTCGCGGTTGGTCTGCAGTCGCGTGTAGAACGAATACTTCCCTGGCTGCACGTCGCCGCTGGCCGAGGCGCACTGCCAGTCAGGCGATCCCCGCTTTTCGATCGCGCGGCACAGTTGCGCGGTGAGCACGGTCACGGGTACTGATGTGTCACGTGTTTCGCGCGGCGCGTGACGTTCGACACGTTCGACAGCGGCGGCGGGTGCGACTGCCGCAGCGCGTGCGGGAGGCGCGGGCGCATCGGTGAGAACAGGAACTCGCTCCGTCACCTTCGCAGGTGCGGCGTCACCCGCCGCAACCGGGTTCGTCACTGCGGGGGCGGGCGAGCCACTTGCCGGAGACGCTTCTGACCATCGCATGACGATCGAGACGACCACAATTGCGGCCGCCGCCAGCGCCACGAGCGCGATCCGGCGATGCCGCGTCGGCGTCGCCACGGCAGTGGCAACTGGTGCCGCTTCCGACCCGAATTCCGCATCCAGGCTGTCGACCTCAGACGTGGTGGCCTTACGGTTTTTGGCGACGTCAGGCTGCGCCACGCTCTGCCAGCCGGAATCGAATTCGTCGTCCAGTCGAGCGGCGGGCGGTCGCCACAGCGGGATCTCGTGCGCCTCGCAGAAGTCGACGAGGTTCTTCAGGCTGGTCGCGACGAACGGATGGCCTGGCAGCAGCGACGCGACCGCGACCGCGTGAGCGCGGCGGTAGGTCTGCTCGGCTTCAGCGATTTGGTTCGTCTGCTCGTAGACGAGCGCGAGGTTGTTCAGCGTGCTCGCGAGATCCGGATGGGACGACCCGTGCGTTGTCTCCTGGAGGGAGGCGGCTTCACGCAACAGCCGCTCGGCAGTGGGATAGTCGCCTGCGGCAACGGCTGTCTGCGCTGCCTCGATCATCGTGGCGGGATCGAGAACCTGGGTCATGAAACGTGCTGACAGAACTTTAAGGCACTTGCCGAGCCAAGCCAAGCTCACAGACCGCCCAAAAGCGGCCTCGACGATGAGCGGAGTCTGGAGGCCGCCTCTACAGGCAATACCCGGCCTCGCCTAAAGGCGGCCTTTACATTGGCCGACGTAGGTACAATCGTCTGAGTCGAGCGTCTGCCTATGACCACCACTCACACTCGCGCCCGTTACGCCGCCCTTTTCCTCGCGTTCGCCACCGCGCTGAGCCTCGTCAGCGCCCAACAGATAGCTCCACCGCCGATTCCCGAAGCGGTTCGAGCCGCGAAACTCGAGGAAATGGTGCCGGTGGATCCATTGATCACCGTGGGCACGCTGCCGAACGGGTTCAAGTACTACGTCCGCGAAAACCGGCTGCCGCAGGCGCGCGCCGAGCTTCGGCTGGCGGTCAACGCCGGCTCGGTGCTCGAAGACGACGACCAGCGCGGGCTCGCCCATTTCGTCGAGCACATGGCGTTCAACGGAACGCGCAACTTTCCCGGGAACGCGATTCCCACGTTCATGCAGTCGCTCGGCATGCGCTTCGGCGCGCACGTGAATGCCCACACCGGTTTCGACGAGACGGTCTACGAGCTGCAGATCCCGACCGACAACTCTGGGGTCATCGATCGCGCGCTCACGATCTTCGACGACTTCGCACACAACGTGACGTTCGACCCGCGCGAGATCGACAAGGAACGAGGCGTGATCCTCGAGGAGTGGCGCCTCGGACTGGGTGCGGAAGAACGCATTCAGAACGTGCAGTTCCCGCTCTTGCTCAAGGGCTCGCGCTACGCTGACCGGCTGCCGATTGGTAAGCCCGAGATCATTCGCAGCGTGACCTACGACCGGCTCAAGCAGTTCTACTCCGACTGGTATCGCCCCGACCTCATGGGCATCGTCATGGTCGGCGACTTCAACAAGGCCGACATCGAAGCGCGGATCAAGGCACGCTTCTCTCAGATCCAGATGCCGGCGAAGCCACGGCCGAAGCCGGCATACGAGATTCCCGAGAACACCGGCACGTCGTACTCAGTGCTGACCGACCCGGAAATGAACGGGACTCGCCTCAGCATCACCTCGACGATGAAGGCGCGAGAGCAGTCGACGATCGGCGCATATCGGCGTTACATGGTGGAGCGACTCTTTGGCGCCATGCTGTCGCAGCGCCTCGACGAGATGGCCCAGGCGCCCAACGCGCCGTTCCTTCGCGCGCAGACGGGACGCAGCCTGTTCGTGCGCACTGGCGAAGTGACCAGCCTCGACGCGCTCGTCGCGAGCGGCGGCGTCGAACGTGGCGTGTCGTCGCTCTTTACTGAAGTCGCTCGCGTGGCGCGCTTCGGCTTCACCGCGGGTGAATTGAACCGGATGAAGCTCAACCTCGAGCGCGGCCTCGAGCGGTCGGTGGTGGAGAAGGACAAGAGCCCGTCGGGTCCGCTCGCCGACGAGTTCGTCCGCAACTTCACCGACGCGGAACCGATCCCGGGCATCGTCTACGAATACGGCCTGAACCAGCGCTTCACTCCGGAGATCACCCTTGCCGAGGTCAACGCGGTCGCCAAGAACTGGCTGCTGGATCGCAATCGGCTCGTGGCAATCTCGGCGCCCGAGCGCGACAAGCCGACGCTGCCGGACGAGGTCAAGCTGTCGGGCGCGATCAGCGCGGCCAACGCCGAGAAGCTGACGGCGTACGTCGATACGCTCGCGAATCGCCCGCTGATGCCGACCAAGCCGATGGCCGGCAAGGTGGCCAACGCGTCGGTGATGGACACGGCAGGGATCACCGAGTGGACGCTCTCCAATGGTCTGCGCGTCGTGCTGAAGCCGACGAACTTCAGGCAGGACGAGATCCTGTTCCGGGCGGTCAGCCCTGGCGGCGTCTCGCTGGCGCGCGATGAGGACTACGTCGCCGCCGAAACCGCCGACGCCGTGATCGCCAACGGCGGTCTCGGCAGCTTCAGCCGGATCGATCTCGAGAAGGTGATGGCGGGGACGACGGCGTCGGTCAGGGCGGATATCAGCGCGACCGAGGAAGGGCTTGCGGGCGGCGCGGCCTCCAAGGATCTCGAGACGATGTTCCAGTTGATTTACCTGACCTTCACGGCGCCGCGCGCCGACCCGGTGGCGTTCAAGGTGCTGACGGATCAACTGAAGGTGACGCTCGCGAACCGGCAGGCGCAGCCGGACGTGCTGTTCAACCAGACGCTCGAAGCGGCCTTGTCGCAGAACCATCCGCGCGCGCAGCCGTTGACGCCCGAGTCGGTGAATCGCATGAACCTGGACCGATCGCTCGCGTTCTACAAGGAGCGCTTCGCCGATGCGGGCGATTTCGTCTTCGTCTTCGTCGGCAGCTTCGAGCTCGAGACGATGAGGCCGTTGGTCGAGCGCTACCTCGCGAGCCTGCCGTCGCTGAAGAAGATGGAGATGGTCAGAGACGTCGGCATCCGTCCTCCCTCCTCCGTCGTCGAGAAGCAGGTGAAGAGCGGCATCGCGCCGCGCAGCCAGGTGAGCATCGTCTTCACCGGGCCGTTCCAGAACAACGAGCAGAACCGCGTGATGGCGTCGGCGATGGCCGAGACGCTGGCGGGCAACCTGCAGCGCACGCTGCGCGAGGATCTCGGCGGCACGTACGGCGTGTCGGTGGTGCCGCGCTTCGCCAAGCGCCCGGTCAGCGATTATCGGATCACCATCACCTTCGCGTGCGACCCGGCGCGCACCGATGCGTTGGTGAAGACGACGTTCCAGGTGATCGAGGACTTCAAGCGCAACGGCCCTGGGCTCGGTCAGGTCGCTGACACGCGCGCGACGCTGGTCCGCGAGCTGGAGACCAATCTGGCGAACAACAGCTATCTGCTGAACCGCATTCTGTTCAAGTACGAATATGGCGAGGACGTGCGCGACATCTTCAACATGCGTCCGTTCTACGACCAGGTCAGCGTGCCGTCGCTCCGTGACGCCGCGCGTCAGTACCTCGATACCAACCGGTACGTCGAGGTAGTACTCGTACCTGGCAGCAACTAAGGCCTGACACGGCATCGGTCAGAAGTCGCAGATCCCGCTGCGCCTACCGCTCGATTGTTCGCGCCTGGGCTGCGAAGGCACCATGAGTCCTACGATCGCAACCGGGGACACTCATGGCACCACCGTTCTTTCCGAAGCTCGTTCAATGCATCCGTGAGGAATTCGAGGACGCGCCCCACCTCCGACTGACCGTGAGCGAAGCGGCGCGGTTCTGGGCGCTCGATCTCGCCACGTGCGAGCGGGTGTTGTCCGAGCTGCTGCGCGTGGGATTCATCGTCAGAGGAGCAGACCAGCGGTATTCTTGCCTGGCGTGTGCGGCGTGAAGGTCAGGTTAAAGGCGTCGGACACGACAAACGAGGCCCCGCTATGAAGAGACTCGTCGCGATCTGTGCGCTCGTGATCGTCTCGACGTCGTTTGCCCGTCTGCAGCAGGCGTCTCCCAACATTGCCGATGCCGCGCAGATCACGCCGCTGCTCGAGCAGTTCAAGGTGCCTGGCGTCAGCATCGCGATCATCAAGGACTTCAAGATCGAGACGGCCGTCGCCTACGGCGTCGCCGACGCCGCGACCGGCACGCCGGTGACGATCGAGACGATGTTCCAGGCGGCATCGATCAGCAAGCCGGTGGCGGCGATGGCGTCGTTGAAGGCGGTGCAGGACGGACGCTTCACTCTCGATCAGGACGTCAACACGATCCTGAAGTCATGGAAGCTGCCGATGGGGCAGTTCGCGAAGACCGTGGTAACGCCGCGGATGCTCATGAGCCACACGTCCGGTACGGGCGATGGGTTCGGGTTTCCCGGCTACTCGCCCGGCACAACGCTGCCGGCAATCCCGCAGATCCTCGATGGCGAGAAGCCGGCGAATCTGCGTGCCGTCCGTCTGGAACGGACGCCGCTCACGGGGTTCAAGTACTCGGGCGGCGCGGTGATGATTCAGCAGCTGGCGCTGATGGACGCGGTCGGCAAGCCGTTCGATCAGATCGCGCGCGAGTGGGTGCTGACTCCCATCGGCATGACGAACAGCACGTTCGAGCAGCCGCTGCCGATGAGCCGCGAGAAGCAGGCTGCGCGCGCACACAATCCGCAAGGGCAGCGCGCGGCAGACCCGTGGCACGTGTATCCCGAACAGGCGGCCGCCGGGCTGTGGACGACGCCTACTGATCTGGCGCGGTTTGCGATCGAGGTGCAGCACGCGCTGCTCGGCCGCTCGTCGCGCGTGCTGTCGCACACGACGGTGCGCGAGATGGTGACGCCAGTCGGCGTCGGCCCGTTCGCGGTGGGATTCCAGATGGCCAAGCTCGGTGAAGGGTGGTACTTCGGGCATGGTGGCAGCAACTTCGGATTCCAGTGCGACCTGATCGCGCACCAGGTGAAGGGATACGGCGCCGTCATCATGACCAACGGCGCAGCTGGTGGCGCGCTCATCCAGCGCCTGCGCGAGATCATCCAGCGTCAATACGCGTGGGACGCGATTGACCAGCCGATTCCGCGGGCTTACGGGCCTGTGTAAGCACCAGGCCTCAGGGCCCGGGGCCCGGGCCCCAGCGGGGCCTCAGTGGGTGTCACGTTTCATCCCCTTCGCTCGTCTCAAGGATATGGAAGCAGAAACACAACGCTTCACCCTTGGCGCCGTCGTCCTGCTGCACTTCCTCGTGTCGCTCGTCCACGGCTCGGTTCACGACTCGGCGGGCGTCGTGCTGAGCGGTTCGGCGATGCTCTTCGTGGTCGTGGTGATTCTGGCCGGACCGTTGGCGGGCTTCGCGTGGATGTGGAAACAGCCGGTGGCGGGTGCACGGCTGATTGGCGTCACGATGGCAGGCTCGCTGGTGTTCGGGCTGATCAATCACTTCATCATTGCCGGTGCGGACCGCATCGATCACGTCGCGGCGCACTGGCGCCCGATGTTCACGCTGACGGCGGCGTCGCTCGCTGCAATCGAAGTCGTGGGCGCGGTGCTCGGGCTGGCGTATCGACGCACCGTTACACGGGGGGTGTCATGAACGTCTTCGTAGCTGGTGGCAGCGGCACGATCGGCGTACCGCTCGTTCGGGCGCTGGTCGCGGCCGGGCATCGCGTGCATGCGACAACCCGTTCGAGTGACAAAGAGGCGCTGATACGAGGCCTCGGCGCGGCCCCCGTCGTTGTCGATGCACTCGACGCGGTGGCGCTCGAGACCGCGGTGCGTCACGCCGAGCCGACACTCGTCATTCATCAGCTCACGGCGCTGCCGAAGATGGGGCCGAGGCGTGCGAGCGATCTCGAGCCGACGAATCGCCTGCGGGACGTGGGCACGCGCAACCTGTTGCGAGCGGCACTTGCCGCGGGTGCGCGACGGATCATCGTCGGATCGTTCGCGCCGGTCGCGGCTGTCAGCGGCGCGAGCCGCGACACACAGATCGACGGTGCGGCGGAGGCGGTGCGATCGATGGAGTCGCAGGTGCTCGAAGCGGCGCGCCGCGGGGCAATCGAGGCGATCGTACTGCGCTACGGCCTGTTCTACGGACCGGGCAATCCTGGCACCGATGAAATGCTCACGCTCGCCCGCAAGCGCTGGTTGCCTCGCGTTCGCGACGATCGTGGACAACTGCCGTACATTCACCTCGACGATGCCGTGGCGGCGACTGTGGCAGCGCTGGAACGCGGAACCTCGGGCGGTGTCTACGACATCGTCGACGATTGTCCTGCGAGCTTCAGCGAGGTGGTGACCGAACTCGCTCGCGTCAGCGGATCGCCGACGCCGTGGACGGTACCAGCGTGGCTCATCCGGATCGTCATGCCGTACCTGGCGCGAGTGCTCTCGATGCGCCTGGCGCTCTCGAACGTGAAGGCGCGGCGGGAACTCGGGTGGGCGCCCATGTTTCCGAGTTATCGCGAAGGACTGCGCCACACGATGGCACGGGCGGCGTAGCCGAACCGGCGTCGCGCGTGCATTGACCGTGGTCGGCGGGCGGGTGTGCCGCGCGCTCACTGCCACACGGGAGCAACGAGGGTTTACTACACGGGGGCAACGGGGATTCATCACACGGGGGTAACGAGGGGAACGGCGTTATCCCCGTTGCCTCCGTGTGACAAATCCCGTTACCCCGTTTAGTGAATCCCGTTGCTACCGTGTCTAAGTGCGCGCGGTGACCGCCCGTTCCGCAGCGCGTCGGACATTCCAGGCCTGCCACAAATGACGACGCTCGTGTGAGGCGATCACGTGAAGGCCGGTCGCCAGGCTGAAGCGGACGCCTGTGATGAACGGGTTGGGAAACCGGACGCCCGTGAGGTCGATGCCTGCATACGTCCTCAGGAATCGCTGTACGTCGATTTGCGTGGTGAGAAACGCCGCTGTGGCATCGCCCAGTGGCGGCGACTGACGCGGCCTGATCTTCCGCGGGGCTTTCATCTTGAACCGAGGTTTCACCGGCGGCTCGAGCGTTCGCGCGAACCACCGTCCAATGACCCCGGGCATCGCCGGGCCCTGTCGATAATTTCCGTTTGCACGCGCGGCAGCGGCGGAGGGTTCCATCGCCGCGAGATAGATGCGGTTCGAGACCGCCAGGTGATCGAGGCACTCGGCGACGCTCCACGACGACGGCTCGGCTCGCCAGGTGCCGAGCGCTTCAGTGAGGCCGTCCACCACCGCACGTGCGTCGCGTTCCGCGGCGGCGTAAGCCTGTTCCAACGCGTGGAGATCGGGTGGAAGGTGTGCACCCATGCCCATAACCTACGGTATGAAATGCGACGTTTCAACCTCGTCGCGACCGAGCGCTGCGTTTAATCGATGCTCGCGACCTTCACGCGTAGCCTGGCCTCGCCCAACACGATCTCGTCGTCGGTCTGCAGACGGACACCGCGCGAGCTGACGTGCACGGGGATGGGCGTGCCGTTGCGCACGATTGAGGTGCCGTGCGCGCTGCGGTCGTCGACGATGCGGAAGTCGCGCGTCGCCTCGCTGTAATCGATGTGCGCGTGGCGGCGCGACACGGTGTCGTTGACCGTGCCGGCGCCATCCTTGAACACAACGTGGTTGGTTCGAATCAGGTGATTGCGGCTGTCGCGCACCTCTTCACATCGTCCCAGGTTGATCCGGTCCTGCGTCAACGTGTAGCGCGGCTTGTCGCCCGCGCCGTGCGCGATGGTCAGCTCGATCTCTGGAATCTGCGGCGCCGGTTCGGGCGGCGCCGGGTCGGCCGGCGTGCCCTGGCCGAAGTCGATGTGGAATTCCGGCGTCGTCCAGCCCTCTTCGGGTTGGGCGACGTACGCCAGCCTCACACTCAGTCCGGTGCTGTCGCAGCGCGCGGCACGAAGGCGATTGAC
This sequence comes from Vicinamibacterales bacterium, assembly GCA_035649395.1. GTDB lineage: Bacteria > Acidobacteriota > Vicinamibacteria > Vicinamibacterales > UBA2999 > Gp6-AA40. The sequence goes on from DASRJR010000312.1 coordinate 11,515, forward strand.
GATGCGATCGCGCAGTGTTGGTCCGCCGTCGAGGACGGAGGCGAGGCGAGCGCGCGCGTCGCGCGTCGACGCCACCACCGTGACTTTGATCCGATTGAAGGGAAAGACGCGCCGGCCGCGGCCGGCCGGCTCGACGCGCTCGTCGACAGCTTCGAGAATGGCGTGCAGGAC
>DASRJR010000313.1:0-2365 GCA_035649395.1 Vicinamibacterales bacterium
GCAGCTGCGTGCCTTCGTCGCGGCGTCGCGGCTCATCGACGGACACACCATTTCAATCAGTCTCGGTGTCAGCGAACTTCGCGATGGACAATCGCCGCTCGAGTGGCTCGGCGACGCGGATCGAGCGCTGTATTACGCCAAAAGAGCAGGCCGCAACCGGGTCGGCGGAGGGTCGCACAAGACGTCGACCATACTTGCCGGTGTCAGCGTCGCGAGGGCGCAGCACTCGCGCTGATGCCCGATTGTTCTGGGTGAGTTTGTCGCCGCGTAGGCGACTCGCAGCCTATAAGGGCAGACGCTGCATCTCCTCCCAGGTCGCCTTGACCCTGGCCGACAACTGCTCGAACCTCGGGTTGCCGCGCAGCGACCGGAACGTCCGGCTCCTCGATAGGAGCGGATAGTGAACGAACCCCCGTCGCGTGGCGTTCTCGAGCCAGTCGAGCGCCTCGTCCTGCGCCCCCGCGACCGCGTAGCACTCGGCGACCTGCCACGACCAGTACTCGACGTTCCAGGCGCAGGTCGACAAGTGCTCACCGATACAGGCCAGCGCCTCGGTTCGTCGCCCTTCCAGCGCAAGTTTCAACGCGACACAGACCCGTCCGGCAATAGTGGGGACTCTCTCAGCTGGCGCCGCGGCGAGGACGTCTCGCGCCTCGTCCAGCCGATCCTCCTGAATCAGCGCCACGGCCAGATCCCAACGCACCATCGCAAACTCGGGCACTGATTGAAGGACTCGAGGCGCCTCCCGCACGACGAGCGCAGGATTTCCCGACAGGAGTGCATTCCACAACGTGCCGTGATGATGAATCGGGCTCAGGGGATCTTCTCGGCGCGCCAGATCCATCATCGCGCTGCTGTCGCGATCGCGGCCGAGCCCTCCGTAGACGCGTCCCAGCTCGCCCGACGCGTACACGTTGACGGGGTCGAGGGCGAGCGCTCGTTTGAAGCTGGCAATGGCCTCGACCGGACGTCCCTGGGCCTGCCGCACTTGTCCGAGCAGCGCGTGGCCCGCCGCTGAATCGGGATTCAGGGCGAACACCTTCGTCACGCACTCCTCGGCCTGCTCGATGTCGCGCGCGTTCGCCCTGATCGCCGCGTTGACATACTGCCAGTGGACCGAGCCTTTCGCGGCATACAGGAGCTCGTTGTCGCCGACCAGGGTCAACGCGGTGTCGATCAGCGCCATCGCCTGATCCAGCCCCTCCTTCGTGAACTTGTACATCTCCTGACGCGACCGCACATAACACTCGAACGCCTTGACGTTGTCGATCCGACGCTCCGCCAGCTTGCGGTCCTCCTTCGGCGAGAGCTGCATCTTCAACGCGTCGACGATGCGGCGGGAGATCTGCTCCTGGATGTCGAAAATGTCCTCGAGGGTGCCGGTGTACTTCTCCGCCCACAGGGTCTCGTCCTTGACGGGATCCACGAGCTGGGCGGTGATCCGCACGGCGTTCGGCGACTTGCGGACGCTGCCGCTGAGCACGTAGCGCACGCCGAGCTCGGAGGCCAGCGCTTTGAGATCCTTCCGTGCGCCCTTCAGCTGCATGCTGGAGTTCCGGGAGATCACGCGGAGTGTTCGTATCTGCGACAGGTCGGTGATGATCTCGTCGGTCAGGCCGTCGCTGAAGAACTCGTTGTCGGGATCGGCACTGAGATTTTCGAACGGCAGTACGACGATCGACGGCTTGTCAGCCGGGGCCTCCGGTGCGGGGCGTGACTGACCCACCGTGGATGGCGGCTCGCGTTTCAGCGCCTGCAGGTCCGCGCGCAATTCCCGCGCGCTCGAGTAGCGGCGATCGCGTTCCTTGGCCAGGAGCCGCGCGAACAGCGCGTCGAGCGCCTTCGGCAGCGCGGGATTCACGGCGGTCGCGGGGTCCACGGCGCTGCTCAAGATCCGGTTAAAGATGACGGCCGTCGTCGGACCGGGAAACGCCATTCGTCCGGTCGTCATTTCGTAGAGGACGACCCCCAACGAGAACAGGTCCGTGGTCGCGTCGAGCGATTCACCACGAGCCTGCTCGGGCGACATGTAGGCGACGGTCCCGATCACTCCGCCGCCGTGCGTCATGAAATCAGCGGCCTCGGTCTGCACCTCTTCGACGGCCGCGTGCTGGATGCGCGCGACGCCGAAGTCGAGGATCTTCGCGTCACCGCGCGTGGTCACGAAGATGTTCGCCGGCTTGATGTCGCGGTGGATGATGCCTTCGGCGTGGGCCGCCTCGAGCGCGTCGGCCAACTGGATACCGAGGTCGACGGCGCGATCGAGAGCGACCGGCCCGCGCACCAGCAGGTCGCCGAGCGTCTCGCCCTTGAGCAGCTCCATCACGATGAACGGCGTGTCGGCGTGCTCCGACAGGTCGTAGAT
>DASRJR010000314.1:0-2850 GCA_035649395.1 Vicinamibacterales bacterium
GGAATCGTCGCACTCCTGGCGTGAGGCAGCAGCTGCAGGTATTGGCGCGTGAGCCGGGCCGGAACGACGCGGTCGGCCTCATCGCCGGTGATGACCAGCGTCGGCTGCTCGAGACGCGAGACCTCGGCCTCGAGATCGAGCCCGGCAATGAGGTGGACGCGGCCGGCCATCAATGTCGGCGAGAACATGTATCGAACGATGCGGCCGACGTTGACGACCGTGAACCACAGGCCGGGCAGCCGTCCGCCGCGTGCCGATGCGATCTCCGGGTAGAGCCGCAGCGCGCCGAGACAGAACAGCGGCGACAACAATCGCGGATGACCGATCAGGAACTTGACACGGTGGTCGGGCCGCCACGATGGCGGAATCGCCGAGACCAGAATCAGTTTGGATACGCGGTCGGGATGGCGCGCGGCGACGGCGGCGGCGATGAGTCCCGCGTACGACACGCCGCACACCGTCGCACTGGCGACGCCCGCGGCATCCATCGCCTCGATCACCTGCTGCACATAACACTCGAAGCCGCGCGACGCATCGAAGCGGGCGCCGCACGTCGGTTCGTCGGCGAGCGAGAAGGTGATGACGCGGCACTGCTTTGCCAGTGCGTCAACACCAGACGCCATCCACTCCCAGCGCCCCTGAACGCCGGGGATGAGAACAACAGGCGCTCCCGAACCCCGATCGACAATCCTCATGGCAGAAGTGGAAAAGTGGAAAGGTGAAAGAAGTGGAAAAGTGGAAGTGTCAAAGTGAAGAAGTCGACGAAGTACGACAAGTGTACTTTCGACTTATCGGCTTCGTTACTTACCTTTTCCACTTTTCCACTTTTCCACTTTTCAACTTAGTTCCGCAGCGGCTTGCCGGTCTTCAGCGTGAACTGAATTCTTTCCTGCGTCTTGCGCTCCGCGATCAGGCTCAGGAACGCCTCTCGTTCCAGATCGAGCAGGTGCTGCTCGGTCACCGTCGTCGCATGCCGCAACGCCCCTCCACACATGATCGTCGCGAGCTTCCGGCCGATCAACGCGTCGTGATCGCTGATCCGCCCGGCACGCCAGGCGAGATGGACGCCGAGCTTCAACGCTGCGGACACGGAATCGCCGCCCACCGGGATGGCCATCCGTCGAGGCGGCGGCTGGTAGCCGTCGCGCACACGCTGCAGCGCTCGCGCTTTGGCGTCGGCAATCAGCCGCTCGCGGTTCATCGTCACGGCGTCGACGTCGCGCAGGTAGCCGAGACGCTGGGCGTCGGCGGCGCTGGCGGACGTTTTCGCGAAGCCGATGTTCTCGAACGCCCGTTGGATCGACGGCAGGAGGTCGGTGCTGCCGGGGGGCATCTCTTCAGCGGCCCGCGCGGTCAGCTCCTTCGTGCCTCCGCCAGCCGGGATGAGCCCCACGCCGACCTCGACGAGACCCATGAACGTGTCCGCAGCCGCCTGGACGCGGTCGCCGTGGATCGAGATCTCACAGCCGCCCCCGATCGCGAGACCGGCAGGCGCCACGACGACCGGCACGTCGGCATAGCGCAGGGCCATCGTCGTTCGCTGGAACGTTCTCACCATGAGATCGATCTCGTCCCAGTTCTCCTCCTGCGCCTCGAGCAGCACCAGCATCAGATTGGCGCCGGCCGAGAAGTTCGGCGCGTCGTTGCCGACCACGAGTGCGGCGAAGTGCTTCGACGCTTCGGCGACACCCGCCTGCAGCATCTGGATCGTGTCGCCGCCGATCGTGTTCATCTTCGAGTGGAACTCGACGCAGAGCACGCCGTCGCCCAGATCGACGAGGCTGGCGCCGGGGTTCTTCTTGACGACCTTCGACCGCTCGCGTGCGCTGCGCAGGACCTGCAGATCGGGCGCCGCCGGTGGCACCTCGCCGTCGCGCAGGCGTGTCCGTCCGCTCGAGATCGTCGCCTGCCACATCGCGGGCACGCCGCCCTCGAGCAGCTCGGGACTGGCCTCGCGGGCGACGTCGAGTACGCGGTCGATGCCGATCGCATCGGCCGTCTCGAATGGCCCAAGCTCCCAGCCGAACCCCCATCGCAGCACGCGGTCGACATCGTCTGCGGAATGCGCGATGTCCGGCGTGACGCGAGCCGTGTAGACGAGCGTCGGCGCCAGCGTCTCGCGCAGGAACTGGCCCACCTTGTCATTGCCGTCGAAGAGGCGTCGGATGCGCTCGCCGGTGTCAGCGATGCTCGCCGCCGCGTCGAGCGACCCGAGTCGCGCTGACTGACGCGGGCGGTAGTCGAGCGTCGCCGGATCGAGCGTCAGGATCTGCGACTCTCCGTCCTTGCCTTTCACGCGCTTGTAGAAGCCCTGTCCCGTTTTCTCACCGGTCATGCCACGCGCCAGCATCTGCTCGACGATCGGCGGAAGGACGAACGTGGCACGAGCGATCGGATCGGGCAGCCGCTCGTGTAGATCGCGGATGACGTGCGCGAGGATGTCGATGCCCGCGAGATCGAGCGTGCGAAACGTGGCGCTGCGCGGCCGGCCGATCGCCGCTCCCGTGATCTCGTCGATCTCTTCGATGGTGTAGCCACCGGCCAACCATCGCGCGAGGATTCGCGACACGCCGTAGAGCGCCAGGTGATTGCCGATGAATCCGGGCGAGTCCTTGGCGACGACGGCGCCCTTCCCGAGGTGGTGGTCGGCGAAGTGTGCGACCGACTCGACCACCGACGGTTGGGTCGCCGCGATCGGAATGACTTCGAGCAGGTGAAGGTAGCGCGGCGGGTTGAAGAAGTGCGTGCCGAGCCAGTGCCGCCGGAAGTCGTCGCTGCGCCCTTCAGCGAGGGCGGCCAATGGAATGCCCGACGTGTTGGAGCTGACGATCGTTCCGGGCCGACGCGCGG
>DASRJR010000315.1:0-2943 GCA_035649395.1 Vicinamibacterales bacterium
AGATGGTCGCGCGACGGCAAGGAGTTGTTCTATGTCACCGGAGACGCCGTCGTCGCGGTGGCGATGCGGCCGGATGGATCCTTCGGCGCTCCTCGCCGGCTGTTCGACCGGTCGGCCTTTCTCATCAACCCGCGTTTCCACAGCTTCAGCGTGTCGCCAGACGGCAAACGATTCCTGATGGTTCGGCGCGATCCGGGGTCGGTGCCGCGTCAGCTCAATGTGATTCTCAATTGGTCTGACGCAGTCAACAGCCCGCGTTAGACGGAATCGATTTCTGATTCCCCCGTTATTCTGCGCGTAAGGCGTTCGCCGGGTCGATGTCGAGCGCCCGCCGCGTGGGGATGAGACATGCCACCAGGGCAACTGCGGCAAGCGAAACGGGCATCGCGATGAACGTCACCGGATCGGCAGGTGCCACGTTGAACAGCAGCCCTTTCATAGCGCGACCCACGGCAACCGCTCCGGCGAGGCCCGCCACGATCCCCATCACCACCGGCATCGACTCCTGACGCAGGATCAGGCCGAGCACGGAACCACGCTGCGCTCCGAGCGCGACGCGCACGCTGATTTCATGCGTGCGCTGCCCGGTGTTGAACCCGACGACGCCGTAGATACCAACCAGCGCAAGGAGCACGGCGAGGCCGGCGAAAGAGACGAGGAGCACGCTCCGGAATCTGGGCTGCGCCACGGAATCCGACACGAGCGCAGCCATCCTCCGCGGCTCGACGAGCGGCACCGACGGGTCCACCGCCCGGACGGCTGTACGCGCGGCCAGCATCAGGCTCATCGGATCGCCCGTTGTGCGCATCACGACCGAGAGACCGCGCATGAAACCAGTGACCCAATAGTCGTGCGTCTGCGCGTACGGGAACATCACCTCGGGCCGCGTCTCGGCCTGCGGGCCCAGGTGCTTCAGATCGGCGTACACACCCACCACGACTTTCCAGGGATCCTTCGATTCGATCCGGCCCTGCTTCAGCCGTTTGCCGACGGCGTTCTGGCCTGGCCAGTAACGGCGTGCGAATTCTTCGTTGACCATCGCCACGAGTGGCGACGTCGCCGTGTCGGCATCCGTAAACGCGCGGCCCGCGGTGACGCGCGCTCCGAGCGCGTCGAAAAAATGGCCGGCTACGCCCCGCAGGCCGGCGCCCGCCCCCTCGTTCGGCGACGGGGGCTGCCAGCCTTCCGGCGTGACTCTGCTCTCGACATTCTGGCCGCTGAGCGGCAAATGCGAGGTCGCGCCCACGGCGATCGCACCCGGTTGTGCGGACAGGCGCTCGATGACCTCGCGGTGGAATCGACGCACGCTGTCGCCATCCGGATAGGCCGTTTCGGGCGGGACGACGTTGAACGTGAGGACGCCCTCGGCGTCGAGGCCGGTATCCACACGCTGAAGCTGCAAGAGGCTGCGCGCAGCAAGGGCGGCGCCGACCATCAGCATCAGCGACAAGGCCACTTCGGCGGCCACGAGCGTCGCACGCGCGCGCCGGCTTGCCCGACTCGCTGTCGCCGATCGCGCTGCCGCCTTGAGCTGATCCGCGGGCACACGGAACGTGGACTGAAGCGCAGGTATCAGGCCGAACACGATGCCAGTCACCAGCGCGACGCCGAGCGTGAAGGCGAGCGTCGTCAGATCGAGCTCGGTCCCAGCCAGGCGAGGGATGTCCCCGGGACTGAGCGCGATGAGCGCGTAGAGTCCCCCCGCGGCGAGGCCCAGGCCTGCGCAGGCACCGGCGACGTACAGCATCAGTGTTTCGGTGAGCAATTGGCCCACGAGACGTGCGCGGCTGGCGCCGAGCGCGGTGCGGACCGCAATCTCGCGCTGGCGCGCGGACGCGCGGGCGAGGAGCAGGTTGGTCACGTTGGCGCACGCGATCAGCAGCACGAATCCGACGGCGCTGAGGACGATCAGCAGCGCAGGGCGCACGTTCGCCACTGTCTCGTCGAGGAGTGACGTGAGGCGCATCGTCAAACCGGTGTTCACGTCGGGGTACTCCAGCGCGAGACGGCTGGCGATCGTATCCAGCTCGGCCTGCGCCTGCTCGACTGAGATGCCGCCGCGCAGCCGGCCAGCGACCTGCAGAAAGTGTGTGCCGCGGTTGACCATGCCCTGCGCGTTGTTGCGGAAGGCGAACGGCACCCAGAGCTCGAAACGCCGTTGTGGGAACTCAAAAACGGCCGGCATCACGCCAACCACGGTGTACGGCTTGCCGTTCGCGGTAATCGTCCGCCCCACGATTCCAGGATCGCCGGCGTAGCGGCGCTGCCACAGGCCGTGGCTCAGGAGCATGACCTGATCGCGGCCGCCCTCGTTTTCGTCCGGACGAAACGGACGGCCGGCGAGCGGCCGTACGTCGAGCGCGTCGAGCAGCTCGGCGGAGATCGTCTGTCCCATGACGAACTCCGGTTCGCCCCGGTCCGTCAGCGTGAACCCGGTGCCGACGTACGCGCCGAGTGCGTCGAACGAGTGTGCGTCTCGCTGGAGGTCAAGGAAGTTCTCGGCGCTGACCCGCGTCTTGAGCTGTGAGTGGACCACGAACAAGCGGGAGGGGTCGGGGTACGGAAGCGGCTGAAGCAGGACCGCGTTGACGATGGAGAACATCGCCGTGTTGGCGCCAATGCCGAGTGCCAGCGTGAGAACGGCGGCCACAGTGAAGGCCGGCTGCTTCCTCAACGTACGCGTCCCATACCGCACGTTCTGCCAGACGTCGGTGAGGACGTGTCCGGCCGGAGCACCTGGCGTGATGGGCGCCGTCGTCTGCGCCTGCCGCAGCGGCGCCATGTACTGCGCTAACAGGTTTCCTTCCCTGAACTCGGCGAGCGCCAGGCGCGTCGCCTCGTCGTGTGGTGTTCCGCCCGCCGTCAACTCTCGCCAGCGGTCGTCGAGATGCTGCGAGAGCTCTTCGACGATCTCGTTCTCACGCGACGGCGAGAGGCGCAGCG
>DASRJR010000316.1:0-7299 GCA_035649395.1 Vicinamibacterales bacterium
GACGCGCTCGAAGCCGTCGCCGTGGACCCGTTCAAATACCTCGTCGTCACCCGCGTGGTCGCGTGTGTGATCGCTGTGCCGCTGCTGACCACCATCATGAATGCGACGGGGATGCTGGGTGGATTCGCGGCCGAGACGGCAGCGACTGGCATGTCGCTCTCGGCGTACTTGAAGACGGCGTTTGGATCCATTCAGTTCTCCGATCTCATTCCCGCCACGCTGAAGACGATGGTCTTCGGATTCATCATCGCGGTCGTGTCGTCCTATCTCGGCGTCAACACGACACAGGGCACTGAAGGTGTCGGCCGCGCCTCCACCCGAAGCGTCGTCATGTCGTCGATCCTCCTCATCGTCGCCAACGTGATCCTGGTGCGGATCATCTTCTTCTTCTACCCGGCATGACACATGAGCGATGAGGCGCCCGTCGTTGAGCTGCGCGATGTGACCAAGGCGTTCGGACCTAAACGCGTGCTCGATGACGTGTGCCTGACGGTGGCGCGCGGCCACGGCGTCTGCATCCTGGGGCGGAGCGGGACCGGCAAGAGCGTGACACTCAAGCACATCGTCGGGCTCGTCAAGCCTGATGCCGGACGGGTCTTCGTCGAGGGGCGAGACATCACCGACATGCCGATCGCTGCCTTGACCGACGTGCGCAAACGAATTGGCTTTCTGTTTCAGAACGCGGCGCTGTTCGATTCGATCAGCGTCGGTGAGAACGTCGCCTTTCCGCTGCGGCGTCATACGCGGCTCGACGACGGCGCGATCCGGTCGCGGGCGCGAGAGCTGTTGGGCCAGGTTGGCCTCGGCGGCGAGTACAACACCATGCCCGCTGACCTTTCCGGAGGGATGCGCAAGCGCGCCGGGCTCGCCCGGGCGCTGGCCCTCGAGCCGGCGATTCTCCTGGCCGACGAACCTAGCGCGGGACTCGATCCGGTGACGGCGGCGGAGATCGACGCGCTGCTCGTCGATCTGAAGCGCCGTTCGAACACGACGATGGTCGTCGTGACGCACAACATTCCGAGCGCGAGAGCGATCGCCGATCAGTTCCTCTTTCTTCACGAAGGCCGAGTCCTCGAACGCGGCTCGGCAGAGGATCTCGATCGAAGCAGGTCTCCGTTGGTCAGAGAGTTCATGCGAGCGCAGGGGGCGGGATGACAGCGGAGCGTGGACGGAGGGATCGATCATGACGCGAACGAGTGGTGCGTGGGTGGGGGGATTCGTCCTCCTGGGTCTCGTGCTGTTTGCCGGGGGCCTCTTTCTGATCGGCGACCGCCGGCTGTTGTTCGCGAAACAATTCGAGCTGAACGCCACGTTTGGCAAGGTGACGGGACTTCAGGTGGGAACGCGGGTCAGACTCGCAGGACTCGACGCGGGTGAAGTTCTCGAGATCGAGATACCGCCCGGGCCGTCCGAACGGTTTCACGTGCGGATGCGGGTGCGGGAGGATCTGCGGCAGCTCGTACGGACCGACTCGGTGCCCGCCATCCAGACCGATGGCATCGTCGGCAATGCATTCGTCCAGCTGAATATTGGTAGCCAGAACGCAGCGGTCGTCTCGCCGGGAGCGACGCTGGTCGGCACCGATCCAGTGGAGTTCGCCGATTTGATTCAAGAGGGCCGAAACACGTTTCAGACAGTCGCCGCACAGATCTCCGGACTCAGTGAAGACACGTCGACGGCGATCAAAGCACTCACGGGCGCGGCCGACACGACCACTCGAGTGATCGATGACGTGGGGAAGAACGTCGAGACGTTGACGGCCAGGAGCGCTGACGCCGTGACGGAGGCCCAGGAGGCGCTGACGGAGGCGCAGCGACTGATGACCGCGATCAGGAGCGGCGAGGGCACCATTGGCCGGCTGATGACGGACGACACGTTGTACCAACGTGTCGCCGCGGCGGCCCGCGATGTCGAAGCCTCGATGAAGAACGTGCGCGAAACGACCGAGCGCACGCGTGACCTCGTTGGCGTCTTCGCCGCCCCAGACGGTACGGCGCAGCAAGTCGCCGTCGCCTTGCGCGGCGCGTTGTCCGATATTCAGGAGGTGACCGCCGATCTGGCGGAAGGCACTGAAGCGCTGAAGCGCAACTTCCTGTTCCGCGGATTCTTCCGCGAGCGGGGGTTCTTCGATCTCGACAGCGTGTCGCGCGAAGCGTATCAGGCGGGAGCGCTCGAGAAAGACCGCACCGCCCTGCGAATCTGGATCGACGCGAGCGTCCTCTTCGTCGTCGATCCCTCCACCGGCAACGAGCGGCTGACCGCGGACGGCCGACGCCGGCTCGATTCCGCGATGGCCGATCTCGTTCGCTATCCGAGAGACAGCCCGCTCGTCGTGGAAGGGTATGCTGCGGCGGATGCTGGTGGAGAGCCGGCGTACTTGCAGTCGGTGGATCGCGCGCAACTCGTGCGCGAATACCTGGTCACGCGTTTCCGTCGTCAGACCACGTTGACCGACGTCATGCCGATGGGCGAGTTCGCCGCAGGGAGTCCACGAGCCGATGGGCGCTGGTCCGGCGTCGCCCTGGCCATGTTCGTGCGCAACGACGTTTTGGCGCGCGCTGCGAAACCGACACCCACTCGATAGTCAACACGGGGCAAACGGGGAAAACGGGAGCTCTCACAGGGAGCGACTGCACGCCGGGTCGATGCCGCGCGAAGCGCGGCCGGCCCGCAGGGCCGGCCCACCCGGCTCGTCTGCGATCAGCCACGAGGCAGCATAGACCGTGATCCCGTTGCCCCGTTATCCCCGTTAACTCCGTGTTGAAAGTCTCCGTTCCTCCGCAAGACGGCCTCGATCGACGCCAACGGCGCCGATGATCCGATCGTCTAATCGGCGCGGAGGCTGCTATGCCCTCGTTCGACGATCTTCGCCAGGATCTGCGCTTCGCTACCCGCACGCTGACACGGGAGCGCATCTTCAGCACGCTGGCGGTGCTGATGCTGGCGCTCGGCATCGGCGCAAACAGCGCGATGTTTGCGCTCGTGGACGCGACCCTCCTTCGTCCGCTCCCGTTCGCCGCGCCGGATCGACTCGTCATGCTGTGGGAGCGGACGCCGACGACGCCGCGGGCCCGCGTCTCGCCAATCAATCTCATCGATTGGAAGGCGCGCAACAGCACGTTCGACGGCATGGCGGCGTTCGTGCCCAACGTCGCCAGCATGGTAATGGCCAGCGAGGACGGAAACGCTGAAACGGTTCCGCGCCAGTGGGTGAGCTCCGGCATTTTCGACGTGCTTGGCGTGCGCCCCATCGTCGGCCGCACGTTCCGTCCCTCTGACGACATGCAGCGCGAGGCCGTCGTGCTGCTGAGCGAGACGTTCTGGCGACGGCGCTTCAATGCCGACCCTGGTATCGTCGGGCGCACTCTACGGCTGGACGGAGATCCGTGGACGGTCGTCGGTGTCCTCCCCGATTCGGCGCAGGTGATCGGTCGAGCCAGCATGTGGGCGCTGTCGACTCCCCGCTTTCCGCCGGTGGCGCCGCCCAACGCCGGACGCGCCGGGGGTGCCCATGCGATCGGGCGGCTGAAGCCTGATGTCACGCTCGAGACCGCCGCCGGTGATCTGGATGCGGTCGCCGCGTCGCTCGCTCGCGAATATCCGGCGTCGAACACCGGACGCGGCGTCACGATCGAGCCGCTGCACGGGGCCGTCATCGGCCGCGAGCTCCGCTTCACGTCGATGCTGTTCCTGGGGGTCGTGGGCCTGGTGCTGCTCATTTGCTGCGCCAACATCGCCAACCTTCTTCTGGCGCGGGCGACGGTCCGGCGGCGCGAGCTCGCCACCCGCGCGGCGCTCGGCGCCGGCCGATCTCGCATCGTCCGGCAGCTGCTGACCGAAAGTCTCGTCCTCTCGGCGGTTGGGGGTGCGATTGGCGTCGCCGTTGGAGGAGCGATCCTGAGGGCCGCACCGTCGGTCATCCCGGCTGATTTGCTGCCGGCTCCGGTCACCCTGTCGTTCGATCTCCGTGTGCTGGCGTTCTGCGTGTCCGCCACGGTGATCGTCGGCGTGCTGTTCGGCCTTGCACCCGCGTGGCAGGCGGCACACGCGCCGCTCGCACAGGTGATTGCCGCCGAGAGCCGCATGGCGTCGCGGCGCGGCGGGAGAACGCGTGGCTGGCTCGCGGCTGCGCAGGTGGCCACCGCCGTTGTTCTGCTCTTTGCTGCGGGGCTGCTGCTGCGCACGGTGATGAATCTCAATCGGGTCGATCGCGGCTATCGGGCCGAGAGCGTGCTCACGATGATGGTGGATCCCATCGAATCGCGTTACGGAAACGCCGCGGGCGTCCTGCGGTTCTATCAAAGCATCGAGGACGACATCCGCTCTCGGCCCGGCGTGCGCGCCGCAGGATGGGCCACCACCTTGCCGATGGGGCAGTCGTACTTCGGGCAAGCGTTCGTGGAAGTGGTTGGCGACACGCCGCTCGACGAGAGTGCACGGCCGATCATCGACTACTCGATCGCGAGCCCGTCGTACTTCGAGACGCTCGATCTCCCCGTCGTCACCGGCCGGGCGTTCGACGACCGCGACCGGGCGGACAGCGTGCCGGTGTGCATGGTCAACGAAGCGTTCGTCCGTCGACTCTTTCGCGGACGATCGCCGATCGGCATGCGGCTGGCGATCCGACCGGCGGCCGCACCGCAGGCGCAGCCACGCATCAGGGAGATCGTGGGAGTCGCGCGTCAGGTCAAAGGGCGCCCCGACGAGATCGAGGACTTCCTCCAGATGTACGTGCCGCTGTCACAGAACACGGTAGGGGACATCTTTCTGCTCGTTCGGCCCGAATCCGGAGATGCCGCCGCAGTGGCACCGGCCGTCCGTGCCACCTTCGCAAAGTTGGACACTGATCAACTCACGAGCGTCAGAGAGGTCATGACGCTCGAGGAGGTGGCGTCGCAGGAGACCTCGCGTTACCGGTTCCGCGCGGTCCTCGTGGTGACCTTCGCGGGTCTGTCGCTTCTGCTGGCCATGGCCGGCATCTTCGGCGTGATCGCGTACTCCGTCGAGCAGCGCGTCCGTGACTTCGGCGTGCGGCGCGCGATGGGGGCGACGACGAGGGATGTGCTTCGTGTGGTCATGGGCGGTGCGGCGCCGATGCTGGCAATCGGCGCGATGATCGGATTGGCGCTTTCAGTCGCGGCGGGCCGGCTGCTGGCAAGCGTGCTGTTCGGCGTACGTCCACTGGACGCGGCGACCTTCGTCATCGTGGCACTCGTGATCGCCAGCACTGCCGTCGCGGCCATCGTCGGACCCGCGTGGAGGGCCGCTCACGTCGATCCAGCGGTCGCGCTGCGGATGGAGTAATCCACGGCGGTAGCGCCGAATACGCCGCCATTTGCAGAACGCCGGATGCGACGACGTCGCGCAGGCACGCAAATCACATCGGTGGCATCGCCGACACGCCTATCAACCTAAAGTCTCTGCAGGAGCGTCACGCCACCACCACTTGTCCCGTCATTCTTGGATGCAGCGAGCAGAAGTACCTGTACGTGCCAGGAGCGTCGAAGGTGTGCGAGAACTGCTCGTCGGTGTCCAGCACCGGCGACTTGAACTTCTGCTCCGTGCTCACGATGTTGTGCGGCACGTCGTCGCGGTTGGTCCACGTGACCGTCGAACCGACAGCGACAGCCGACATCGCTGGCGCGAAGCTGAAGTTGTCGACGACGACTTGTTTCGCTTCTGCCGTGCCGGTTGCCGTGTCCTCCTCCAGTGGGACGTCGGTGATGGCAATCGGATGATTGACATCGTGAAACGACATCCGTGAGAGGCCAAGCAACTTCTTCAGGCGGTCCGCTTCCACTTTCATCGGTCCTGGTCCGGCCGCCATGCCTGGCGCCGGTTGCGGAAATGCCGTCGACGTCGCGGTGTGGAACGACACGTGGCCCTCGACCTTGTGCATCACTTGATGGATGTGTCCGTTCAGCACCGAGACCGAGCCGAAGCGCTTCAGATACGAGAGGGCACGGGCGCTGTCGTCGGTGCCCCAACCCCACTCGGGATACACGGACCACAGCGGAATGTGCGCGAACACGACGATCGGCGTGCTGCTCTTCAGGCGCTTGACGTCTTTCTCGAGCCACTCGAGCTGCTCGCGGCCAAGCGTGCCGAGTCCTCCGGCCTTGAGGTTGACGACATTCACCAGTCCAATGAAGTGAACGCCGTTCTGGTCGAAGCTGTGCCAGCCCGCGCCCTGGGTCCCCTTACCGAATCGCTGGAGGTAGTTCGCTCCGTCGTCTTCCAGGACGTCGTGCTCGCCAGGCACATAGAAGATCGGAAGCCCCAGCTCGGACAACACCTGCTGCAGCGCATCGAACTCCGCGGGCTTCGACAGATGCGTGAGGTCGCCGGTGTGGAGAACGAACGACGGCGGTTGCGGTTCTGCTTTGATCTTGGCGATCGCCGCGCGCAGGGTGGCCGTGACATCGGTATTCGCCGGCTTGTCGAAGCCGATGTGGCTGTCGCTGATCTGAACGAACCGCAGTCCGCCGGCCACCGCAGGCGGCTCGAGTGCGCGGCTAAGAGAGTGACCGAGCGGCGAGCCGTCCAGCACGCCGCCCGACATCGTCCAGACGGCGCCGGTGCCGACCCAGGCCATGCATTGCAGGAACTTTCGTCGATCGAGTGCTTTCTCGTCATCACTATGCGTCACGTTATTCCTCCGTCACGGGCGCAGGAAATCGGCGCCCCATACCAGCAGTCCTCCGACATGTCCGGTGACGGCGACACCCGTCGCCGCGCAGAACAATGCCAGGCGATAGATCACGAGATCGCGAAATGACAGCCGTTCGGCCCGAGATGTCGCCATCGCCGCGGCGACCGTCGAAACCGCCGCGATCGCACCTGACCAACGGTGCCATTCGAGGAGCGGCGTCGATTCGACACCTGGCGTTGACGCGAGTCGCCAGCCAGCAATCACCGCCGCGACAGCGAATGCCGCTCCCGCGCGCAGATTGATGACGGCGACCGTGCGCCAGCGCCAGTCGCCGGTCGCGGCCGCCGCGCCTTCGGCCGCCGCCGCAAGAATGACGAGCGCTATGGGAAAGTGAACGATCAACGGATGCAATCGCCCAACGAGTGCCATCTCGCTCATACAGACCGTCGGTGGACCGGGTCTATTCCCGACAAGGCGCTGAGCCGCCGACGCACGCGTCCGGGAATAAAAGCAAGATGTCGCGGGTCTTGAGCAGCGGTAATGCCTTCGCGTGTGTTTGAAGAGATCGTCCTGCCTCACCTGGACGCCGCGTTCAATTACGCGCGGTGGCTGACCAGAAACGACGCTGACGCCGAGGATGTAATCCA
>DASRJR010000317.1:0-11130 GCA_035649395.1 Vicinamibacterales bacterium
AGATGGTCGAGCTGCAATCTATGTCCGATGCCGGGTTGAGCCCCGTTCAACAGTGTCCCCAGTGCACCGCGCTCGTCGAAGCGGAAGCCACGTTCTGCCGTAACTGCGGCTATACGGTCGTGCACGACGACGCGTCCATGCACGGCGCCGACGAATCACCGGCGTTCGTCGAGATGCCACGTGAAGTTTCGGAAACACCTGCCGCGATGCCGTTCGACGAGCCCGACGAATCGAGCGCCGCCCTGGTGCCGGCGACGACGCGGCGCGCGCGCGCCAGTCATCCGGTGGCGCGATGGTCGATGCCCATGATGGGCGGTGCCGGCGTGCTTGCCGCGGTCACGGCGATGCTCGCGTTCGGCTGGCTTCACGCCGAGACGCAGGACATCTCCACCATCGCGCCCGTTGCCGTCACTCCGGCGCCGGCGAACGTGATCGTCCAGCCGGCGCCCGTACAGAAGTGGATGGGCCGGCGACAGGCATGGTGGGCGAGCGACGGTTCGAAAACCATCGCCTTCGAGCTCAGTGCCAGCAACGATGTCGCGGCGTGGATGACACGCGTGCGCCCGCAGCTCGTGGCCCGATGCGTGTCGCGCGTGACCGAAGTCTACGTCTCGCTCGACTCGCCTGCGAGCCTCGAGCAGGAGGCCGGCAGCCATTCCGTGCGCATCCAGATCGACGACGAGCCCGCCGTCGTGCAGCAGTGGACGGACTCGGAGAGCGGCAAAGAGCTGTTCGCGCCCGACGCGATCGAACTGACGCGGCGCCTCGCTGATGCGCGGCGGATGACGTTTGGCTTCACGCCGTTCAATTCATCCCCGGCGGTCGTCGAGTTCACGGTCCAGGGGTTCAACGAGCTCGCCCCGCTCGTGGCCAGCGCGTGCGGCTGGCGGCTGGACGAGACGAACGTGTCGCACGCGCCTCGGTCGGCCCGTCTGAAATAGACATCCTCGCCTCGATCGCCAGACTTACCATTGGCAGAGAGCTCCATTCGAGGAGGCAGGATGGCCGTGCGAATCAGACTCGCGAACGATATCGACGCCGACGCCGTCGCGTCGATCTACCAGCCCATCGTCGAGCAGACGGCGATTTCCTTCGAGACGGTTGCGCCGGATCGATACGAGATGGCTCGCCGGATCGTCGAGACACTTCGCCACTACCCATGGCTCGTCTGCGAAGGCGACGGGCATGTGATCGGCTACGCCTATGCGGCGCGGCACCGCGTGCGCGCCGCGTATCAATGGTCGGTCGACACGTCGGTCTACACCGATCGCCACTATCGCCGACTGGGTGTCGGCCGCGGGTTGTATCTGTCGCTGTTCGGCATTCTCGCGGCACAGGGGTATTTCAACGCCTATGCGGGCATCGCGCTGCCGAACGACAGCAGCGTTGCGCTTCACGAGTCGATGGGCTTCGAGCCGCTCGGCGTCTATCGCCGCGTCGGCTACAAGCTTGGCGAATGGCGCGACGTCGGCTGGTGGCAGCTGAATATCAGGGAGCACGAAGCCACGCCGAACGAGCCGCTTGGCCTGATGGCCGTCCAGCGTCTGCCAACATGGCAGGCTCTCCTGGCGCGAGGCGAGACGGCGATCCGAGCAGCGGCGGCGTAAGGTGAGATTCGTGTCCACCTCCAATCTCCAACTCCCAATTCCCAAAACATCGGGTCTTTGTTTCGTTGGGACGTGGGAGTTGGGCGTTGGGAGTTGGGAATGGGAGCTTGCTCTAAGGGACCGGTATGGGTGGACATGCGTACGTGATTCAGGGCCAGTTGACCTCGGAACGTGTGGCGGTGGCGGAGCACCCAGTGCAGCCACCGCCGCCCTCGTTGTGGCGGCGGCTGTTCGGGTCGCCGGTGGCGAGCGTCGAAGCGCGTCGTGTGGTGGAGCTCCCCGACGGCGAACGACTGATCGAGATTCCTCCGGCGCCGCTGAACGTCTCGCTCGTCGACGATCTGCGCACCTGGCTGGAGGGTCGAATGCCGCACCCCTCGGGTGCGACGTCGGTCGTGCTCGAGTATCTGTCCGGCGTGCCACCCACCGTGTACGTGCGGGGACTGCAGCCCACCGGTGCGGACGAACCGGACTACTACGTTCAGGTCACGTTTTCGGGTTGCGCCGGTCAGGCTGAGACATCGGCGCGCGTGGTCTCGCATTGGGCGGCGGCGTGGTACGCCGCCGAGCACCAACGAATTGCCTTGGAGCATTTCGCGCCCTTCGGATTCGTGCCCGCGCCCGACGCGGAGGGCGAGGACGAACGGATGGTGTTCCTTCCGGCGGGCGATCTGGGGTATCTCGAGTTCACGCCTCCGGAGGCTCGCCACGAGGGCCAAAGCGCGTTCGAGGTCGATCAAGCGATCGTCGAAGCGTACGAGGGGAGCCCGTTGTTGACGCGTCTGGACGACATGTTCAAAGGCTACATGCGCGACGTTGCGTGCCGGTGTCAGCTGTGCGACCCCGAATTCGGCGACGCCGCGATCGACGCCGGTTAGTGGAACCACGAGATGGAGCCTCCGATGACCACCAGAATGCTGATCGCCGCACCGCTCGTCTTGGCTGCCGTGTCGGTCGCGGCGCAAACGGTTCCGGCCGATCCGACACTCTTTCCCGGGCTCGACGAGTGTTTTGCGTTGAGCGGCTCGCAGCAACTGCGGGCCGGTGACCAGTTGATCGTGCTCGCGGCCGACCGTGAGCCTGAGGACGCGAGCGTCGACGTCGTGCGAAGCGGTACGGAGTCGCCCGACTGCGCTCGACGTTTTCAGCATCTGAAGCCCGAGCGGTTTGCCCGTGTGACCGTCTCCGACGACCTCCGTCACGAGGTGCTCTTCGCGCTGCAGGATCGTCCCGGTCTCAAGGTGGTGGGTGGAACGCCGGCCCACCTCTCCGTGAAGGAGACCGAACGTCTTGCACGCCTGGCGTCGGGCTCGCTACCCGCGGTGTGGCGGTCCAAGAACGTGCTTCGCCAGGCGCTGGCGTTTGGTGACGAAGGGCCGCGCATCATCGAGCTGTATCTCGGGCTGCCGGAGATGAACCGGCGAGGCGCATCGCCGCCGATCAAGTCCATTCAGATTCGGCGCTTTTTCCTGATCGGCGACCAGGTTCGCGCGAGCGAAGAATACGAGCGCGCCTCGGGACGCGAGGAGCGCGTCGACACCGAGGCGCCTCAGCTGACGGTCGACAACTGGTGGAACAGCGACACCGCCCGCACGGTGGCGTTCATCAGCGAGGACGAGGGCGGATTGTGGACGCGACTCTCGACCAACGTCGGCTTCGAAGGCATCTGGTGGATCGCCGAGTCGCTCCGTCCCGGGCTGCCGCACACGTCTGAGCTTTTCCTCTATACGTCGCATTGAGCGGAGCGGCGACCCGAGCCGCGTACCGCTGGTTGGGGATCAGCGGGCTCACCGAATCGATGATGACGACTTCCACGGCCCACGGGCGTCGTCGAGTTTCAGCCCGAGCTGCTCCCTCAGCGCGGTGAACAGACCGGGCAGATCGCTCGTTGCACCCGCCGGCGTCACCGCGTCCGGGCCGGCGCGCACGTCGGTGTTCCATTCGAGGTCCAGGTCGAAGAACTGCAGTAACCCGGTTCGATCGATGACGACACGGCCGGCGAAGGGCGCGAGTCCTTCCGCGAGCTGAGCGGCGGTCACGCCGTCCCCGGCGAAGCGTCCTGGAGATTCACGGAGTCCACATCTGGGGCGGATTGTGGCGGGGTCCTGAGGCGGCGCCGCTGGAACCGCCGGTGGCGGTGCGGCTCCGGCAGCTCGCGCGGCGCGTCGCGCTTCGCAGTCCGTGGCGGTGGGTCGGAGACGCGGCCCGAGACGCCCGTCCGTGCGATCCATCACCAGGTGGTACACGGGTCTCTCGGTCGTCTCCTTGTGAGCGCGCAGTTGAAAGCGTTCCTCCAACAGCGCCCGCACCAATGGACCAGCCGTCCCGCGAGGAATGTCGCGGCCGACAGCGACGGCGTCCACGTCGAAGCGCTGACGATCGACCCACTCGGGTCCACCAACGACGAGCATGTCCGACCGGGAGTTGGACACGCCCAGAGCGAACGCCACAAGCTGACGCAACGTGACGTTGACAGCAGTGAACCGGCCGCCGGGGCCGGGGCCGATCATTCGACGAGTGTCGCCCGACGTGTTCAGCTTGACCGAGGCGACCTCGAATCGCTGCGGCGCGTCGGCCTGTTGTCCGCGGAGACTGGACGCGAAGACCGTGACGATCAGTGCCGCGACGACGTGGTGTCTGAGCATTCCGTTCATGCTGCGGTGGCGCGGAGGCCTGCTCGCAGGCGTTATGTTTATAACACCTTGTCGGTGGACGTCAATCAATCCTCTATACTTCGCACTGGCGCCCTTTTGGTGAGGCGATCAGTGACCGATCACAAGTGCCCGGACTGCGGACGCCTGATGAAGGAAGGCTTTTTGCTCGATCGAGGCGACAACCACTCGTCGAGGGCGGGTGTGTGGGTCGAGGGCCCGCCGGAACGGTCGATGTGGTTCGGGCTCAAGCTGCGAGGCAAACGGAAGTACTCCGTGGCGGCGTGGCGCTGCGAATCGTGCGGCCTGCTGAAGTCGTACGCCAGGACCGAGTCGAGGTAGCGTGCCCGCCAGAGCCGACTACAAGCGCATCGCGACGGAAGAAGCCTGGGCGCCCGCCGATCTGCTGAAGCGCTATCAGCAGATGGCGGCGGACCGCGCGATCGACGATCCAGGGTTCATCGCACTGTGGGCGCGTCTCGGTGCCCGCGGACAGCTGGTCGAGCGCCTCGCCGACATCGGTGACCGGCGCATCGGCGACATGAACGCCTCGGGCATCGATGTACAGATCCTCTCGCTCACCTCGCCGGGAGTGCAGGTGTTCGATGCCGCGACGGCGAATGCGATTGCGACCGACACCAACGATCAAGTCGCCGAGGCGGTGAAGCGATACCCGACGCGCTTCGCGGCGCTCGCCGCGGTGGCGCCGCACGATCCACCGGCAGCCGCCAGGGAAATGGATCGCGCCGTGCGCCGGCTCGGGCTGAAGGGCGTCATCATCAACTCCCATACACGCGGTGAGTGTCTCGACGACCCGAAGTTCTGGGAGATCTTCGAGGCCGCCGAAGCGTTGAGCGTTCCGATCTACATCCACCCACAGGCCCCGCCGCCGGCGATGATCGGGCCGTACGTCGAGCGCGGGCTCGAAGGCGCGTTGTGGGGATTCGGCGCCGAGACCGGGCTGCACGCGCTCGCGATCATCCGCAGCGGTGCGCTCGATCGCTTTCCCACGCTGCGGCTCGTCATCGGCCACGGCGGCGAGGCGCTGCCGTTCTGGCTGTATCGCCTCGACTACATGAACCGCACCGCCAGACCGGCGATTCGCACCGGCGCCGCCTCGCTGAACAAGACGATCAGCGAGTACTTGAAAGAACACTTCTACGTGACGACGAGCGGGATGGCATGGGCGCCAGTGATCACGTTCATCCAGTCGGTGCTGGGCGTCGATCGCGTGCTCTATGCGATGGATTACCCGTACCAGTTCGAGGTCGACGAGGTCGTCGCCAGCGACAACGTTCCGATGAGTGCGGGCGACAGGAAGAAGTTCTTTCAAACCAACGCCGAGCGCGCGTTCTCGCTGACGTAGCCACGGAGAGCACCCAGCGCGACAGGCAGTGAAGTTACATTCCACTAGATAATCTTCTGAACAAAGTGTAAAGATCCCTCGTATTGGCTATTTCGAAGGGAATCTGATGCATAGATCATCATGTGGAACTGGGGGCAGGCATGCCGCGGAGTGAATCGCCGCTGCAAAGTGAGACGCCCTCGGGCACGCTCGACATGCTTGTGCTTCGGGTCCTCGTGATGGGGCCGGCGCACGGACACACCATCGCCCACGCGATCGAGCGTGGATCGGAGGACGTGCTCCAGATCGAGCACGGCTCGCTGTACCCCGCTTTACATCGGCTCGAGAACCGGGGGTGGATCGCTTCGTTCTGGGGCACGTCCGACAACAACCGCAAGGCGAAGTACTACCGGCTGACCCCAACCGGCCGCAAACAACTGGCGGCGCAGACGACGCGCTGGGAAGAAATCGTCCGCGCCATCGGCAGGATTCTCAAGCCGTCGACGGACCAGACGTCGTGACAGCACTCAGTAATGTTCGTTCGGGGGCGGAGCCTCGCTAGCGAGCCATGACGTGGCGCCGGTTCTTTCGCCGAGGGCAGTGGGATCGTGATCGCGCTGAAGAACTGCGCTCGTACCTCGAGATCGAGACCGACGAGAACATCGCGCGCGGGATGTCGCCTGAGGCGGCGCGTCGAGTGGCGCACCTCAAGCTGGGGAACACGGTGCGGATCCGCGAGGAGATCTATCGCATGAACACCATCAGCCCGCTCGATACGTTGGGCCGCGATCTCCGCCTGGCGTGGCGCGGCATGCGGCGGCGCCCCGGGTTCACGCTCGCGGTGGTCTTGACGCTCGCCCTCGGCATCGGCGCGAATACGGCAATCTTCAGCGTGGTCGATGGCGTGTTGATCAAGCCGCTGTCCTACCCGAACGCGGGGGAACTGGTCAGCGTCGAGCACGTCGCACCCGGGCTCAAGGTCGACGAGTTCCGGATGTCGCCGTCGCAGTACTTCACGTATCGCGAGGAGAGTCGCGTCTTTCAGCACATCGGTCTCTACGGCGACGGCGGCCGGACGATCACCGGCTTCGGCGAGCCGGAACAGGCGCGCGCACTCTTCGTGACCCACGACGTCCTTCAGGCGTTGGACGTCCAGCCACAGTTGGGCCGGCTGTTCACGGAGGCCGACCTCCCACGCGGCGGGGACGTTCGTGGCGAGGGGGCCGCATCGCCGATTCCATTGATCCTGACTCACGCCTACTGGCAGCGGCGGTTCGGCGGCGATCGCTCCGTGATCGGACGCCGGCTGTCTGCCGATTCGAGTCCGGCAGAAGTCATTGGCGTCATGCCCGAGGGGTTCCGATTCCTCGACATGGAACCCGCCGCCGAGGTGATCTCGCCAATCGTCCTCGACCGCAGCCGTGTCAGGCTCGACAACTTCGGCTTCTGGAGCCTGGCGCGGCTCAAGCCTGGCATGACGGTCGCCGATGCCAACGCCGATATCGCCAGGATGCTGCCGATCTGGCTCAACGCGTGGCCGATACCGCCCAACTCCGGCGGGCGACAGCTGATCGAGAACTATCGGATCACGCCGGCGGTGCAACCGCTGAAGGATCGGGTCGTCGGCGGCGTCGGCGACATGCTCTGGATCCTGATGGGGACGATCGGGATTGTTCTGCTGATCGCCTGTGCCAATGTCGCCAATCTGATGCTGGTGAGGTCGGAGAGCCGGCGCCACGAATTCGCGGTTCGCACGGCGCTCGGCGCCGGGCGAGGACACATCGCGAGAGAAGTACTGGTCGAGAGCCTGGTGCTCTCGCTGATCGGTGGGGCTCTGGGCGTTGCGCTCGCGTACGCCGGGCTGAAGGTGGTCGTCGCAACAGCGCCGACCACGCTGCCTCGCGTCGAAGACATCTCGCTCGATCCCCGTGCGATGGCGTTTGCCATGGTCATCTCATTGCTGTCGAGCCTGTTGTTCGGCGCACTTCCCGCGCTGAAACACGCCGCACAGCAGCATGGCACGGCGCTCGGTGGCTCGGCTCGCGGTACGAGCGCGAGCCGCGAGCGGCAGCGGACACGCAATTCGCTCGTCGTCGTGCAGGTCGCACTCGCACTCGTGCTGCTGGTTGGCTCCGGTCTGATGATCCGGACGTTTCAAGCGCTGCTGAACGTCAAAGCTGGATTTACGGCGACGGCCGACTTGCAGACGGCCAGGGTATGGGTCCCGCCACAGCAGGTGCCCGACCTCGAACGTGTCATGCGGCTGCAGCACGAGATCCTCGACAAGATTGCGGCGCTCCCCGGCGTGAAAGCCGCCGCCTTCGCCAGCGCGGTGCCGATGGAAGGCCCTCTGCGCGTGTGGCAGAACCCCGTCCTTGTCGAAGGAAAGACCTACCCGCCAGACAAACCATTTCCAATGCGGCGAATGAAGGCCGTGTCGCCCGGCTACTTCGGCGCGATCGGCACGCGGATGATCGCCGGGCGTGACATCACCTGGAGCGACATCTATGGGCGGGCACGAGTCGCGGTCATCTCCGAGAATTTCGCTCGCGAAGAATGGGGCTCACCTGCGGCGGCGCTGGGTCAGCACGTCGGCCAACCGCCTGGTGCGGGTGCACCAGTCTGGCGGGAGGTCATCGGCGTCGTCGAAGACGTGCACGAGGATGCGCTCTATCAGCCCGCGCCGGCGATGGTGTATTGGCCAGTGATGATGGAAAACTTCGGCGGGCCGCTCTTCGTGATGCGTCCGATCAATCTGGTCATCCGTACCGACGAGGCGGGCCGTGAGAGCTTGCTCGACGGGATCCGGAGTGCCGTGTGGTCGCTGAACCCGAGCATGCCCGTGTTCCTCGTCCGGACGATGAAGGATCTGTACGACGAGTCGATGGCGCGGACGTCGTTCGCCCTCGTGATGCTGGGAATCGCCGCAGCGATGGCCCTGGTGCTCGGCATCATTGGTATCTACGGCGTGATTGCCTACATCGTCGCGCAGCGTTCGCGGGAGATTGGCATCCGGCTGGCGCTCGGGGCAGCGCCATCCGAGCTCATACAAATGTTCGTGCGTCAGGGGCTTGTCTTGGCCAGCGTTGGCGCGGGCGTCGGTCTCCTCACCGCCGTGGCGCTGACGCAGTTGATGTCGTCGCTGCTGTTTGGCGTCGAGCGACTCGATCCTCCAACGTATGCCGGGGTGCTCGGCGTACTCGGCATGGCTGCGGCGCTGGCGAGTTACGTGCCGGCTCGAAGGGCAGCGGCGGTTGATCCGGTTGAGACGCTGACAGCGGAGTGAATCGACCATTTCGCGGATGGTGAGCAGATGATTGGACGCATTGTTCGCAATGACTTCGTGCTGGCCGCGCTCGCCATGTTGGTGGCCGTCAGTGGCGCGCGTGGGCAGATGCCCGCCGGCTTCGAGCTGACGCTCGTCGATCTGGACGGCACGAAGAAAGTTCTGGGTCAGCTCCCGCCGACGGTCTACGCGCCGCGTGTGTCGCCCGACGGCACACGCGTGGCCTTCGAAACGCGCGACCTGAAGGGCCCCGACGGGCCGCGGCTCTGGACCGCGGACATCTCGAACATCGCTGGACGGAAGGCTCTCCCGCTCGTCGTTGGTCAAATCAACTGGGCGCCGATGTGGACACCGGACGGCCAACGTCTCGTATTCATCGTGTCGAGTGCCGATCGACCTGACGCCGTCTATTGGCGTCGCGCCGACGGCACCGGGGATGCCGAGCATCTGATCGACACGAGAGCCGGTGAGGGTTGGACTGCTGGTGGATCGCAGATGCGCTTCCTGACGCTGACCGGTCAGCGCGACTACGGCATTTCGCTGTTCGACCTGAAGTCCCGAACGGTCACTCGGCTGGTCGATTTTCCTGACTCGGCACAACACAGCAGCGCGATGTCGCCGGATGGCAAGTGGATGGCGTATGCGTCCAACGAGACGGGCCGTTACGAGGTGTGGATCGAGCCGTTTCCACAAACCGGCCAGCGCTATCAGCTCAGTCGTGACGGCGGCTCGCATCCGATGTGGATGCCCGATGGCCAAGCGCTCTACTTCGATCGCAACCATCAGCTGTTCCGGCTCGCCGTGAACATGAAAGATATGACGTCGAAGATCGAGCCGACGCCGCTCCCGATCAAGGGGTTCGCGCAGGCCGAGTATCGCCGCCAGTTCGACCTGATGCCCGACGGCCGCCAGTTCCTCGTGCTCGTTCCGCTGGGTCAGTAGGCCTCGTCAGGCGCGCCGCTCGGCTCGATCTCGCGTCGCCACACCTGCGGCGAAGCCTGTGTCGATCCGGGCCAGACAGGCCCCCTCTTGCATTTTGAACTATAGATATAGTTTACTCATCTCCAACCATAGTTGGTGGCATGGGACGCACATCATTGACCAGGCCCGAGCTGCAGATCCTCGAAGTGCTGTGGACGCGAGGCGCCTGCTCGATCCGCGAGCTCCACGACGGACTGCCGGCGAAAGGGCGCCCGGCGTTTACGACGGTGCAGACCGTCGTCTATCGTTTGGAGAAGAAAAAAGCGGTTCGCTGCGTCAAGCGAATCAGCAAGGCCAATATCTTCGAGGCCGCGATCTCCCGCGATCAGGCGCACACCACGCTCGTCGATGAGCTGCTCAACCTGTTTGGCGGCCGGCCCAAGCCGGTCATGGCGCGCCTCGTCGAATCGGGGCGGCTGACGCTCGAGGACATCAAGGAAGCCGAAGACGCGCTGAAAAGGCTGCTGAAGAAGGGTGGACCGCGATGACAGTCGGGCTCTCGCTGGCGCTCGTGGATCATCTCTGGCAATCGACGCTGTTCGCCGTGCTCGTGTGGCTGGCGACGATGGCATTGCGGAGTAACGGCGCGCGGGTGCGCTTCTGGCTGTGGACGGCGGCGTCGATCAAGTTTCTGGTGCCGCTCTCGATGCTGGTGAGCCTGGGCGAGCGGCTCCAGTGGCGTGCCGCTCCGGCCGTCGTGCAACCGGCGCTCTCCTTCGTGATGCAGGAAGTCCTGACGCCAGCCGATATCGTCGTCGCGGTGCCCGCCGTCACGCCAGCGTCACCGCCCCTGTGGCCGTGGATCGTGCTCGCTGTCTGGTGTGCGGGTGCAGTCGTCACGCTGTTGCGGTGGTGGCAGCAGTGGCTGCCGATCAGAGCGGCGCTGAGCCGCGCGACCGCGGTGCAGCTCGAGGCCCAGTACGGCGCGTCTGATCTCGCCGTCATGTCCTCGCCCGCGATGCCGGAGCCTGGTGTTGTCGGCATCCGTCGCCCGCGGTTGCTGCTGCCCGAAGGCCTGGTCGAGCGTCTGCCACCCGAGCAACTGTGCGCGCTGATCGCACACGAGCGCTGCCACATTCGCTGCCATGACAATCTCGCCGCCGCGATTCACATGGCGGTCGAGACGGTCTTCTGGTTCCACCCGGTGGTGTGGTGGATCGAGCGGCGGCTGATCGAGGAGCGCGAGCGCGCCTGCGACGAGTCGGTCCTGGCATCCGGCAGCCGTCCCCAGGACTATGCCGAGGGCATTCTCGAAGTGTG
>DASRJR010000318.1:0-9291 GCA_035649395.1 Vicinamibacterales bacterium
CCGCCTTGTGAGTGATCGGGCTTTGCTGAGTCGCGTCAGTCTTTGTTTCGGCCGGGGCGGGCGTTGGAGCCGACGCGACATGAGTGTCAGATGTGCGCGTCGTTGCACGTTGCTGATTGAGCACGTGCCCCAGCAGTCCCAGGAGAATGAGCACTCCGACTGCGAATACCCAGCGCTCCGCTCCCCGTGTTTTCTGAATACGTCCGTCGGGAATCTGTTCGTCGTGTGCCTGAGGCAGACTCATAGCGCGATTATCGGCAATGGACTAAACGAATGCAGCGCCGTGCGTTTGGGGTAAGGAGTGCAGTGCGCTGACGCGCAAGACTTTGCAACGCCCATCGCTTGTACCTTCGACAGGTCGAGGTGCGCCCGATATCAGACTTTACGGAAGCGGTACCCGGGGGCGGTCCGTAGGACCGTGACTCACACCCGTCAGAGCGTCGTTCGACTGGTGCTTGGCTATTTCGCTGCCGCTCAGTAGCGGAACGCAACTCATCACAGTCAGCCCGATTTCATCGTCGCAACGGTTCATTTATGGAAACTGGCCTGCCAGCCGTAGCTCGATGCGAGCGGAGGTCCGCCTACGCTAAAGCTCCGGCGGACAGCCTCCGCGGGAAATGAGCGGAGGCTGGAGCCGGCGACCCGACTTGAACGGGTGACCTGCTGATTACGAATCAGCTGCTCTACCAACTGAGCTACGCCGGCACACGGTGGGGCGGCGCCACGCGCCGCGACGAACAACTGATCCTAGCACGTCGCGTCCCGCGCGGGCGTGCGGCGGTCCGGCTAAAGCCGGACACGACATGGCGAAAAACGAAGGGCCGCCCCCGACGGCGGCCCCGACGAAGAACGGGAGGGCCGCCTGAAGACGGCCCTACGTACTACCTACTTGTGGTTCATCGGCACCTTGAGCTCGGCGAGCTTCGCGATCATGTCTTCAGCAGACGAGGCCGGCTTCACCTGCTTCTCGATGAAGGCGATCTTGCCCTGCTTGTCGATGTAGAACGTCCAGCGGTTCGCGAATCCGGGCGGGTTCGGCATCAGCACGCCGTACTTGGTCGCCGTTTCCTTGGTCGGATCGGCCAACAGCGGGAAGTCCGCTTCCTTCTTCTCGACGACGTTCGCAGGCCCGCCGCCGCGGCTCTGCAGCGTCACGCTGGTCGCCTTGGCGAACTTGGTGTTGTCCTCGACGTTGTCGACGCTGGCCATGAAGTAAGCCACGTCGTACATCCGGATCTTGTCGCCGTTCTCCGCGAGCGACTTGCACTCGATCGTGCAGCCCTGCGTGAACGCCTTCGGGAACCAGGCCACGACGACGGCCTTCTTTCCCTTGTAGTCCGACAGCTTGTAGGTCTTGCCGTCGGATGCCTGCAGGCTGAAATCAGGCGCCGTGTCTCCGACTTTCAGCTCGGTGCTCTGGGCACGAGCTCCCGCAACCAGGGCCGCCGCCAACCCTATCGTCAATAGTGCGCGCATCAACGAACCTCCCCGGGCCGCAAAGCCCTCCCCCTGCACACCAGTTGGTCCACGAAACGTCATGAGTATACTGCGGGCCGCCTGAAGCCGCCCCTACGGGGCCGCGGGCCGTAAACGCGGCCCCTACGACGGCTACCCCTATGACGCACCCGCTCGTCGTCGCGGTTCGTGCCGGCCTCACAGAGGCGGCCGACCCGGTCAAGGCCCCGCAGATGCAGGCCTACATGAAGTCCGACATGCCATATCGGGGCGTGTCGTCTCCGGTGCAGAAAGCCTTGTGGCGGAAGATCTTCCCCGATCACCGGCTCGCCTCGGCCGAGGAGTGGCGCGACGTCGTGCTCGAGCTGTGGCGCGGGGCGAAATACCGGGAAGAGCGCTACGCCGCCATCGGCCTGAGCGATCTGAAAGCCTACGCGCCGTACCGGACCATGGCCTCGCTCCCGATGTTCGAGGAGATGATCGTCACCGGTGCGTGGTGGGACTTCGTGGACGTGATCGCGTCGCACCAGCTCGGCGACATCCTGCGCGCCGAGCCGCGTCGCATGAAGCCGCTGATGCGTCGCTGGTCGACGGACCGAGACATGTGGAAGCGGCGCGCGGCCATCCTGTGTCAGCTTGGCTTCCGGCGCGAGACCGATCTCGACTTGCTCTACGCCTGTATCGAGCCGAGCCTCGAGAGCAAAGAGTTCTTCCTGCGGAAGGCAATTGGATGGGCGCTGCGTCAGTACGCGTGGACGGATCCGCGCGAAGTGCGGCGATATGTGACGGCGAATCGGGAGCGCTTGAGTCCGCTCAGCGTTCGTGAGGCGATGAAGAATATTTGAGTTAGACTCGGGCGGTTCCAACGACTCGTCCCTGCCGCCGGGCCTAAAGGCCCGGCCTACACTGCGGGAGATCGCTTATGAAGCGCGTGATCGGTGCGGTGTTCGTCGTCCTCATGAGCGGTACGATCGCGATCGCGCAGCGGCCGTCGGATCCTGCGCTGTTGGTGCCGCAGACTGCGTCGCCGCTCGACTACGTCGCGGTGGCCAATCCGATCACGTTGCCCGAGGGCACCACGATCGGCGCGTCGGCGAGCGTGGCGTTCGATGCCAAGGGGCACCTGTGGGTGCTCAATCGAGGGCCGCAGCCGCTGGCTGAATTCGACGCGGACGGCAAGTTCATTCGTGCGTTCGGCGAAGGGCTGTTCATGCGGACGCACGGCCTTCGCATCGATCGCGACGGCAACATCTGGGTCACCGACGTCGGCGCGCACTACGTCGCCAAGATGAGCCCCGACGGCAAGACGCTGATGACCATTGGCACCAAAGGTGAGCAGGGCGAGTGGAACGAGGCCACCGGCTCGCGCCGCCTGAACGAGCCCAACGACGTCATCATCGCCGCCAACGGCGACATCTTCATCGCGCAGGGGCACACACCGGGGGCCAAAGGCGACCCGCGCGTGCTCAAGTTCGACAAGACCGGCAAGTTCATCACCTCCTGGGGCGGCAAGGGGAAGGAGCCGGGCAAGTTCGACGTCGCGCACGGCATCGCGATCGATGCGAAGGGGCTGCTCTGGGTTACCGACCGTGAGAACCAGCGCATCCAGATCTTCGACGACAAGGGCACCTTCGTCCGCGAGGTCAAGGTGGCGGGGCTGCCGTGCGGGCTCGACATCCGCAAGGACGCGATCTTCATGGTCAACGGATTCGCCGGCCAGGTGGTAAAGCTCGATCTTCAGGGTAACGTGCAGGCGGTCGTCGGCAAGGCGGGCAACGGCGTCGGTGAGTTCGGCGAAGCACACTTCATCGCGGTGAGCCCCAAGGGCGAGCTGTGGGTGGCGGATAGTGTCAATCGTGCCGTGCAGAAATTTGTGCGGAAGTAGACCGATTGTTGATTTGTGATCTTTGAGTGGTGATTCGTTGTTGATTGGTGATTGCTGATTCTTGATTGAAAGATGAGAAACGGAGTGATGGCCGGGCAGGCCCAAGTCAGCTCGGTGCGGTCTCAATCAACAATCGTCAATCGTCAATCAACAACGAATCACTAATCACAAATCACTAATCAAAGATTGAGTTGCTGCCTCACTCGATCCCGTTCTCGGTCGATCTGATCCGGCGTCGCCCCCAGACGCCGGAGCACCGCCTCCGTCATCGCGAGCGCCACTTCACCTTCTCCTGAGAACACCTGCTCCGCGCCCGCCTGGCGCAGCGGCGGCACGTCGCGCAGATAGCTGCCGCGGACGAAGATATGGATCCGCGGGTTGATCGCTCGCGCGCCTCTGATGATCTCGGGCGACCCCGCCTCGACACCGCTCACGATGAGCGTCGCCGCGTGCGGCAATCCCGCCGAGACGAGCGTCTCCGGATGCCGCGCATCGCCGTGCACCGCCGACAAGCCTTGATCGCGCAGCCCCCGAACGGCGTCGATGTTCAAATCGACCACCGTCGGTGAGATCCCGTTTTCCGTGAGCAGGCGAGTCACGGTGCGACCTGTGGGCCCGTATCCGATCACGATCGCCCGCCCTTCGGGATCGAGTGAGGACGAAGCGCCAACCTCGAGACCCTGCGGATCGGCGGCGATGGAGTTCAACCGTTTCTGCGCCAACCAGCGTTCCAACGGCTCAATCGCCTTGAACGCGAGTGGATTGATGGTGATCGAGAGGATCGCCGTTGCGACCACAGCATCGAGTGCCACGGCCGGCACGAGTGCCAGATCGCGTCCGAGCGTGACGAGGATGAACGAGAACTCGCCAATCTGGCCGAGCGAAAGAGCGACGACGACGATCGTGCGCGCCGGATATCGCATCGCCCAGGCGACGGCCGCCGCCGTCAGCGGGTTCGCGATCATCACCACCGCGAGCGCCGCGACGATCGGCCACGGGTGGTCGAGCAGCGCGGCCGGGTTCAGCAGCATGCCGACCGAGACGAAGAACAGCACGGCGAACGCGTCGCGCATCGGCAACGCGTCGGTCGCTGCTCGAAGACTGTAGTCGGAGCTCCCGACAACCATGCCGGCGAGAAAGGCGCCGAGCGCCATCGAGACGCCAAATAGCGCCGCCGATCCGACAGCCAGGCCGATCGCGAGCGCCAACACGCTGAGCGTGAACAGTTCGCGCGAACGCGTCGCGGCGATTCGGTCGAGCATGGCCGGAATCAGACGTCGTCCCCCGATCGCGACAACCGCCACGAGCGCCGCAACCTTCAGGAGCGCGCCGATCACGCTCACCGCGAGTGCGGCCGGGGTGGAGCCGGTCTTCAGCGCGGGCAGCACCACGAGTACCAGGACCGCCAGCACGTCTTGAACGACGAGCCAGCCGATCGCGATATGGCCGGCCACCGTATGCAGCTGCCGGCGATCGGACAGCACTCGCACCAGGACGACCGTGCTCGCGATCGACAGTGCGAGTCCGAAGACGACCGCCGCCGTCCACGACCAGCCATACCCACGCGCCGTGAGCGCTCCGAGCACCGTCGCGACGGCGCCCTGGGCCAGGGCGCCCGGTATGGCGATGCGGCGGACGGCCAGCAGCTCCTCGAGGTGGAACTGGAGACCGACGCCGAACATCAGCAGGATGACGCCTATCTCGGCGAACTGCTCGGCGATGTGCGTGTCGGCGACCAGGCCTGGCGTGTTCGGCCCGATTGCGAGGCCCGCGATCAAATAGCCGACGATGGGCGACAGGCCAAGGCGCTGTGTGATGTAGCCGAATATCAGTGCGGCGCCGAGACTCCCGGCGAGCGTCAGGACGATTGCGGCGTCGGTCATGCGGACTCCATCGTATCTGGGTTCGTGAGTTCGCCGGGCGCGACGCGCCGGGCCTGGAAGGCCCGGCCTACACTGCGTGAGCCGATCTGTCGGCCGCTTACACACTATGGTGTGGAGGCGACCAATGGCTGACCACGTTCACGTCCGGGAGCATCGGAGCGTGCTCGCTCGAGCCGAGAAGCAACTGTTGATCTGGATGGCGAAGCGCTTACCGCGCCGGATCCATTCCGACCACCTGACGTGTCTCGCCCTCGTCGCGATGGCGGCCGCGGGCACCGGCTATTGGCTGCTGCGGTTCGATGCCCACGCCGTGTGGATCGTCGTCGCGGCGCTCGCGGTGAACTGGTTCGGCGACAGCCTCGATGGCACCCTCGCGCGCGTGCGCGCGGTCGAGCGGCCGCGCTACGGCTACTACGTCGATCACGTGCTCGATATCGTCGGAACGACGATGCTGTTCGCCGGGTTGGCCGCGTCGAGCTATATGAATCCGGTGATCGCTCTCGGCGTGCTGATTGCCTACCTGCTCGTCGCCGGCGAAGTGTTCCTGGCGACGACGACGCGCGGGGTCTTTCGCATTTCGTCGTTTGGCGTTGGCCCGACCGAGCTCCGTATCCTGCTCGCGATTGGCACCATCTTCCTGCCCGGGAACCCGCACGTTCCGCTCGGTCCCCTTGGACGGATGCCGCTGTTCGATTTCGGGGGGCTCGTTGCAATCGTGGGAATGCTCGTGGCGCTGGCGACAGCGGTGTGGCAGAACACGCGAGCGCTCGCGCGGCTGGAGCCGCGAAAGCCCCCCGACCAAACCTCGTGTAGTAACATGGTCTCCTTACGGTCAACCGGGAAATCGCTACCGTGGGGACACCAACCAGCATCAGGACGCCAAAGGCTCGAAACCCTCTCGTCGTCCGTGGTGCGCGCACGCATAACCTGAAGAATATCGACGTCACGCTGCCCGCCGGGAGGCTCGCCATCATTACCGGTGTCAGCGGATCGGGGAAGTCGTCACTCGCCTTCGACACGATCTACGCCGAAGGCCAGCGACGTTACGTCGAGTCGCTCTCCGCGTATGCACGGCAGTTCCTCGAGCGGATGGAGAAGCCGGACGTCGATCGCATCGAGGGTATCTGCCCGGCGATCGCCATCCGTCAGAAGAACAGCGTCCGCAACCCGCGCTCGACGGTCGGCACGACCAC
Source organism: Vicinamibacterales bacterium (assembly GCA_035649395.1). Taxonomy (GTDB): domain Bacteria; phylum Acidobacteriota; class Vicinamibacteria; order Vicinamibacterales; family UBA2999; genus Gp6-AA40. The sequence continues at coordinate 6,417 of DASRJR010000318.1, forward strand.
CGAGATTCACGACTACATGCGGCTGCTGTTCGCACGTGTCGGGCGGACGTTCTGCCGCCAGTGCGGGCAGGAGGTCGTTCGTGAGACGGCGGAAGTCGTGGCAAAGCGACTGGGAGATCTGCCGGCCGGCACGCGAGTGCTGATTGGGTTCGAGTTGCCGGTGATATCGATGTCCGCCACGACCCCAGCCTCCAACGCCGAGACCGCCGAAGAGGTTGAGGCGCTCGCGCTCGAGCCGGTGGCCAGGACGGTCGATCCCATTGCCGCAGCGCTCGAGGCGCTGCGCCGGCGCGGCTACGGCCGACTGCTCATCGATGGCCAGGCCGTCAGCTTCGACGACATCGATCCCGCGTCGCTCCGGTCGCGAACCTCGCTCGAGGTCGTGGTCGATCGAATCCGCATCGAGGGTGACCTCCGCAGCCGCCTCACCGATTCCGTCGAGACGTCGTATCGCGAAGGCGGCGGCGCGGCGTTTGCGGTGGTCCTCGACGGCGACCCGAAACGGCTCGAGTTCTCGGAGCGATTCGAATGTCGCCCCTGCGGCATCGCCTACGAGACGCCACAGCCACGTCTGTTCTCGTTCAACAACCCGTTCGGGGCGTGTCCGACCTGCCACGGGTTCGGCAACATCATCGAGCTCGACATGAGCCTCGTCGTGCCCGATGCGTCGAAGGCGATCTCGCAGGGCGCGATCGAGCCGTGGAGCAAGCCGCATTACCGGGCGCAGCTGGCCGATCTGAAACGCGCGGCGAAGAAAGTGGGCATTCGTCTCGACGTGCCATGGTCAGAGCTGAGCGACAACGAGCGCGCCTTCGTCGTCGACGGCGATGGCGACTACGAGGGCGTGCGCGGTTTCTTCCGATGGCTCGAGCGGAAGAAATACAAGGTGCACGTCCGCGTCTTTCTCAGCCGCTATCGCGGCTATCTGGCCTGTCCCGACTGCAGCGGCGCCCGGCTGCGCCGCGAAGCGAGAAACGTGAAGGTCGGCGGACAGACGATCGACCAGGTCTCGGCGCTGACCGTTGTTGGTGCCCAGAAGTTCTTCGCTGATCTGCAGCTGAGCGAACGCGAAGCGGCGGTTGCCGACAAGGTATTGCGCGAGATTCGACGACGGTTGACGTTCCTGAGCGATGTTGGCCTCGACTATCTCACGCTCGATCGACTGTCGTCGACGCTCTCGGGCGGCGAGTCGCAGCGGATCAATTTGGCCACCTCGCTCGGGTCGGCACTGGTGGGCACCTTGTACGTGCTCGACGAGCCTTCAATCGGGCTGCACTCGCGCGACAACCAGCGGCTCATCGACATCCTGCGACAACTGCGCGATCAGGGAAACACGGTGCTCGTCGTCGAGCACGACGAAGACATGATTCGCGTCGCCGATCACATCGTCGATTTGGGGCTCGGTGCCGGCGAGCAGGGCGGGCGCGTCGTCTATTCCGGCGATCTGCCGGGGCTGCTGACCGAGACGCGATCGTTGACGGCCAAGTACCTGCGGAACGAGCTGGCGATCCCGGTGCCGTCACCGCGGCGCCGCGGCACGGGCCAGAAGATCAGGCTCAAGGGCGCCACGGAGCACAACCTCAAAGACATCGACATTCAGATCCCGCTGAACACGTTGACGTGCGTGACGGGCGTCAGCGGGTCCGGGAAGTCGACGCTCGTCCACGACGTGCTCTACGCGGCGATCAAGCGCGCGAAAGGCGACTGGGATCGTCGCGTCGGATCGTTCCGTGAGATCACCGGGCTCGAGTACATCACCGACGTCGCGCTGGTCGATCAGACGCCAATCGGTCGGACACCGCGATCCAATCCGGTGACGTATCTCAAGGCATTCGATCCGATTCGCGAATTGTTCTCGCTGACGAAGGACGCCCGCGCGCGGGGGCTCACGGCGAGTCACTTCTCGTTCAACGTGCCTGGCGGACGCTGCGAGGCGTGCCAGGGCGAGGGCGAAGTGCGCGTCGAGATGCAGTTTCTCGCCGACGTCTTCGTGCCGTGCGACCAGTGCGACGGCATGCGCTTCAAGCCGCAGGTGCTCGAGGTGAAGTATCGCGGCAAGAACATCCATCAGGTGCTGGCGATGACCGTGCGCGAGGCGCTGGCGTTCTTCAGTACGTCACCGAAAGTGCTGCGGCGGCTTCACGTGCTGGACGAAATCGGGCTGGGCTATCTCCGATTGGGCCAGCCGGCGACGACCCTGTCGGGTGGCGAGGCGCAGCGGATCAAGATCGCCGCGCACCTGTCATCGATTGGCGGCGAGCGGCTGTTGTATATCCTCGATGAGCCGACGACCGGGCTGCATTTCGACGACATTGCCAAGCTGCTCACCGCGTTCAAGAAGCTCGTGGAGGCTGGACACACGCTGCTCGTGATCGAGCACAACCTCGACGTCATCAAGACGGCGGATTACCTCATCGACCTTGGACCCGAGGGTGGTGAAGGCGGTGGAGAAGTGATTGCCAGTGGGACGCCGGAGCAGGTGGCGCAGATCGAGGCCTCACACACCGGACGGGCGCTGAGACAGGTGCTGGCGGACGGGCGATCGAATGCTTATGCCGCTCGGTAGGGTTCAAAGAGTTCAAGAGGTGCAACGGGTTCAAACGGTCAGGGTTCTGCCCCGCGAGTTCTATGAGCGCCCAACACTGACTGTTGCGCAAGACCTGCTTGGCAAGGTGCTCGTGCACCGCACACCTGCCGGCACTGCCGCAGGCATGATCGTCGAGACCGAGGCCTATATCGGTGAAGACGATCCCGCCTGCCACGCGGCACCCGGGCCGACGCGGCGCAACGCCCCGCTCTATGGGCCGCCTGGGGTCGCGTACGTCTATCTGAACTACGGCATCCACTATCTCGTGAACGCCGTAACGGAGGCCGA
>DASRJR010000319.1:0-29674 GCA_035649395.1 Vicinamibacterales bacterium
GTGGCGCCAAGCAGGCCGTCGACACGGCGAAAGAGCAGCTCAAGGTCAACCACGATGCGCGCCGCGCGCTCGAGAAAGACGTCGCCGTCTACCAGGGCCGCCTCACCAAGTTCAAAGATCAACTCATGGAGGTGAAGACCAATCGCGAGTACCAGGCGATGCAGCACGAGATCGCGACTGCCCAAACCGATCTCGGCTCTGTCGAAGAGAAGGTGCTCGAGCGCATGGTCGAAGACGACACCCTCACCGCCGACGTCAAGAAGGCCGAAGCCGCGCTCGCCTCGCAACAGAAAGCGATCGAGGCCGAGAAGAAAATCCTGGCCGAGGACCTCACGCTGGAAGAGACGCGGCTGGCCAAGGCGACCGAGGCGCGCGCCGCGCTGGTGAAGGACATCGAGCCGCGACTGATGGCGTTGTTCGAGCAGGTCGCGCGGGTACGCAAAGGTGTCGCGATCTCCTCGGCCACGCGCGACGGCCTCTGCTCGCTGTGCCATGTCCGGCTGCGCCCGCCCGTGTTCCAGCAGGTCCGGCACAACGACACCATCATCCAGTGCGAGAGCTGCCAGCGCGTGCTCTACTGGGTCCCGCCGCCGCCGCCGGTCGAACACGCCGTCGTCCGCACCTGACCCGCGTAACGAAATGCAAAATGCAAGATGCAAAATGCAAAATGGTTCGCACTCGAACTACACGCCCTTTTGCATTTTGAATTTTGCATTTTGAATTACGCCGCACACCCGCTCAATGAGCCAGCCGTCGCTGTTCGGTGAAACCCGCGGCGGCTCCGCCATCGCCAACATCGACGGCGGCTCCCGTGGCAATCCTGGTCCCGCCGGTTACGGCGTGCGCGTCGAGCAGCCGGACGGCACTATCGTCGAGCTCAAGGAGTTTCTCGGCACCTGCACCAACAACGTCGCCGAGTACAGCGGCCTCTTGGCGGCGCTGCGATGGGCCGCCGAGCACGGCGTCTCGCAGCTGCGCATCCGATCCGACTCGGAACTGCTGATCAAACAGATGCGCGGCGAGTATCGCGTGAAGAACCCCGGTCTGCAGCCGCTCTACGAAGAAGCGCGGGCGCTGGCGCGAACGATCGGCCGCGTCACGTTCGAGCACGTCCGTCGCGAGTTCAACAAGGACGCGGACCGCCTGGCGAACGAGGCGATGGATCAGGGGCAGCTCTAATGCTTGCTGCGCGTCGTCATCCAGATATCCTGGCCCCCCATCCCGCCCGGTCGCGCGGACGTAAAGAACAGCGTTTGCCGGTCTGATGCGATGTACGGCTGCGCCTCGCCGAAGGTGGTGTTTACGATCGGCCCCAGATTCGTCGGCGTGGACCATTGATCCAGCACTGTCGCTCGCGTCGCTGCCCAGATGTCGACGGTCCCGATCGTGCCGGGCCGGTCCGAAAAGAAGAACATTTCTAGTCCATCGAACCGGATTGATGGACGTTGGTCGAGTCCGAGGCTACTGAGTTCGGCAACCAGCTGCGCCGGACCGAACGTCCCGTTCGGGAAGCGCTCGCTTACGTAGATATCGGTTGCGCTACTACCAGGTCGATCGCTGTGGAAGAACAGCTGCGCCGCACTGCCGTCTTCGTTTTCGAAATAGGTGGCCGCGGCGTCCATTGACAGCGAATTGACTCCAGAACCGAGGTTCACCGCCGGCTGCCAATCGAGCGGGTCGTGAACGTGCTGTCGATAGGATACCCAGATATCGACGGCTCCAAGCCCATCGGGACGGTCGCTGTTGAAGAACAACCAGTGCTCGTCGCGAGACAGCGCGGGAACAGCCTCGGCGCTGGGTGTATTGACGGCGCTACCGAGATTAGCCGGTGCGCCCCATGGCTGATCCTCGCTCGCACGCTGCGACACCCAGATATCCGTCGATCCCAAGCCTCCGAGCCGGTTGGAGTGGAAATACAGACTCAATCGGTCCTTGGAAATCGCGGCACCGGCATCCGCGAACGTGGAATCGACAGGAGCGCCGAGATTGACCGGTGCAGTCCAGTCGGAGAATTGAGGCGCGGCCTTTGGGTACGAGGACACGATTGCGATCAGCGCGACCGCAGTCAACACGAGTCTGAGCAAGACCATGACACCGCTCCCGTCTGGGTGATCAGTCCCCTTCTCAAAGATGCACACTCGCGCCTGTCTGGCTTGACTCGCTTGCAGCCGAGGTGGCAGAGTTCGCGATCACCACATAACGCGGAAGAACTGGCTCGGTTGTGTCATGGGCTGGGATCGGGGTGGGCACATGCGATCGGCGTCAACGGCGGTCGTGACCCAACTGCTTCGCGCCTGGTCGGCGGGCAACCCCGACGCCCAGGAGCAGCTGTTGCCGCTCGTGTACGACGAGCTGCGACGGCGCGCTGCGGGTCAACTTCGCCGCGACCGCAAAGGCCACACGCTGCAGCCGACCGCACTCGTGCACGAAGCCTATGTGCGCCTGCTCGGGCAGCAGCGCGTCGATTGGCAGAGCCGCACGCACTTCTTTGCGCTGGCGTCGCAGATGATGCGGCGCGTCCTGGTCGATCACGCTCGGGCCCGTGCTGCGGCGAAACGTCCGGGACAAGCGGTGCGCGTGACGCTCGACGGCGAGTTGGCGAGCGTCGATCCGCGCGGATGTGATCTGCTGATGCTCGATCAGGCGTTGTCGGAGCTGGCGCGCCTCGACCAGCGCCAGGGCAACATCGTCGAACTGTGTTACTTCGGCGGCCTCACCGAAGACGAAGTCGCCGGTGCGATGTCGATCTCGCGATCGACCGTCGCACGAGAGCTGCGCAGCGCGAAAGCCTGGCTCTACCGCCGGATGACGAGCGGCCGGCCGCAGGAATCGGCGTGAGCGAGAGCGATCGGTGGCAGCGCATCAAGGCGATCTTCGATGCAGCAGTCGTGTGTCGCGCCGAGGATCGTCAGGCGCTCCTTCACGAATTGTGCGGCGGTGATCGCTCGTTGCAGGCCGACGTCGAATCGCTGCTGAACGCGGACACGGCCCGAGGATCGATCTTCGAACACACCATCAATGATCGATTGCGCGGCCACGTTATTGAGGCGGTCGCAGACGTGCTCGATCGCCGGGGTCAGACGCTGCTCTCTGGCGAACACCTCGGGTCGTACGAGATCATCGGATTTCTCGGCGCCGGCGGCATGGGACGCGTCTATCGGGCACGCGACACCACGCTTGGTCGCGACGTGGCACTCAAGATTCTGCCCGATCTCTGGCTCGCCGATCCGGACCGGCAGGCGCGCTTCGAACGCGAAGCGCGCGTGCTGGCCTCGCTCAACCATCCGAACATCGCCTCCATCTACGGCGTTCACGAGAACGTCGCGTCGACAGGGGGCCTGCCGGTCAAAGCGCTCGTCCTCGAATTGGTAGAGGGCGACACGCTCGCCGATCACATCGCTACGCAGGCGGTGTCGACGACACCACGACGGGGGCTGCCCATCGATGACGTGGTACGCATCGCGCGCCAGGTGATCGACGCACTCGAGGCGGCGCACGAGCGCGGCATCGTGCACCGCGACCTGAAGCCGGCGAACATCAAAATCACGCCCGAGGGGCGCGTGAAGGTGCTCGACTTCGGGCTGGCGCGCGCAAGCAGCGTGGGTCATCGATCTGAGGTCGCCGAGTCACCGACCATGACCGTCGGCGGCACGCAAGATGGCGTGCTGCTGGGCACCGCGCCGTACATGAGCCCCGAGCAGGCGCGCGGCCGCATCGTCGATAGACGCGCCGACATCTGGGCGTTCGGCTGCGTGCTGTACGAGATGCTCACCGGCGAGGCAGCGTTCAAAGGCGACGATGTCGCCGATGTGCTGGCGAACCTGATCAAGGCGGAGCCGGATTGGAGCGCGCTCCCGGCCGACACGCCGGCATCGCTGCGGCTGTGCCTCCATCGGTGTCTTCAGAAGGATCTGAAGCAACGACTGCACGACAGCGCTGACGTCCGCCTCGTCATCGAAGGCGCGTTCGACCAGCCTCTGAGCGAGCAGGAGAAGACGCTGCGCGAGCGCCGGTGGCGTGCGCCCCTGGCCTATGGGAGCGCGCTCGTTGCGGTGTTGGCGTTGCTCGCACTCGCGTTCGCCCCGCGCAACACGGCCGAACTGCTCGAGACGCGACTCGAGATCGTGACACCGCCGGCCCAGGATCCACTGTCACTTGCGATCGCACCGGACGGCCGGAGCGTGGTGTTTCAGGCCGGACAGGATCCGCCGCGGCTCTGGCTCCGAACGCTCGATGCGCAGGACGCACGACCGCTCGCTGGGACCGAAGGCGGACGCATGCCGTTCTGGTCGCCCGACGGTCGATCGATCGGATTCACCGCCACTGGCGCGCTGAAGCGCATCGATCTCGGCAGCGGTCTCGTTAGGACACTTGCCAGCCGCGCGTCCATAGGCGCTTCGTGGAACAACGACGGCACGATTCTCATGGGGAGCGGCATTGGGCCGCTCTTCGTCGTTCCAGCCGAAGGCGGAACCGCAAAGCCCGTCACCGATCTGTTGCCAGGACAGGTAACGCACCGCTGGCCACAGTTTCTTCCCGATGGACGGCGATTCCTGTTGTTTGCGATGGGAGTTCCGAACGAGCGCGGGGTGTATGCGGGATCGCTCGAGAGCGGACGGGTACGACGACTCTCCGATCGCGAGTCCGGTTACCAGATCCTGCCCTCACATGTGCTGTTCGCGCGACAAGGCGCGCTGCTGGCGCGCCGCGCGAGCTCCGACTTCACTTCGCTCGAACCGGGATTCTTACCGGTCGCGCCGAATGTGTTGGTCGACCGAGGCTTGTTCGGCTTCGCCGCCTTTTCCTCCTCGTCCAACGGGTCGATCGCGTATCGCGCCTCGGCAGGAGAAACGCAGCTCGTCTGGCTCGACCGAACCGGACGTGCGGTGGGCACGGTCGGCCCGCCCGACGATACGCAATTGCTCTTGAGCCATCTGTCGCACGATGGCCGCAGCGTCGCCGTGACCCGCACGATCGCCGGGAACACGAACGTCTGGCTGCTCGACACGGAGCGCGGCGTGCCTCGCCGACTCACGTACGGGTTGAACGACACGTCGATTGTCTTCTCCCCCGACGGCACGCGCATCGCGCACCAGGCGGAAGGCGACCAGGAAGGGACGGTCGTGTGGGAACGGCGCGCAGACGGTACCGGAGGCGAGACGGTCCTGCTCGACGAGCCGGACGAGTCCGAGTTCGATCATCCGAGGGACTGGTCCGGTGATGGACGCTACATCCTCTACTCCGTGAGCACGAGGTCGAACCTCGATCTCCGCGCGCTGCCGCTGTTTGGCGATCGGAAACCGATTGAGATCGCACGCACGCCGTTCGACGAAGATCGTGGCCGATTCTCGCCGGACGGTCGTTGGGTCGCCTACCAGTCGGACGAAACCGGTCGGACCGAGATTCACGTGCAGCCGTTTCCTGGCCCGGGTCCGAAGTTTCAGGTGTCTGTGGGCGGCGGCACACTGCCGCGGTGGAGCCGAGACGGACGCGAGCTGTTCTATCTCGCGCCGGATCGAAAGCTGATGACCGTCGCGGTGACACCTCGTTCGACGACGCTCGAGACAGGTGCTCCGCGTGCGTTGTTCACGCTGTCGACAACGTCGTTCTACGAGCCGTCTCCAGACGGCCAACGCTTTCTGGTGACCGCCGTCGTATCGGAGCCCAGCCCGATTACCATCATCATGAACTGGCAGCCGAAATGAGGCTTCGCTGTAATGCAGAATGCAGAATGCAAAATGCAGAATGCAGACAGGAACTGAATCGCAGGGGCACGGTGAAAGTCGACATGCGCTCACTCCGTGGTTCCGGGTCCGGATGGCATTCTGAATTCTGAATTCTGCATTACAGGTTGGCGCGTATCGCTCCAACAATCCTTCCTGCCTTCTCTTTTTCCGCCCGATACGAGGTCAACAGGTCGAGGTGCATCGCCGTGCACAGACCCGAGAGGTGAATCTGCTCCTCCGGCACGCCGGCGAGCAAAAGCTGATCTCGGTTTGCACCGGCCACATCGAGACGCAGGTTCGGACGTTCGCGTGAGCCGCGCGGTGGGGCGGGCGCAAGGAACCAGCGATCGATGAGAGAGCGCTCGTGCCCCGCAGCCGCGAACGCGTCCACGAGCTCGCTCCCCACCTCATAACAGCACGGGCCGATGCTGGGTCCGATAGCGGCGACGAGATCGGATGGCTGAGAGCCGAACTCGCGCGCGAGCGCGTCGACGGCGGCGACGGCGACTCGTGCCGCCGTGCCGCGCCAGCCCGCGTGAACCGCCGCGACCACGCCGCGAGCGCGATCGGCGATCAAGAGCGGCACACAGTCGGCGGCGCGGACGGCCACCGCAACGTCCGACGCACTCGACACGAAGGCATCTGCCTCGGGCCGTGCGGCCGGCACCTCGACGCCTTGACGCACGACGATCACCGTACGACCGTGCACCTGCGTCGCCATCGCCACGGCGCGCGCACCGAGGGCCTCGGCCAGACGTCGCTCATCTCCTGGCACTGTTAACGAGAGTTGTCGGGTCGTGAACACGTGAGGAGCGACCGATGACACCGCCTTGCACCGGAGTGCGGCGCCCCAGGACTCCTGCGTCCACTCGAACGAATCGGGCAGCGCGGGCAGGCTCATGTAGGATGAGAGTGGCACTCATGGAGATTATAGGAAGCGGCATGGACGCCACCGAGATCGGCCGCATCGCCGAGGCGATTACCCGATACGGCGACCATTTCCTGCGAAAGGTGTTCACCGAGGGGGAGATCGCCTACTGCCGCGGCAAGCGCGACGCCAGCCCGTCGTTTGCCGCACGTTTCGCCGCGAAGGAAGCGGCGATGAAGGCGCTCGGCACCGGCTTCTCGCGCGGCGTGTATTGGCGCGGCATCGAAGTCGTGCGCCATCACGGGCCGCCGTCGCTGCGGTTTCACGACGGCGCGGCGGCACGCTTCGCCCGCATGGGCGCCACCGGTTCGCTGCTCACGCTCACACACGCCCGGGATCTGGCGATCGCGCACGTACTCCTCCTGAAATCCTGACAACCGTCGTCGTCAGGCGTCGCGCCGCCCGACGGCATGTGTTTTTCGTCGCGGCGGAATCGCTTTATCTGAGCGCGCTTACGGGATCGGGCGCCTTTCCCGCACACCGGCGATCGTCTTGCCTCTCGTCTGCGGCATGGAGGACGCCGTGGTCGTGAGAATCACACCGAACGAGAAGAACAACCCGCCGGGAAAGCTCGCGGACGCCGAGCTGCATTTCGCCGACGGCCCGCTCGAGGGACTCAAGCTGATTGGTTTTGCGATCTGGGAGCGCCGCACGGGCAACGGCCGCAACGTCACGTTCCCCGCCCGCCAATACGTGGTCAATGGCGAGCGGAGGAGCTTTTCGCTGCTTCGCCCGGTGAATAGCGATGCCACGGCCCAGGATCGGCTGCGTGAACTCGTACTGCAGGCGTACTCGGAATACGAAGAGCGCACCGCGGTCACCACGTAGAGGCGGTCTTTACGAGCGGAAGGCGGATTCGCCTGAGGCCTGAGCCCTGAGGCATGAGCCCTGGGCCCTGAGGCCCGCACTTACGGCAGGTCGTCTTGCATGTTCGAGCTCGCGCCGCCCGCCTCCTCGCGATCGTTCGGATCGAGGTAGCGCACGCGAGTGGTCGTCCCGAAGCGCGCTCGCGAGCGCCAGTCGAGCCGCGCCAGGGCCGACGAGGGGAATCGCGCTCGGATCGCCGGCTCCTCCCAGTCCTCGACGAGCAGAACCGGGTGGCGCCCGAGACGGCGCAGTGTGTCTACGGCCGCGTCGAGGTCAAAGGGAAGGAGATCCCATCGCAGGACCGGACGCCTCGTGTAGTAGTGCGCGCTCGCACTCTCCTGGGACGTGACGATCACCGCGTGTTGCGGCAACACGGCATCCAGATAGCGCCCCGCGGTGCGATAGCGCGATTCGTAGCGCCACAGGTCGAACACGCTCTCCCGACGCGCGATGACGATGTTGAGCGAGCAGAGGGCGACGAGGCCGAGGACGACGATCGGCCCGCGAAGGACGAGCGGTATGCGTTCGGCGGCGGTTGCCGATACCGCGCCAACCACAACGAACGCGGCTGGAAAGGCGGGCAGTAGAAAGCGGAGGTACGACCAGTCCGGAAAGACGCCGTACGGCAGATAGCAGACAAACACAGTCAGTGCCGTGGCGACAAACAGCCGAAGCGGCTCGGCGAGTGTGAGCGACGCGCCGGACTGCCGGTGGGTGGCCACCAAGATCACCGTCGCGCCGGCGAGCGCGATCAGTGCGGCGGTCTCGCCGCGCGCGATCCGTATCGCGTAGTCGCGGACATTGGGCGCGATGTTCGCGATGTCGAAGAGTTCGGCGACGGTGCCATGACCCGACGCCAGCGGACTGCCGTACAGGCGCCACTGGACAAAGGCAAGGACGAGGAGACCGGTCGATGCAGCGATGGCGTAGGTAGCGACGACGCGTAGACGGCGTGGGGAGAGAGGTGTCCACGTGTCGTCTGGCCACGACGCAATGATCCAGGCCACTGCGGCTGCGAGCGGAAACAGGTTCGGGCGCATCGTGAGTGCAACGCTGGATGCGACTCCCGCGTACACCGCACGGCCGGAGACCGCGGCGAGGAGAGCGAGGGCCCACAACGCCGTCGCCGGCACATCGCTCATCGGCTGAACGATCTGGAACAGCCACACCGGGCTGGTGGACATGAGCGCCGCGGCAACGATGCCGGCGCGTCGGCTGTGCGTGCGCGTGGCAAGCAGGTAGGTGGCGATCACGCACACCGCGCCGAGCAGCGGCGCGACGAGGAATGGGCCGGCCTCGCCCCCCGCGAGCGACGCCAGCAGCATGACGAACGGCAACCCAGGCGGGTAGGTCGGCACGATCTCGCCCTGACGCATCCCCGGCCTGAAGCCGAGCGGCGCGAACGTCCAGGCTGCGTCAGGCCACGGAACGCGCCGCACGAGCGGTTCGTCGAACGCGAGCTCTCGTTGGCCGAGGAGTCTGGCCTCGCTCAGATAGCCGCCGGCGTCGGCGCCGGATGCGGCGTAGGTGCCGTAGCTGATGCCGATGCCGGCGGTCGTGGCGGCGAGCACCACGACGATCGCGAGCGCATGCGCCTCGAGGCGTTGGTAGAGAAACGCCAGTGCGTCGCGGACGCGATGTCGGCTGACGGCCGCGCCGAGTGCGAACGCGAGTGAAGCCGCAATCAGCGGCTGACCGAGGCGATGAGCGGAAAGGTGAAGCGGGCCAACATCGATGACGAAGCCACCGGTGATCGACACGACGATGGCCACACTGAGCGCGGCGAGTCCGGCGGTGACGAGGAGGCTGGCGAGCGCGGCGAGCGCCAAGTCGCGAGACTCAGGAGACGTCGTGCAACGGGAGGAGCAGCCGCGCGTTCTCTCGCTGGCGTTTCGGCGGCAGCGTCCACTCCGCCCGCATCGCCTTGTCGGCTTCCGCGCGGAAGAAGCCGTCCTTCATGCCGCCGTCGATGATGTCCCACGGCAGCACGCGATCGCGCGAACGGTCGCGGAAGATGAAGAAATCAGCGTCGACGCCGGTCTCGGCGATCGCCGCACGCCAGTTGCCGCCGTTGCGCTCGGCCGCTTCGATTGCCGGCGCGACGCGGCGGTCGCCGAGCGACAGCAAGGCCTGGTACAGCGAGTGCCGCTCCGACTTGATCGTGAAATACACGTTGTCGACGCCCGCGATCAGGCTCCGCACCCGCGCAATCTTGCGCTCGATCGATCGGTCGTCCTCCATGGGAAGCCACTGGTACGCCGTGCCTGGCTTTGGCACGAGCGGGTTCACGCTGCCGACGATGCGGCCGACATGGCCGCGGCCGCGCGCGTGTTTCAGCATGATCTCGCGCAACTGCAGCGTCAGGTCCCGGATCGCGTCGAGGTCGTCGTCTGTTTCGGTGGGAATCCCGAGCATGAAGTACAGCTTCAGGTTCTCCATTCCGCTTTCGAAGATCATCTCGGCGGCGCGAAGGATCTCGTCGTTGGTGATCGTCTTGTTGACGACGCGGCGAAGGCGGTCGGAGCCGGTTTCAGGCGCGATCGTGACGGTCCGTTCGCCACTCGCGCGCAGCAGGCGCAGGATCGTCGGCGTCAGATCGTCGAGACGCAGCGAGGCCGGGCTGATGCTGTATCCCATCTCCACGAGGCGCGTCAGGATCTCCTCGATCTCCGGGTGATCGCACAGCGCGATCGAGACGAGACCGATGCGGTCGGAGTAGGGCCGCGCCCGCTCCGCCAACTGCAGAATGCGATCCTTCGGGAACGCGCGCACCGGCAGATAGTTGTAGCCCGCCCAGCAGAAGCGGCACAGGTTCGCGCAGCCTCGCACCACTTCCACGAGCAATCGCGAGCCGAACTCCGTCTCCGGCGTGAAGATCGCGGTGGCCGGCGGGTCCACCGCATCGGTCGTCTTCAGCGCCGCCTTCCGGACCACCGGTGGCGCACCGCTGTCCGCACGCGGCTCGAACGCGTCGATGGTGCCGTCATCAGCGTAGCGGACGTCATAGAACGAGGGGACGTAGAAGCCGCGCTCGGTGGCAAGCCGCCGCAGCAGATCGTCGCGATCGCTCGCGGTGCGGAACGCGCGCAACAGCGGCGGAATCAGCGCCTCGCCTTCGCCGGCCGCGATGACGTCGGCAAAGGGCGCCAGCGGCTCGGGGTTCACGAACGTCACGGCGCCGCCGATCATCACGAGTGGATCGTGGTGCGTGCGCTCGCTCGCGCGCGGCAGGAGGCCCGCCAGGCGCAGCAGCGTGATCACGTTGGTGTAGTCCCACTCGAACGACACCGAGAACGCCAGGATGTCGAAGTCGCGGACCGGCGTCTGCGACTCGAGCGTCAGTGCCGGTGCTCTCGACGCGAGCTGCGCCGCCAGCTCGCTCTTCGGCGGCAGGAACACGCGCTCGCAGACGATGTCGTCCTGCGCGTTGAACAGGGTGTAGACCGTCTGAAAACCGAGGTTCGACATCCCGACGAAGTAGGTGTTCGGAAACGCCAGCGCCACACGCATCCGTCCGCCGTGCGGCTTCGAGACGTATCCGACTTCCTTTGCCAGGAGCTCGCGGGCACGCTCGCGCTGAGGCCAGTACTGCGTCATGAAGCGTCGTGTGGTTGAGCCGGACGCGCGAGCAGCCGTGCGGGAACTGCAGCTCGTACGCCGGCGTTCCCGCATACCATGGGTCTATCTACTGTACCACCGGCGGAGAGATGCTTCGGGGCAGGCGAAGTTCAGCTGGGAAGGCGAGCGAGCGCGGACCAGTGGTGCCTCCGATTCGCCTGCGATCCGGCTGAAGGCTGCAGTCCGGCTGAAGCCGGACACTACATCATGGTTGTAGCGTCCGGCTCCGGACCAGCGTAGCGTCCGGCTTGAGCCGGACCCGAATCAGTGCGGCCGGCGTAGAAAGGCCGGGACGTCGAACGGCGTTTGCAGCTCGTTCTCCGCGGGCGCGGCTGCCGACACCGTGGTCGGTCCCGTCGGCACCGCCATCTCGATTCCAGGCCGGCGGCCGACGTTCAACGTCGCGCTATGTTCCATCGCCGGCGCCTGCAGCGGCAGATCGGGCGTGCTGGTCGTCATCCGCGGCTTGATCGATGCGGCCGCGGCCGGCGACTCCGACGGCCGATTGAGATGCTGCGTGTAGTTGGTCAGGTCGACCGGCGTCTGCGACGCCGATGCGGCCACGCCTCGGCCGGCGCTCTTTCGGTCGAAACCGGTGGCAATCACCGTGATCTTCACCTTGCCGACGAGCTGCGGATCGACCACCGCACCGAAGATGATGTTCGCGTCCTCGTGCGCCGCTTCCTGGATCACACACGACGCTTCATTCACTTCCATCAGCGAGAGGTCGGGCCCGCCGGTGACGTTGATGATCACGCCGCGCGCGCCGTGCACCGAGCTGTCCTCGAGCAGCGGGCTCGAGATCGCCTTCTGCGCCGCCTGCATGGCGCGATCGGAGCCCTCGGCCATCCCCGTGCCCATCATCGCCACGCCCATGCCTGACATGATCGTCTTCACGTCGGCGAAGTCGAGGTTGATGAGACCCGGCGTCAGGATCAGATCCGAGATGCCCTGGATCGCCTGACGCAGCACGTCGTCGGCCAGCGAAAACGCGTCGGTCAACGGCGTCGTGCGATCGATGATCGACAGCAGCCGTTCGTTCGGGATCGTGATGACGGTGTCGACGCAGTCGCGCAGCGCGTCGAGCCCGGCCTCGGCCTGAATCGCGCGCTTCCGCCCCTCGAACCGGAACGGTTTCGTGACGACGGCGATCGTCAGCGCTCCGAGCTCGCTGGCGAGGCTGGCGATGACCGGGGCGGCGCCGGTGCCGGTGCCGCCGCCGAGACCGGCGGTCACGAAGATCATGTCGGCACCCGACAGCGCCTGAATGATGTTGTCGGTGTCTTCCAGGGCGGCCTGCCGGCCGATGTTCGGATCGGCGCCGGCGCCGAGCCCCTTCGTCAGCTTGCTGCCGATCTGGACCTTCATGCCCGCGGCGTTGTGGTCGAGCGCCTGGAGGTCCGTATTCGCCACGATGAACTCGACACCGCCGAGGCCGACCTCCACCATGCGATTGACGGCGTTGCTGCCGCCGCCGCCGACGCCGACCACCTTGATCCTGGCGCCGCTACGTGATTCCGGCGCCAGCGTCAGCCGCAATGACGCGTCTCGCCCCTGACGTCCATCGGGTCCTTTCATGTGTTCCTCCGTCCGCCTGTCGCCTTCGGCTTCGGCGCGACTCGCCGCAGAGTCTCGGTGCGGCTGTCCTGAATAGCGTCCATGAACATCGCCCGCCCGCGCGGGCTCAACACGGCTCGAATTAGAAGAATTCCTTGAAAATCCCACGCAGGCGGCCCGCCACACGGCTGAACGCACCGGCGCCGACTCGTGCGGGCTCCACCACGCGATTGCGATGCGCGTAGAGCCCGATGCCAACTGGAGTCGCAAACACCGGACTGCTGATGTGATCGGTCAGGCCGCCGACGTCGGTCGGCATGCCGCGCCGGATCGGCAGATCGAAAATCTGCTCCGCGATCTCGGGCATGCCTTCGAGAATCGAGCCGCCGCCGGTGAGCACGATGCCGGAATTGAGCGACTTCTCGTAGCCGGCCCGTCGAATCTCGTCCCAGACGAGATGAAAGATCTCCTCCGCCCGCGGCTGGAGAATCTCCGAGAGAATGCGCCGCGCCATCAACCGTGGCTTGCGGCCCCCGACACTCGCCACTTCGATCGTTTCATCCTCGTCCACCATCGACGACAACGCGCACCCGGTCTTCCGCTTGATCTTCTCCGCCTCCGGCAGCGGCGTGCGCAGGCCGACGGCGATGTCGCTGGTGAAGTGATCGCCGCCAACCGCCACGACACCGGTGTGCCACAGGTTGCCGCGCTCGTAGATCGCGAGGTCGGTCGTGCCGCCGCCGATGTCCACCAGCGCGACGCCGAGCTCCTTCTCGTCCTGCGTCAGCACGGCCTCGGCCGCCGCGAGCTGGTCGATCACGGTATCGACGACCTTCACGCCGGCGCGATTCACACACGCGACGATGTTCTGCGTCGACGAGACGGATCCGGTCACGACGTGCACGTTGACCTCGAGCCGCGCACCGGTCATGCCGATAGGCGCACCGATGCCGTCCTGTTCGTCGACGACGAAATCCTGTGGCAGTACATGTAGGATCTCACGTCCTGTCGGAAGCGCCACACCTTTTGCAGCATCAATCGCACGTCGGACGTCGTCACGCGTGATCTCGCGGTTCTTTCCCGCCACCGCGATCACGCCGCGGCTGTTGAACCCCTTGATGTGCGGACCCGAGAGCGCGAGGTGCACGGTATCGATCTCGATGCCGGCCATCAGCTCGGCGTCCTCGATCGCCTCTTTGATCGAATCGACGGCCGCCTCGAGGTTGACGACCACGCCGCGCTTGATCCCACGCGACTCGGCGACACCGATGCCCACGACGTGCACACTGCCATCGTCCATGCTCTCGCAGACGACGCAGGCGACGGTCGATGTCCCGACGTCGAGTGCGACTAGATAGCGCTCTTTGCGAGCCACCACTGCTCCTTGACACGACGCGCCGGCCATTCCGCCGTGGCGTGCCGTCGGTCCGTGGGTCTTGGTGCGTTAGCCACCCGTTCTATTCCTGTTCCGCCCCTTAGGGCCAGCCCCCAACGGCCGCACGTAAACGCGCTCGCCAAATCGCAGATCGACGTAGTCGATGCTCGGCACCCGGTCGCGGAGCGCCGGCCGAAGATCGACGTACGACTGAATCCGCTCGACGAAATGGTCGTCTCCGATCCGGACCAGCGCGGTGTCACCCTTGAGAATGATCACGGCGTCGCGCGGATCGCTGACGTCGATCTGCGAGAGCCGCGCCGCCAGATCGGGGCGCTGCCGCAGGTCGGCCAGGACGCGGCCGGCCAGAGACGCCCGGTTGCCGTCGACGAGCGTCTGGCCGCCGCCCGACGCGGCCAGTCCGTCGATGATCGGCAGATCGAGCTCGGCGTAGTTCGGGCCGTACTCGTCGATGATCGCGCCCTCCTGATCGAGGAGATACAGCCCGTCGCGAATCCGGCCGATTCCCATGGGCTTGCGTTCGGCGATCGCGACTGTCAGCGTGCCCGGCAGGACCCGCCGGATCTCCGCGTCGGCCACCCAGGGCGAATCGAGCAGCTTCTGCCGCCACGATTCCAGGTCGGCGGTGACCATGCTGTGCCCGCGAAGTCCGTCGAGCACGGCGAGCACCTCGCCGTGCGACATGCGCTCGTTGCCGTGCACCGTGATCTTCGACACGCGAAGCGCATCGGCCGACAGCACGAGGTGGACGAGGCGGTACGTCCCGAATGACACCACCGCCGTCATCGTGCCCATCCGCAGCAGGCTTCGCCAGGTGGGGCGCCACGACCGTCGGCGACTGGGGCTGACGCGCGCGCGCCGAAAACGCTTGTCCGATGGAGCCGATACCTTCACTGGAACATCCTTGCGATTGCTCGAGCGGGCCGCCCGTTGGTCGGCCCACCTGATCGCGGTTGAAAGGCTGTCATAGGCACCACAGATTCAGTTGAAAACATTCCACTAGTGCACGCCTCCCCGGCGTTCGAGCGCCACCACGAGCTGACGCGGCAGCGTGCCGATCGATCCGGCGCCCAAGGTGATCACCGCGTCGCCCGGACGCAGCATGGCGAGCAGTGTGGGCACCACGTCTGCGAGTGTCTTGACGAGGTGCACCGGCCGGCCGGAGCCGGCGCGAATCACCTCGGCCAGCCGCTCGATCGTCACGTCGGGAATCGGCTCCTCGCCGGCTGGGTAGATGTCGGTGAGGACGATCTCGTCAGCCTCGGCGAGCGCGGGACCGAACGCGTCGAGCAGATGCGCGGTTCTGGTATAGCGATGGGGCTGGAACGCCACCACCAGCCGACGCCCGAGCGTCGCCCGGGCGGCGGCAAGCACCGCGCGGATCTCCGTCGGATGATGGCCGTAGTCGTCGACGACGAGGACACCGCCGGTTTCGCCGTAGCGTTCGAACCGTCGCTCGGCGCCGCGGAAGCTGGCGAGCGCGTCGGCCACGCGTGCGAACTCGAGGCCGATCCGTTCGCCGACCGCGACGGCGGCCAGGGCGTTCTGCAGGTTGTGCCGACCCGGCACGGCCAACTCGATCGTGCCGAGATGCACGATGCCGTCGGCCATTCGCCGCTGCACGTCGCAGCGGCCGCCAAACGCCCCGATCTCGACATGCTCACCGCGCACGATCGCCTCCGGATTCTCGAGGCCGTAGGTGACGACATGACGCCGCACCGACGGCAGAATCGCGCCGAGATTGGCGTCGTCGATGCACGCGACCGCGGCGCCGTAGAACGGAACCTTGTTCGCGAAGTCGAGAAACGCCTGTTGCAGGTCTGCCAACGATCCGTAACTCTCCATGTGCTCGTTATCGATGTTCGTCATCACCGCGATCGACGGCCACAGCATGAGGAACGAGCGATCGCTTTCATCGGCTTCCGCCACCAAGTACTGACCACCACCGAGCCGAGCGTTGCTGCCGAACGCGCTGAGCCGCCCGCCGATCACCGCGGTCGGATCGAGCCCCGCGCGCTCGAGCACGAGGGCGATCATCGACGTCGTCGTGGTCTTGCCGTGCGAGCCGGCGACCGCGATCGAAAAGCGCAGCCGCATCAGCTCGGCCAGCATCTCGGCGCGGGGGATCACCGGAATCCCGCGGCGACGCGCCTCGACGACCTCAGGGTTCGCCGGCCTCACTGCCGACGAGAACACCACCACGTCGGCATCGCCGATGTTGGCCGCCGCGTGGCCCTCGAAGATCACGACGCCGAACACCTGCTCCAATCGCGCGGTCACGTCCGACCGCTTCGCATCCGAGCCGCTCACCACGTAGCCGAGATTGGCGAGCAGTTCCGCAATCCCGCTCATGCCGATTCCGCCGATACCGACGAAATGCACTCGGCGGGTCTGGCCCAGCATCATGGCCACGTCGTGTCGCTCACTTCGCGAGCTCGAGTACCTTGTCGACGATCACTCGTGCCGCATCGGGCCGCGCCATCTGTGCCGCCGCATCGCTCATGCGGCGCCGCTCACGTGCATCACCGGCGAGCGACAGAATCGCCTCGGCGATCCGCTCGCCCGTTAAATCGCGCTGCTCGATCATCCGCGCCGCCCCGCGTACCACCAGTGCTTCCGCGTTCTTCCGCTGGTGGTCGTCGGTCGCCGCCGGAAACGGAATCAGAATCGACGGCCGCCGCGCCGCCGTGAGCTCCGCGAGCGTCGTCGCCCCCGATCGGCAGACCACCAGGTCTGCCGATTTCATCTCACGGTCCATCGTGAACAGGAACGGCTCCACCCGGGCTTCCAGCCCGGCCCGCCGGTACCCGTCACGGACGATTTCCAGATCGCGTTCCCCTGTCTGGTGCGTGATTGCCAGACGAGGTGTGGCGGCAGCCAGCCGCGGCGCTGCCTCCACCATGGCCACGTTGATCGCGTGCGCGCCCTGAGAGCCGCCAAAGACTAGAACTCGCGCCGCCCCTGGCGGCGAATCGTCAGTGCCATAGGTCTCCCCAAAGAACTCCGGCCGCACCGGATTGCCCGAGACGAATGCCTTGCTGCCGAAGAACGCCCGGCTCGCGTCGTAGGTGACCGCGGCCGCGCTCACCAGGCGTGCGAGCAGCCGATTGGTCAACCCCGGCATCGCGTTCTGTTCCATCAGCAGCGTGGGCACCCCACGAACGGCGGCCAGCGCCACCACTGGCCCCGAGCTGTAGCCACCGACGCCGATCACCACCTGCGGGCGATGACGGCCAATCACGCGCCAGGCATCGACCGCGCTCAAGGGGAGCAGCGACAACCCGCGCGCGAGCGACGCGAGCGACTTGCCCTTCAACCCGGCGCTGCGAATCAGCTCCAGCGCAAAGCCCTCCCGCGGAATCACTCGCGCCTCGATGCCGGCAGACGTGCCGACGAAGATCACCTTCGCGTCGGCCGCGCGTGCGACCAGCGCGCGCGCCACCGCGATTCCGGGATACAGGTGTCCCCCTGTTCCGCCACCTGCGATGAGCACGGTCGGGCTCACGGGCGATCACCGCAACCAGCCCACCGCTCTGCCGTTGATATCCGTGCAGAGCATTCGGTTGGTTGCCTGTATCTTCTGGCGCGCTTCGCGCGCCTTGGACCGCCGTGCGGATCACAACGAGTCCAGAATCCGCGGAACGAGCCGCCTGGCGGTCCCGGCATGACACCTCAGGTCCCCGGCGCTTCGTGCTGAGAGATGTTCAACAGCACGCCCATGCCGAGCAGATTGATCAATAGCGACGATCCGCCGGCGCTCACCAGCGGCAGCGGAATGCCCTTGGTCGGCAGCAGGCCGAGGACAACGCTGATGTTGACCAGCGCCTGCACCGCGATCATCGCGGTGATGCCCAGCGCCACGAACGACCCGAACGAGTCTTCCGCGTGCAGGGCGATCCGCGCGCCGCGCCATGCAATCACGCAGAAGCAGATCAAGACGGCGGTTGCGCCGATCAGACCGAGCTCCTCGCTGATGACGGCGTAGATGAAATCGGAGTGCGGCTCCGGCAGGTAGAACAGTTTCTGTACGCCGCCCATCAGTCCCTTGCCGAACACATGTCCGGTGCCGACCGCGATCGTCGACTGGATCACATGGAATCCGTCGCCCAGGGGGTCCGCCCAGGGATCGAGGAACGCGAAGAAGCGGCGACGCCGGTACGGCGCGCTGAAGAGCACCATGGCGAGCACTGGCAGCGTGATCACCGCGGTGCCGATCAGATACCGGTATTTCAGTCCGGCCGCGAACACCATCAGACCGATGATGAGCAGCAGCGAGATGGCCGTGCCGTAGTCGGGCTCGAACACGATGAGTGTGAACATCATGCCGACGACGATCGCGATCGGCAGGAGCGAGTACTGCACTTCGTCGATGCGATGCATCCGCCGCTCGAGCATCAACGCGGTGAAGAACACGGCCGCGACCTTGGCCAGCTCCGACGGCTGAATGCCAAGACCACCGAGATTGAACCAGCGTCGCGCGCCGTTGACCGGGGGAGAGAAGAACACCGCCAGCAGCAACAACGCCACCAGCCCGATTGCTCCCCACACGAACGTGTCGTTGCGGTACGTCCGGTAGTCGATCCGCATGGCGATGGCGAGCACCGCCAGGCCGAGGATTCCCCACATCGCCTGCTTGGTCAGGAACAGGTACGGCTGGTCGAAACGCTCGAGCGCCACGACTGCCGACGCGCTGTAGACCATCACGACGCTCAGGCAGACCAGCAGCAGCGTGGTCGTGAAGAGCACCCGGTCGGATTTGAGCTTTCTGGCCATTTCAGTTCACCTGCTTACCCATAAAGGCACGCCACGTAACCGCCGAAAACGTCCTTGCCTGAACTTTTGACCCCCATGGATCAGCTTCGCGTTCGGATCGATTAAGATCGCGATCCCTGTCCGCCGTAGCTTTGAGCGAAGGCGGACCGCTGAGCGGTCAGCAGCCGTCAGTGAACACGTGGGATGGGACACCCACCTCGCACACCGGGGTAGTGTGCGTTCCCAGCGGTAGGCTCTCACCCGCGCCGGCCCACTGACGACTGCTCACCGCTCATGCGGTTCCTTCCGTAACGCCTCGACCTCCTCTTTGAATGCACGCCCCCGTTCTGCGTAGTCGCTGAACCAATCGAAGCTCGCACACGCCGGCGCCAGCAGCACCACGCCATCCGGCGCCGCCATCTCGAAGCCGCGCTGCACCGCCTCGCGCATCGAGGAGGCAGTGACGATCGGCACGACGCCCTGCAAGGCGTCCTGCACGAGCGGTGCGGCCTCGCCGATGGCGACGACACCGCGACCGCGCGCCGCCAACGGCTCGCGCAGCTCTCGCAGGTTGCCGCCCTTGAACCGGCCGCCGATCAGTGCCACCACTCCCGCATCGAAGCTCTCGATCGATCGCCGGGCCGCTGCCACGTTGGTGGCCTTCGAGTCGTTCACGAAGCTGACGCCGCGCAGCGCGCCGGCAGGCTCCATCACGTGCTCGAGGCCGCGGAATCCGCGAAGCGCCTCGGTCATCGCACGCGGGCTCACGCCGGCGACGTCGGCCACGGCGGCCGCCGCGACCACATTGCCCAGCATGTGCGCGCCCGTCAGCTCGACCGCCGAGACTGGAACGAGCCTCGACACCTCGGTCGCCGTTCGACGCACGATCCACGCGCCGTCGACGACATAGCCCTGCTCGATCCGTCCCGACGGCGCGAACGCGACGCGCAGCGCCTCGATCCCCTCACTGCGCTCCATCACCACCGGGTCATCGGCGTTCACCACGGCAACGTCGTCGGCGTGCTGATTCGCGAAGATGCGCGCCTTGGCCGCGGCGTAGTCGTCGACGGTCGGATGCCGGTCGAGATGGTCGTCGGCGAAATTGAGCCACAGCGCGATCCACGGACGGAACGTCGTCGTGGTCTCGAGCTGAAAGCTGCTCACCTCGACGACGTGGATCGTCTCCGGCGTCGATGCGTCCACCTGCGCGCTGAGCGGCACGCCGATGTTGCCGCCGACCAGCGCGTGTCGTCCGTCCGCCTGCACCATCCGCCCGATCACGGTTGTCGTCGTCGACTTCCCCTTCGTTCCGGTAATCGCGATGATCCGTCCCTGCACCCATCGCGAGGCGAGCTCCACCTCACCAATCACATCGACGCCGCGACGCCGTGCCGGCTCGAACAACGGCTGATCCGTCACCACTCCCGGGCTCGTCACGATCAGATCCGCGCGCTCGATCGTCGCGGCCGTGTGTCCACCGAGCTCGAGCTCGATGCCCGCGGCGCGCAGACGCTCGGCCTCCTTCAGCGTCGGGCGCGCTTCCGTCAGCACGACACTCGCTCCCCGGCGAACGAGCAGCTCCGCCGCGGCGACGCCGCTGCGAGCGGCACCGACCACCACAACGCGGCGCCCTTCGACGGTGAATGGTGTTGTCGCCACCCCATCACCGCAGCTTCAGCGTTGTCAGACTGAACAACGCGAAAATGATCGCGGCGATCAGAAACCGCGTGATGACCTTCGGCTCGCTCCAGCCAATCAGCTCGAAGTGATGATGCAGCGGCGCCATCTTGAAGACGCGCTTGCCCGTCAGCTTGAAGGAGGCAACCTGGATGATCACCGACAGACCTTCGAGCACGAAGATGCCGCCGACGATCGGCAGCAGCAGCTCCTGCTTGATCAGGATGGCCACCGTGCCCAGCGCGCCGCCGAGTGCGAGCGACCCGACATCGCCCATGAAGATCTCGGCCGGGTAGCAGTTGTACCAAAGGAAGCCGAGACTCGCGCCGACGAGCGCCCCGCAGAAGATCGTCAGCTCGCCTGCGGGCGGAAAGCGCACCAGCAGCAGATAGTCGGCGAGCACGGCGTGACCGGTGACGTATGCCAGCGCCGTGAACGCCGCGGCCGCGACGGCAAATGTGCTGATCGCCAGGCCGTCCAGGCCGTCCGTCATGTTGACGCCGTTGCTGGCGAACACGAGGACCAGAACGGCAAAGGCGACGTAGAAGTAGCCGAGGTCGGGAATCAGATTCTTGAAGAAGGGGAAGATCACCCGAGTGTTGTAGAGCGGGCTGGGCAGCTCCGACAGCCACAGCACCGCGACGCCAACGCCCAGCGCGACGATGATCTGCCCGAGCATCTTGTAGCGCGGGATCAAGCCGTGGTGCGACCGTCGCGTGATCTTGAGGTAGTCGTCGAGGAAGCCGACGATCGCAAACCCGACGGTCGCCAGCACCGCGATCCAGACGTACGGATTCGAGAGATCCGCCCACAGCAGCGTCGGCACGACCGCGGCCGTGACGATGAGCAGGCCGCCCATCGTTGGCGTGCCTGCTTTCGCACGATGCGATTGCGGTCCTTCCTGACGGATGATCTGGCCGACCTGGAAATCGCGCAGCTTCTTGATCAGCCACGGTCCGAACAGCATGCTGATCGCAAACGCGGTGATGCTGGCCGCCGCCGTCCGGAACGTGATGTAGCGCGTCACGTTGAGCGCGCCCAAGAACGACGCGGCTCCGGCCAGGCGCGGCAGGAGGTAGAACAGCATCAGCCACGCTCCGCGATGCGATCCGCGACAATGTCCGTCCTCGTGCCACGCGATCCTTTGACGAGCACCAGATCGCCCGGGTGAATGGTGTCCGCGACCGCGGCCGCCGCCGCATCGCTCTTCTCGAAGTAGTGCACCGACGCGGCCGGAATACCCGCGGCGACGGCGGCGGCGGCGAGCGCCCGTGCCGGCGCGCCGCCGATGGCAAACAGCAGCTGGACACCGGCCGCGGCCGCCGCGCGGCCGCTCGCCTCGTGCAGCGTTTGCGCGTGATCGCCGAGCTCCAGCATCTCGCCGAGCACGGCGACTTTGCGCGCCGCGTCTTTCTCCTCTGTCAGCACCTCGAGGGCGCGGCGAAGCGCCGACGGGCTCGAGTTGTACGAGTCGTCGATCAGCGTGACGCCGTCGCGAAGACGCTTGACCGCACCGCGGCGATCGGCCGGCCGCAGGCGCGACGCCACGGCGGCGATCTCGTCGAGCGGGACGCTGTGATCGACCGCCACCGCCGTGGCCGCCAGCACGTTGGCGAGGTTGCCGCGTCCGAGCAGCGGCGTATCGATCGTCCGCGCCCCGACCGGCGTCGTCACCTGGGCGCGCATGCCGGCGACGCCGCGGTCTTCGATGTGCTGCGCGCGGACGGTCGCCGATTCCGCGGTACCGAACGTCAGCGTTCGACCCGAGAACCCGCTGGCGCGGCTCATGACG
The DNA here is from genome assembly GCA_035649395.1 of Vicinamibacterales bacterium. Taxonomy (GTDB): domain Bacteria; phylum Acidobacteriota; class Vicinamibacteria; order Vicinamibacterales; family UBA2999; genus Gp6-AA40. Next base: position 22,314 of record DASRJR010000319.1, read on the forward strand.
CGCGGATCGTCGGCGTTGCACACCAGCACAGTGTCCGGAGTGGCACGCTCGAGGATCTCGGCTTTCGCATCCGCGATCGCATCGGGGGACGCAAAGAAGCCGAGATGCGCGTCGCCGACGTTGGTCCACACCCGGACGTCGGGCTCCGCGATCGCGACGAGCGTACTGATCTCCCCCGCGTGGTTCATCCCCAATTCCATGACGGCCACATCCGGCCTGGTGCGCAGCTGCATCAGGGAGAGCGGCAGTCCGATGTGGTTGTTCAGGTTCCCCTTGTTCTTCACCACGCGACCGCGGGTGGCGAGCATCTCCGCAATCGCTTCCTTCGTCGTCGTCTTGCCGGCGCTGCCGGTGATCGCCACCACCCGCGTCGCCGCCGCCCGTCTCACCGCATGGGCCAGCGACTGCAGCGCCTTCAGCGTGTCGCCGACTTCGATCGCGCCGGCCGGTCCGAGCGCCCCGGTCCTTCCCTTTTCCACCAGCACGCCCGCGGCACCGCGCGAGATCACGTCCTCGACGAACGCATGCCCATCGAACCTGGGTCCTCGAAGGGCAATGAACAAATCACCTGCGTTGACGCTCCGGCTGTCGGTCACCACCTGGCCAACCAGCCGTTCAGGGTCGCCCGACCGCAGCGTGCCTGCGGCTGCCTGCGCGACCCACGCGAGCGTCAGGGCCAGCTCGTTCACCCGGCCCCCGACTTCAACCGGCGCGCGTCGAGTGCGTCGTGCGCCACCTCGATGTCATCGAACGCCAACGTCTGTCCGCCGATCTCCTGATACTTCTCGTGTCCCTTGCCGGCGATGAGGACGATGTCGTCCGCCTCCGCCATCTGGACGGCGCGAACGATCGCCTTCTTGCGATCGACTTCCGTCAGCACCTCCGCACCGCCCTGCCGTGTTTCCGGATCGGCACCACGCTTGACTTCCTCGATGATCCGGACCGGATCCTCGCTGCGCGGGTTGTCGGACGTGATCAACACCACGTCGCTCAACCGCGCCGCCACCATGCCCATCAGCGGCCGCTTGGTGCGATCCCGATCGCCACCCGCTCCGAACACCGTGATCAGCCGGCGCGAGGCCAGCGGCCGCGCCGTCTCGAGCAGGTTGCGCAGCGCATCGTCGGTGTGGGCGTAATCGACCACCACGGTCACGTCATCGTCTGCGCTCGAGACGACCTCGAACCGCCCCGGTACTCCGGCGAGCTGGCGCAGCCCCTCTTCGATCGCGGCGATCGGCACACCGAGCTCCGAGGCGGCGCCCACAGCGGCGAGGATGTTGTAGACGTTCGGTTTGCCCACGAGTCGCGACTCGACCCGGATGCGTCCGCGCGGGGAGTGGATCTCGAACCGCAACCCCTGGAGTGAAAACGAGAGCGGACCGGGCGACACATCGGCCGGTTTGGTGATGCCGTAGGTCACCGATCGCGTACAGACGTCGACGAGCGAGGCGGCACGCGGATCGTCGGCGTTGATCACGCCCGGGGCGTCGGCCGGCAACAGCTCGAACAACCGGCGCTTGGCCGCAAAGTAGTCGTCCATCCCGGTGTGAAAATCGAGATGGTCGCGCGTCAAGTTCGTGAACACACCGGCGGCGAAGCGGATGCCATCCGCGCGGCGGAGCGCAAGCGCGTGCGACGAGACCTCCATCACGCAGGCGCCGCAGCCGGCATGGACCATGTCGTGCATCATCGCCTGCAGCTCGGGCGCTTCCGGCGTCGTCCGCGTGGCGGCCAGCGCGCGCGATCCGATGCGATAGGTGACCGTGCCCATCAGCCCGGTCGTGATCCCCGCGGCGTCGAACATCGCGCTGACGAGATAGCTGGTGGTCGTCTTGCCGTTCGTCCCGGTGATGCCGACCACCTGCATCTGGCGGCTTGGATGCTCGTAGAACTCGGCGGCCAGGAGCGCCAGCGCGAGCCGCGCGTCCTCGACGACGAACCAGGGCGTGTCGATCGACGGCGGCGGCGGTACCGACGCCACGACCGCTGCGACCCCGGCGTCGATCGCCTCTGGCGCGAACGCGGTGCCGTCGCTCTTGAGACCGCGCAGCGCGACGAACACCATCCCGCGCGCGGCGCGACGGGAATCGTGCGTCACGCCGGTGCACGGCACGTCGAGGCCTCGCAGGGCTCCCGCCGGTGCGGCATATCCCGGCATCGGCTCGAGCGTGCGAAGCAGATCGGTGACGGTCATGGTCGTGCGAGTCTTTCCTCGTCGGCTTCCCCGGGCGTCCGTCGTTCGAGCTTCAACACCGCCGTGACCGCCGCGTCGATCGGCGTGCCCGCGGCCGGCGTCTGCTCGGAGACCACGCCAGCGCCCAGCAATCGGACGGCGAGCCCCATCTTCGCCATGACGCGGAGTGCATCTCGAGCGCTCATCCCGGTGAGATCCGGAAACACCGAGCTGCCTGCCGATCCCATCGTGACAACCGGCGATGACACCGGTCCAGACGTCTGCTGCGCGTCGACGTCGTTGCGGCGCTCGACGACCAGCGGCGCCGATCCGCCGATCGTTTGCGGCACGCCCTGCTGCCGCAACGCCGCCGAGGCGATGCGCTGGAAGATCGGAGCCGCCACCACACCGCCATACGGCGACACGCGATGCGGCGAGTCGACCACGACGACGATGGCGAACACCGGCTTGCGCGACGGCACGAAGCCGACGAACGAGACGTTGTAGTCGGAGTGGCCGCGATAGCTGCCGTTCACGAGCTTCTTTGCCGTGCCGGTCTTGCCGGCCACGGTGTAGCCGGGGACCTGCGCGCGCGTACCGGTGCCGCGTTCGACGACCGCTTCCATGATTTCCGTGAGCGTCGCTGCCGTGCGCGGCGTGATCGCGCGGTCGAGCACCTTGCGCGGCACGGCGACGCGCTTGCGATCGCGAATGACGGCGCGGACGGCGCGCGGCTGCACCAGCTCCCCGCCATTGGCCACCGCGCTGACGGCCGCCGCCATCTGCAGCGGCGTGACACCGACTTGATAGCCCATCGCCACCGACGCGAGCGCGCTGTCGGTCAGTTTCGTCGCGTCCCACACGATCCCCGGGTTCTCGCCACGGAAATCGGGCGAGCTCGGGCGGCCGAAGCCGAAGCGCTTCACGTAGTCGCCGATCTTCTCGGGGCCGAGCCGCAGCGCCACCTTGATGGCGCCGACGTTGCTCGACTTCACGATGGCGTCCTCGAACGTGAGCACGCCGTAGTTGTGGTCGTCGTAGATGACGCGCGCCCCGAAGCGGATATTGCCGGTGCTCGCGTCGATGATCGTGTTCGGCGAGACGACGTTCTCTTCGAAGGCGGCGCCGGCGGTGACGATCTTGAAGGTCGAGCCGGGCTCGTAGAGATCCTGGATGGCGCGATTGCGGCGCGCGTCCTCCCGCGCGTCGCGATACGCGTTCGGATTGAAATCCGGCGCGTTGGCGAGTGCCAGGATTTCACCGGTGTAGGGATCCATGATCACCGCGGATCCGCCGGAGGCACCGCTGTATTGCACGCCCTCCCGCAGCTCTCGCTCAGCGACGTGCTGCAAGTACTCGTCGATCGTCAGCTCGATCGCCGCGCCCGACGTCGGTGGCCGCTCGACGCGGCTGAACGCGCGGCGATGCGCGTCGGTCTGCACGAGCACGGTGCCGGCGCGGCCGCGGATGAACGAATCGTACGTCGCTTCGAGGCCGCTGAGACCGACGTTGTCGATGCCGACATAGCCGAGCAGGTGCGAGGCCAGATCGCGGTTGGGGTAGGTGCGCCGGCTCTCTTTCATGAAGCCGATGCCGTCGAGCTGCAGTGCCGCCACCCGCTTCGCCTGGTCGGGCCACACTTGACGACGCACGTAGGCGAAGTACTTGCCCTTACGCGCGGTGATGCTCTTGGCGATCGCCTCGCGGTCTTTCGCGTCGCAATCCTCGAGCGCGCCGCACACGGCCGCCGCGGTGCGGTCGGGGTTTTCGACCTCACCGGGCACGGCGTAGATCGTCTCGGCGTCGACGCTGTAGGCGAGCACCCGGCCTTGACGATCGATGATGTCGCCGCGCTTGGCCGGCGCCTCGATCGTCCGCGACTGCTGCCGCTCCGCGCGCGCGGCCAGATCGCTGTACCTGACGACCTGCAGGTAGACCAGCCGCACCTCGATGCCGACGACCCACACGAACAGTACTGAGAGCGCCACCGCCGTCCGGCGCTGCAGCGTGGGACGCCAATCGCGGGCTGAGGACTCGGCCACGGACACGTTCCCCCCTACTAGCGGCGAGCGACGACCGACCGGGGCGGCGCCGGAACCGGGATCACTCGCTCGATGACCTCGGCTTCGTCGGGCTGCGGCGCCACCATGCGCAATCGTCCGGTGGCGAGACGCTCGATGCGGGAGGGGGACCGCAGCGTCTCGATTTCCAGACGGAGATGCCGGTTGATCTCTTCTTCAGCGGCGCGTTCGCGCTGCATCTGCTCGAGCCGATAGCCATGACGCAGCAGCTCGAAGTGCTGCCAGGCCGAGAACAGCAACACGACGACGAGAAACCCACCGACGAGCGCCGAGCGCCACATGTCGCGATGACGCTCGCGATCGACCTCGCGGACGATCGGGTTGTTGCGAACGTCTTTCTTGATCGCGTATTCGAAGGTTTCCGCCGTCATCGCCATGCCTGTCAGTCAGGGCCCCAGGCCGAGGCCTCAGGCCTCGGATCCCGGCGCCGATTGCTCCAACTGGGGCCTGGGCCCTGGGCCCTGAGGCCTGGCTGCTGCCCGCAGTTTCGCGCTTCGCGCGCGGGGATTCCGTTCGACTTCCGCCTCGCTGGGCACCAACGGCCGCTTCGTACGAATCGCCACGGCTCCCGACGCCTGCAGCGCGCGCAGCGTGTGCTTCACGATCCGATCCTCGAGCGAGTGGAACGCGATCACCACGAGACGTCCACCGGTCGCGAGCCGCTCGGCCGCGCGCGCCAGAAATCCATCAAGGCCTTCCAGCTCGCGGTTCACCCAGATTCGGATCGCCTGGAACGTCCGCGTCGCCGGATCGATGCGTGTGTACCCCTTGCGAGGAATTGCCCGTCTCACCACGTCGGCCAGCCGCCCGGTCGTCTCGATCCGCCCCGCGCGCCTGGCCTCGATCAACGCCCGCGCGATCCGACGCGCGTGGCGCTCCTCCCCGTATTCCGCGATCAGATCCGACAGCGTCCGGTCGTCGACCTCGCCAAGCAGATCGGCCGCGGTCGGTCCGCTCGACGTATCCATCCGCATGTCGAGCGGCTCATCGCGTCGAAAGCTGAACCCCCGCCCCGGTGCGTCGAGCTGCAGCGACGACACACCGAGATCGGCGAGCACGCCATCAACCGTCCCCAACCCCCGCGCATCGAGTACCGCGGCCAGATCGCGGTAATCGGCATGCACGAGTTCGATGCGTGATTCGAACCCCTTCAGTGCGTCACCGGCCCGCGCGAGCGCGTCGCGGTCGCGGTCGAGGCCGATGACTTTCGATGCACCAGCGTCGAGCATGGCCCGGGCATGTCCGCCAAGCCCTACCGTGCAATCGACGAATGTTCCGCCACGAGACGGCTCGAGGTGCTCGAGCACCTCGCCAACCATGACCGGCTCATGCACACTTCAAACTCAAAACGCAACACTCAAAAACTCAAAAAACAGCGGTCACGGAGACCCGACCCATGACCGTCCTCAAATCCCCAGTTGTGAGAGGCTCAAGCCGTCGTCGTCGGTCCACGCTTCCTTGCGGAGCTTCTGGACGAATCGCTCTTCGTTCCACACTTCGAGATGATCGATTCGCCCAAACACCCGCACTTCGCCGACAATGGACGCACTCTCTCGCAGCTGCTGCGGGATGACGACGCGACCTTGCGTGTCGATCTCGCTCGTCTGCCCGTAGTAGTTGACGCGATCGAGAAACTTGAGACGCGCCGGATGATTGCCAGGGATTTGCGTCAGCTTGCGCTCGACCTCGAGCCATACTTGGAGCGGATAGATGCGCACACACTCGCCCGTCACGCTCGTGACGAACACGTCGGGCCCGGGCTGGTCCTGGATGACGCCGCGAAAAACCGTCGGCACCTTGAGCCGCCCCTTGTCGTCGATCCGGGTTGGTGCGCTGCCTCTTAGGCCCTTTTGCTCCACAGCAAGCCACAAAAATCCACCGAGATAGTAGAACCGCACGGGGGGGATGTCAAAGCCAAATTGTTCAAGGATCGAAAGTTGCGCCAAACTTTCGCCAATATTTCGGTGCCTTGGGCGATCACCTCAAAATCCACTTTCGACCCCTTTGATGGGTGGTATTCGCGTCTCGAGTTTTGAGTTTTGCTAGGCTGAACGGCTCATGCTGCACTCGGCGCTCATAGGGGTCGCCTCGAGCGGGAAGACGACCCTGTTTCAGCTGATGACGAGTGCTCGGGAGGCGCCTCGGGGCAAAGGCGACGTCAACATCGGCATCTCGCGCGTGCCGGACGCGCGGCTCGATGTGCTCACGGCGATGTACAACCCGCGCAAGCGGGTGCCGGCGACCATCGAATTCACCGACATCATTCAACCCGCACGCAGCGGCGCGCAGGCACTCGTCGACGTCGCCGGCTACAAGAACGCCGACGCGCTCGTGCACGTCGTGCGCGCGTTTCGTGCGGAGTCGGTTGCGCATCCGGCGGGCGCGATCGATCCGGCGCGCGACGCGCAGGCGATGGAAGACGAGTTGATCCTCGCCGATCTCGGCGTCGCCGAACGCCGGCTCGAACGCCTCGAGAAGGATCTCAAGAAAGGTCAGGCCGCCGATCTCGTCAAGGAGCGCGATCTCATTCACCGCTGTCAGACGGCGCTCGAACAAGGCACGTCGTTGCGCGCGCTGCAGTTGAGCGGTGATGATCTCAAGCGTCTACGCGGCTTCCAATTCCTCTCCGCCAAACCGCTGCTGCTGGTGATCAATCTCGACGAAGCCGATCTCCCCAACGTCGGCGCCGACATCGAGAAGGCGGCCGCGGCGACGGGCCTGACCGGCTTTCTCGCGCACGCTGCCACAAAGGCGGTTGCGCTCTGCGCCACGATCGAGCTCGAGATCGCGCAGCTCGGTGGCGACGATGCCATCGCGTTCCTCGCCGATCTGGGCTTGAGCGAATCGGGGCTCGATCGCGTCATTCGCGCCAGCTACGACCTGCTCGGCTATATCTCGTTCTTCACCGTCGGCGAGGACGAGTGCCGTGCGTGGTCGATCGCGCGCGCCACGCCGGCGCAGCTGGCGGCTGGAGAAATCCACAGTGACATCCAGCGCGGATTCATCCGCGCCGAGGTCGTCGCCTACGACGCGCTCGTCGCACGAGGATCGATGCAGGCCTGTCGCGAACACGGTGAGGTCCGCCTCGAAGGCAAGGACTACATCGT
>DASRJR010000320.1:0-4060 GCA_035649395.1 Vicinamibacterales bacterium
CGAGACGGTCTTCTGGTTCCACCCGGTGGTGTGGTGGATCGAGCGGCGGCTGATCGAGGAGCGCGAGCGCGCCTGCGACGAGTCGGTCCTGGCATCCGGCAGCCGTCCCCAGGACTATGCCGAGGGCATTCTCGAAGTGTGTCGTCAGTCGGTTGGACTTCGGCTGGCTTGCGTGGCAGGTGTGAGCGGCGCGAATCTGCGCGAGCGTGTGGAGGCGATCATGAGGAACAAGATCGGGCGCCCGATGACGCGCGGCCGACGATTGGCGCTGGCGATCGTTGTGGGCGCGACCATGCTCGGACCGATCGCGGGCGGTGCGCTGAAGGCGCAGTCGCAGATTGTGATCCCTCGCGTCGGGGTCGCCTTCGAAGAGGTCTCCCTGAAGCGCCACGAGGGTGTCGACTTCAAAACGACGCAGATGTATTTCAGCGGCGATCCGGATCGAAGACCCGGCGTCGGCCCCGACGGACGCTTTCAGCTGGTGGTCGCCACCAACGTGACCGCGCGTCAGCTGCTGTGGTTTGCGTTTCCCCAGTTCACGGAAGGCCGCGTGAACATTGGTTACAACCTTGTCGACACCGCGAACGCGCCCGGGTGGGTCGATTCGGATCGCTTCGACGTCGTGGCCAAGGCGCAATCGCGCGTCACTCGGGCGCAGCTCTACGAGATGCTGCAATCGATGCTGTTCGAGCGATTCAAGTTGAAGGCGCATCGCGGGTCGACGGACGTCCCGATCTATGCGCTCGCTCTCGCGCGTCAGGGAAGTCTCGGTCCAGGATTGACGCCATCACAAGTCGACTGCCGGTCCAACCCGGGGGAACCCTCGCCGTGCGGCCTCTCCGGCACGGTGGGCCGTCTGACGGGTCGCGGTGTCACGATGGCGGGACTCGTCAGGCCGCTTGCGAATCACTTTGGTCCCGGCAGTCGGGTCACGTTCGACCGCTTGCTCGTGGATCGCACCGGTCTGAGCGGAGCGTTCGATTTCACCCTCGAATGGACACCGGATCCTGTTGCCAGCGTCCCCGTCTCGAGCCAGGGACCGGCCGGAGTCCCCCGGCTGCCGTCCGTCCCCGTCGCGAGTGCGGCGAATTTTCTCGCAGCGTTGGAACAACAGCTCGGTCTCGTGATCCTTCCAGAATTCGCGGCAGAGACAGCGCTGATCATCGACGAGATCGAGCTGCCGACTCTCGACTAGCGACGACGACGCAGGTGTTCGCCGTGGCTAGTTCAGCGATGCGACACGACGTCGCAGCGTCTTCACGTGCTCCCAGATCTGCTGATGCTCTTCGCGCGCGTCTTTGTCGAGCTCGCTCATGCTCGAGAGCTTCAAGTAGGTCTGGAGATCGCGCAGCGCCGCGGTCACGTCGTTCAGGTGATAGGCCAGCAGGCCCCGGTCGCGCAGCTCGCTCAAGGCTGACGGAGTGATCGCCAGCAGCAGCTCGGTCACATCGCGTGCCTGCGGGAACGAGCGCATGTTCACGTAGATCCGCTTCAGGTTGAGCAGCATGCGCACGATGATCTGGTCGCGGGTGGCCGGGGCCAGCAGCGACTTGCTGAACGCGACCTCGTTGCCGACGTGCTTCTGCAGCAGCAGCCGGCACTTGTGCTCCGAGAGCAGCGCCCCGGCATGGAACGGGTCGATGATCAGCTGACCCTTCTGCTCGGGACAGCGCACCAGGAAGTGGCCGGGAAAGTTGATGCCGTCGACTTGCAGTCCGGCCCGGCGTGCGACCTCCATGTAGACGACCGACAGCGTGATCGGAATGCCGGTGCGTCGGTCGAGCACTTCGTTCAGGCAGCTGTTGCGCGGATCTTCGTAGTTCTCCCGGTTGCCGACGAACTGGAGCTCCTCGAAGAGATAGTCGTTGAGCGCCTTGATTCCCGACAGCGTGGAGATGTCACCGGTCGTGTCGGTATGCCGCTCGATCGCGCGGCGGGCGGCGTCGCCCATGGCGTCGAGGCGGGCGACGTACGGCTCCGGATCGAGCCGCGGGTATTCGATGCGGGCGATCAGCAGCGTCGCTCGAGCGAGGCTCGTGTCCGGCGCGTTGGACGCCTCCATCAGCGCCGAGACGAGGTCTTTCTTCACAAGGGATCTCTGCTTCTATTTTCTCAGCGAGCGCACAAACGATCCAGCGCGGCCAGCGTCAGCGTGCTCAGACCGTCGACGACGAGCTCGGCGGACAGGAGCTCGTGGGCGGGGTAGGTGTTGGTGACGCCGACGAGCCGGAGACCGGCGCCTTTCGCTGATTCGAGCCCCCAGTGCGAGTCCTCGATCGCGACCGAGCGCCGGGGATCCAGCTGCAGGCCGCTTGCCGCGCACAGTCGGTCGAATGCGAGTCGATACGGCGCGGGAGAGGGCTTGCTCTCGGGCGTATCCCCGGAAGCGACGATGGCCGAGAAGGCGTCTCGCAGCCCCGCGCCTTCGACGATCTCGAGGATCTCGTCGTGCTGCGCGCCCGATGCGATGGCGATCGGGACAGCCGCGGCGGCTTCGCGGATGAACTGGACGGCGCCCGGGAACAGCACGCTCCCGGAGCGAAGGATGTCGTGCATCCGTGTGCCCTTGCGTTCGATCAACGCGTCGACGTCAGCGTCGCCCCACTGCAGGCCGCGGTCGTGCGACAGCGCCTCGAACACGCCCCTGTCGTCGTAGCCGAGGTACTTGGCGTAGTACTCCGACGACGTCAGTTCGATCGCCTCTTCGGCGAGCAGCTGCTGGTACGCCATCAGGTGAAGCGGTTCGCTGTTTGCGATGACGCCGTCGAAATCGAAGATGACGGCCTGGAGCGGACGGCTCATGCGCCGGGCTTCTTCTCACCAGCGCGGATCGCGATCTTCAAGCGGTTCGATGCCGGCGGGAATGGGCACTCGTAGGTTTCGTTGTAGGCGCAGTAGGGGTTGTAGGCGCGGTTGAAATCGATCGTGTAAAAACCAGTGGCCTTCGGATGGAGGTCGAGATAGCGCCCGGCGGAATATGTTTCCTCGCCCGTTGTCGTGTCCGCGAAGGGAACGAACAGATCGACGATCGGCTGCCCCTCCTCGACGAATGCGCCCAGGCTGATCATCTGATTCTGGAGGGTGAACTCGAGCACGCCGACGCGCCGATACTGCCGCAGCGTGCCGGTCGACGTCGGCATCGTCACCGAGGGGCGTTGATCGGCCAGTTTGAGCTGGGCTGGTACGACGTAGCTTTCGTCGGGCGGGAAATAGCGAAGTGGCAGCAGCGTGGCCTTGCGGCTGGCCGGCACCGGATCCTTCTCTTCCTTGAACTGCTGATCGCGCGCGGTGCGGAAGGCCGTCAGGTCCGCCACGTAATCGCCGGTCTCGGGGGCGGATGGCCCAGAAGTGCAGGCTGCGGTCGCGAGCAGACCCGCCATCAACAACCAACGAGCGAGCTTCGATGTTGCATCGCCTGGCCTAAAGGCCCGGCCTACACTGCGCACGCGGGCGCAACTAGATGACATACCCGCGATGCTCGGTGGCCGCGTCGGCCAGCGCGCGGCGCAGCGCGACGGTGTTGACGGGGGTGACCTTCAGAATTCGTCGGAGCGCGGCGAGCAGCGTGCGCAGCGTGTCGCCTTCGGCCATCGCCGCGAGCGCGCTGCGGGCGGCGGCTTCGACGCGCAGCGCGGCGTCGTTGACGAAGACACGCGCCGCCGCGGCATGCAGCGTGTCGCGCGCTCGTTGCTGCGCGACCGCTTCCTTGGCGCGAAGCGCCGCACTCTCGGCCGAGTAGATGTCGATCAGGATGTCGGCGGCGTAGCTCAAGACCTCCTGCTGATCGGTCAGCTTCTCGCCGTAGGTCTGCATCGCCGTGCCGATCACCATGAGCGCGACCTTCTTGAAGGCCGCCACCGCGCGCAGTTCGTCGTCGAGCGGTGCGCCGTCGCCGGATGCCGCGCCGAGCGATGGTGAGAGCACTTCGTCCTGCAGCCGTTTGGCCGCGGCGATGAGCGGCAGGTCGCCCTTGAGCGCACGCCGGATCAGCATGCCGGGGATCAACATCCGGTTGATCTCGTTGGTCCCTTCGAAGATCCGGTTCACACGGGCGTCGCGG
>DASRJR010000321.1:0-2054 GCA_035649395.1 Vicinamibacterales bacterium
CATACTAAGCGCAAGTCACGGGCGGGTAAATAACGGGGATAAACGAGTGCGCACGCGGGCCGGGCGAAAGGGCCGTTCGTCCAGGAACGGCCCTTCCGGCGATTAGGTTGTTCGGCGGACTTACTTCGTCGCGGCGGCGCCGGCGGCGCGCTGCTTGTCGCGGACGGCCGTCGCGCGGTCGCGGAACTGGTCGGCTTCCTTCAGAATCTGCTGCTGCTTGGCTGGATTCTTCTCGAGGAGCGCCTGCGCTCGGAGCAGGAGGCCCTTGTACGTCAGCGCCTCGAAATAGTCGGGCTTGAGCTCGATGGCCTTGTCGACGGCCTGGAGACCGGCGCCGACGAACTTGACCTTGTCGGGTTCAGGCGTCGTGAAGTCCCGGTACGCCTTTTCCCAGTAGTAGGTGGCGATGGTGTAGAACGCTTCCGGGTTGTTCGGCTCCTTCTCCGCACGGGCGTGCAGGGCTTCCATCGTCTTGTCGAATTCACCCTGGCGGTTGTAGAACGCGGCCAACGTCACGTACGGCGTCGGGTCATTCGGCTTCATGTCGCGCGACTTCAGGAGCAGCTGCTCGGCCTGTTCGTAATCGCCGTTCTCTTCGTAGATTCGCGACAGGTACGTGTAGTTGCTCGGCTCGTTCGGCTCGAGCTCGATCATGCGGCGGAGAATCGGTTCGGCCTGGGACGGGTCGTTCATCTTGTCGGGCCCGTAGGCCGCGACGAGATATTCCATCGCCAGCTTCTTGATCTTGGCGTCGTGCTCGACTTCGGCCGATTTCTTGTAGTTCTCGATCGCCTTGGTGAGCATGGCGTCGTTGTTGGCGTCGCCCTTTTTTGCGGGACGGTACTGGTTGTCGTAGCTGTTGCCCAGGAAGAAGTAGGCGGCCACGAGGCGCGGGTCGGTGCACGTCGACTCGGACCCCCGGCATGCCGCAAGGGTCTCTTCGTACTTCTCCGAAGCGGCCCTGTAGTCCTGCTGCTGGTAGAACTGGTTGGCGTCCTTGAACGCCATCTTGCCCTTGAGCACACCGAACTGGCTGCAACCAGCCGTGACTAACCCGAGCGCCGCGATCAGGGCGCTGGACATCGCCCTCGACGAAACCCTCACCATCACATCCCCCTCAGTGCGCGGCGGCGCGGTTCGCACGCCGGACAGGAAAACGCGCCAGTATAGTGGTCCGTTTTCTGGCCAGTCAAGGGTCCGGCTATCATGAAGATGCCGGCGATGCAAGCTGCCGTTACGGACGTGGCCGGACGCGCGTCTCAGGAAATTAGACACCGCTTTTCATGATTCGATTCGAGACGCTCCTCGAGAAGGTGCGCGCTTATAGCCCGGAAGCCGATCTGGAGCTGTTGAGGCGGGCCTACGTCTTTTCGGCGCTCGAACACAAGGGACAGGTCCGGCATTCCGGCGAGCCGTATCTCGTGCATCCGCTCGAGGTCGCCGACTCGCTCGCCGACATGAAACTCGACGTGGTTGCCGTCGCCGCCGGGCTGCTTCACGACGTCGTCGAAGACACGCTCACCACGCCCGAGCGCATCGCCGAGCTGTTCGGCCCCGAGATCGCGCACGTCGTGGAAGGCGTCACGAAGATTGGCGCGATCCCGTTCTCGTCGAGCGAGGAACGACAGGCAGAGAACTTCCGCAAGATGCTGCTCGCGATGGTCGACGACATCAGGGTGATCCTGGTGAAGCTCGCCGACCGGCTGCACAACATGCGGACGCTGCACCATCTGCCAGAGGAGCGGCGCATCAAGATCGCCCAGGAAACGCTCGACATCTACGCGCCGATCGCCAATCGCCTCGGGATGAGCAAGGTGAAGAACGAGCTCGAGGAGCTGTCGTTCAAGTATCTCGAGCCGAAGGCGTACGAGTCGCTGCGCGCGAAGGTCGAGGCGAAGCGCAAGCATGCGGAGGCAATCATCGACGAGTTGACCCGCGCGCTGCGGACCAAGCTGCAGGATGCGCAAATCCCGGTGATCACGCTCGACGGCCGCATCAAGCGCCTCTACAGCATCCATCTCAAACTGAAGCGGCAGAAGATCGACCTCGAACGG
>DASRJR010000322.1:0-15406 GCA_035649395.1 Vicinamibacterales bacterium
GGAAGCGTCACATACCGCACCGTGGCGCCATTACCCTTCAATGCTGCGTAAAACCGCTCGGACTGAATCGGGAACGTGCCGGAGTTGTCGTCGGCCTCGCCGTGGATCAGCAGGATCGGCTCCTTGATCTTGTTCGCGTACCAGAACGGCGACATCTTGGCGTAGACGTCGGGAACTTCCCAGAACGTGCGCGTTTCAGCCTGGAAGCCAAACGGCGTCAACGAGCGGTTGTAGGCGCCGCTGCGCGCGATGCCGGCGGCAAACAGGTCCGAGTGCGCCAGCAGATTTGCGGTCATGAAGGCGCCATAGCTGTGACCGCCGACCGCGATGCGGTTTCGATCGGCGATACCGAGCTCGACCGCCTTGTCGACCGCGGCCTGCGCACTCGCGACCAGCTGCTCGACGTACTTGTCGTTGGCCGTCTCCCCTGGCCCGACAATCGGCATCGTCGGACCATCGAAGATCGCGTAACCCTGCATCAGCAGCAGAAGGTGCGACGAGCCGGTCACGCTGCTGTAGCGGTTCGGCGAGCCGACAACCTGGCTCGCGGCGTCCGTATCGACGAACTCCTGCGGATAGGCCCAGAGAAGCGTCGGGACCCGTTGTCCCTTCTGATACCCGACCGGAAGGTAGATGGTGCCGCTCAACCCGACGCCGTCGCTCCGCTTGTAGGTGACGAACAACCGATCGGCCATCGCCTTCGTGAGCTGCGGGTGCGGATCGTTGAACTGAGTGACCGCCTGCTCGGTCCGCGCGCGAAGGTCGCGGACGAAATAGTTTGGCGGCTGCGTTCTCGTCTCACGGCGGGTCAGCAGTCGCTCGCCGCTGTCATCGAGAAGACCGACGAGCGATTCGTAACTCGACGTATCGCTGCGGAAGAGCCGCTCGCTGGCGAACGTTCGCAGGTTGAGCCGATCGAGGAACGGCCGATCCCCGTCAGACGAGGCACCAAGGCCGCTCAAATAAATGGCGTCTCCAACTTGCAGGATGGTCGGACGTCCCGGACGGAACACGGGGGCACCAGGGTCGCCGTACCGATCCTGTTGTTTGCGGTCCCACAATTTGCGTGGCTCGCCCCAGCGTGCGTTGAGCACCCACGTGCGCGTGGTTCGAGTATCCCGATCGTTCTCCGTGAGCAGGATCGTTCCTGTATCGGTCCAGCTCGCGCCGCCATATCGGTATTGGGTCTTTGCCATTTCGACGGGTTCCCCGACGAACGGCGCCTTCAGCGACATGATCCGATCGCGATGCGGCACCTTGTTCTTCAAGTCGCCGTTGTCCAGCGCTTCGACCCAGATGAGCGTCGAGGGGTCGAGCGGCGCCCACCGGTGCGCTCGCGGTCCCGTGACGACTCCGTTGACCGGCACGGTGTCGCCCATCGGCACATCGCCGACCGCGCGCACCTTTTCGCCGCGTTCGTTCCACACTTCCACGTCACGGGGAAACTGTCCCCACGTCAAGAGGCGTGAGAACGGGCGCTTTACCCTGGAGAGGAGCACGAACCGGCCCTCCGGCGAGACGACGCCGTTGACGATGCCTGGTCTGCCGATCGGCGAGCGTCGTCCGGTCGTGGCGTCGACGAAGGCAAGCTGCGACGTCGCGTAATACTCGAACAGCGCCTCGTCGTGAGCGCTCGTGAGCAGGTCTTGGAACGTCCGGACCGGACCCGACGGGCCGTTGTTCTCTTGAATGTTGGGACCAGCGGGCGCCGCGGGCGCTGCGGGTGGGTTGCCACGGTTGGCATCGACGAATGGGCACAACAGCGCCGAGCTGTCGGTCAGCCAGCTGCATCCACTCACAATCGTGTTGAGCGCGCCATCGACCTCGAGCCTCGCGCCAGTTGCCACATCGGCGATGTACAAATCGATGCGCGTCTCACGTGTGTTGGTGTACGCAAGCCGTCTCCCGTCCGGCGAGAAACCAATCAGCGAGATGTGCGCGTCCGCGGGAACCGTAATGCTCCGCTCGGCGCCGGTCGCGATCGTTCGCACGGTCAACCCCGTTCCGATCGCCGCGATCCGTGGGCCGTTGTTCGATGGATCGATGCGCGAACCGGCCAACCCGAGCCATGGCCTTGCGAGCTCACCGATCGATGGCATCGATCGGCGCGGCACCAAGGCGATGACGTCACGCAGCGGACTCACGGCAACGCCAGGCAGCGGTGCCGCATCCATGATGTCGACGATGGCCTGGGGTGGCTTCTGGTAAGTTGGAGCGTTCGACTGGGCGAGCGGAAACGCCGACGTAATAAGAACCAGCGCGGCCAGGACGACCGTTCGGAGCTGCATCACAGACCTCCGCACAAGAGTCTCGGCCGCTATTCTACGCCCGTGCCCTCACAACGTTGATGCGGGGGCCGCCCTGTCCCGAACAGAGATCACACGAGCAACAGTTCACAGGAGAAACGGAGCAACAGAGCACGAACAGAGCTGTTTGCTGTGTGGCGGGCTGCGTGCGGGTGGGGCGCCGCCCGAGGGCGGCGCGCGCCTGCGCGCGGTGGGTGTGAGACGGGCTCGATCACAAGCACCACGCCCACGAAGACAGGTGCTTGTGATCGTGCCCATCTCGCACCCACCTAGCCCCCACCCGCACGATAGGTGGCTAGGAGCGTGTTCCTCTGTCCGATCTCCGTTTCTCTGTTCCTCCTGTGAGACCGTTTCTCCGTAAGCTCCGTGTGAAGCGCGAGCGCGGGCTGAAGCCCACGCTCTACGAACGCGGCTTACCAATCGCAAACACGTGGTCATCGGTGCGGATGAAGATCTGTCCATTCGAGATCGCCGGCGACGCGACCGAGCGCTCGCCGATGTCGTTGCGCGCCAGCACCGTCGGCGTGCGTCCGGCCTGCATCACAATCGTCTCGCCGTTCTCGCTGACGAAGTAGATCTTGCCGTCGCCGGCAACTGGCGACGCCGAGAACACACCTTCGACACGCTGCTGCGAGACCCGTTGCCCGTTCGTCGCATCGACGACCGACACCGCTCCGACGTCGGTCGCCATGTAGATCAATCCGTCGTAGTAGACCAGCGACGAGATGTACGGCGCGCCGGTGGCCGACTCCCAGACGACATGCGTCTTCGACACATCGCCGCGACCACCTGGCCGAATCGCCATGTACGGGCTGCTGCGATAGCCGCGGCTCATGTAGATCACGCCGTCATGAAACACCGGCATCGGTATCGGGAACCGGTTGGTGCCGCCGGCGTGCCAGAGCAGTGTGCCGGTGCGGGGATCGTAGGCATCGACCCGCTCGCTCGAGTTCACGATCAGCTCTGGACCCGAGGACGAATCGACGACGAGTGGCGTGCTGTAGGACATGCGGCCGCGTCCGCGATCAGCCTTCCATCGCTGCTGGCCGGTGCGTCCATCGAGTGCGAGCAGATACGACGAGGGCTCGTGATCGCACAACAGGATGAGCGCATCGCCGAACATCGTCGGCGAGCTGCTGTGGCCCCAGTTGACGTCGAACGGCGAGATCTCCTTGCCGAGATGCCGTTGCCATACGAGCGTGCCGGAGAGATCGAGTGCGACCACCTGGCCGGTTCCGAACCAGGCATACACTCTCTGACCGTCGCTCACCGGACTCGGCGAGGCGAGATTGTGCTTGTCGTGCACGCCCGGCAACTCACCCTGTGCCTCGAGCTGATGCTGCCAGGCGCGCCGCCCGTCAGCACGATGAAACGCTTCGACGACGAACATCGTTCGTCCGTCGCCTGAGGCTCCGCGCGGTCCACCCAACGCGCGCTCTCCTGCCGCCGCGGCATCACCGCCCTGCACCAGTCGAGGATGGTTTCCAGGCTGGCGAAGGCCCGCGCCCACTTGCGACGTCACCACGACCAGATCGCCGACGACAATCGGCGTCGACACGCCGAGCCCGGTGACGGGCGCCTTCCACGCCACGTTGTCCGTCGCGCTCCAGCGCACCGGTAGTCCGCTCTCGGGGCTGGTGCCGCTGCCGGTCGGGCCGCGCCAATGGGGCCAATCCGCCGCGACGAGCGCACCGCTCGTCAAGTAAACCAGAACGAATGCGAGTCGTATCCGTGTCATGACTCCCCTTCCGTCGCGATGTCTATACTCGTCCGAGTGGACCGACCTTTACATCGCCGAGGCATTCGCGTGATCACGAAGCACAGCCGGTCCGTGCGCGCCGGCGTCAGGACCTTCCTGCTGACCGGACTGACGCTGCTGTGCGTCCTCAACGCCTCTCCGCATGCGCAGGCCCCGACTGACGCGCCACGGCACTGGCATCAGTGGCGCGGCCCACACGGCACCGGCGTCTCCACGACCGCCGACCCGCCGCTCGAGTGGGGCGAGACGAAGAACATTCGTTGGAAGGTCGAGATCCCAGGACGCGGCTCGTCGACGCCAGTGATCTGGGGCGATCGCCTGTTCGTGACCACGGCGGTCCCCGTCGGCGTGACCGGGTCGGAGCAGCACGCCCCGCGCGGCGGCGCCCGACCGCGGGGGATGCATCGATTCGTCGTGATGGCGCTCGATCGCAAGACCGGCAAAACGATCTGGGAGCGCGTCGCGCGTGAACAGGAGCCGCACGAGGGCTCGCATTTCGATAACGGTACCTGGGCCTCGTCGTCGCCGATCACCGATGGTGAGCGCGTGTTCGCCTACTTCGAGTCGTTCGGTCTGTATGCCTTCGACATGAATGGAAAGCCGTTGTGGGAGAAGGATCTCGGCGACAAGCGGATGCGTCAGGAGTTCGGCGAAGGATCGACGCCGGCCTTGCACGGCAACACTCTCGTGGTGGTCTGGGATCAGATCGGTGGCGAATCATTCGTCGCCGCGCTCGATAAGCGTGACGGCAAAGAGCTCTGGCGCGTGCCGCACAAGGAAATCGACACGTGGGCCACGCCGCTGATCGTGGAGGCCAACGGTCGCGCGCAAGCGATCGTTCCGGCAATGGAACGCGTGCGCAGCTTCGATCTGGCAACGGGCGCCTTGGTGTGGGAGAGCGATGGGCTCACCATGAACGTGATCCCATCGCCCGTGTATGGTGACGGGCTCGCGTTCCTGATGAGCGGGTTTCGCGGCAACGACCTGAAGGCGGTCCGCATCGCCGACGCGAAAGGCAACATCGACGGTACTCCCGCCATTGCCTGGACGCTCGATCGCGACACGCCGTACGTCCCGTCGCCAGTGCTCGTCGACGGCGTGCTCTACTTCCTGAAGACGAACTCAGGCATTCTCTCCGCGCTCGACGCCAAGACCGGAACGCCGCATTACACCAACCAGCGCCTCGACGGCGTGCCCAATGTCTTTGCCTCACCAGTCGCCGCGAAGGGGCGCGTGTACTTCCCCGGCCGCGAGGGAACGACCCTCGTCATCCGGTCTGGACCGAAATTCGAGGTGCTCGCGAAGAACACGCTCGACGACGGGTTCGATGCGTCGCCCGCTCTGGTGGACAGCGAGATGTACCTCCGAGGCTACAAATACTTGTACGCCATCGCACAGCCCTGATGGCCCGGGGCCGTTAGGCTCTTGGGGCCGCCTTTAGGCTGCCCTGCACCCCTGGACCGCTTCGTGCATCCCGACCCGAGCTGTTGGACAATAAAGTCATGTCCAGACGCTCGACTCTCCTCGCGCTGATCGGTTTGATCTCGATGACGTCGTTCCTGGCTGCGGGCGCTCCGCAGCAGGGCCCGCCATCCGCACCGGCTTCGTCTCCGACGTTCACACGTGACGTTGCGCCGATTCTCTACGCGAACTGCGTCACCTGTCATCGACCAGGCGAGATCGCGCCGATGTCCCTCATCACGTATCAAGAGGTGCGCCCGTGGGCGCGGGCCATCAGCAAGCAGGTGCACGACGGCGTGATGCCGCCATGGCATGCCGATGCCCCGGCTGGAACGTTTTCGAACGAGCGACGACTGACCGCTGCTCAGAAGGCGGTGCTCGAATCGTGGGCCGCCGCGGGTGCGCCGGAGGGCGACCCGAAGGAGATGCCCGCACGGCCGTCCTTTGCGGACGGGTGGCGAATGGGCAAACCCGATGTCGTGTTCGAGATGGGCGAGGACTATCCGGTGCCCGCGCGCGGCACGGTGGAGTACGAGCACTTCTACATCCCGACCAATTTCAAGGAGACGAAGTGGCTGAAAGGGATCGAGGCGCGCCCCGGCAATCGCGCGCTGGTCCACCACATCCTCGTCTACTACGAAGCGCCGCTCGACGAGCCGCGCGCAACACCCGCGGTGCAGGGGAACCGCGAGGACAGTCGACTGCCAAGAAACGAGCCGCGCGGGCTCCGTCCACCACAGAACAGCGGCCTTCCCACTCGTCTGCTCGCGACCTACGCGCCGGGAACCGAGCCGCAGATCTTTCCGGAGGGCACGGCAGTGCGTCTTCCGCCGGGCGGCATTCTGCATCTGCAGGTGCACTACACCGCCAACGGCACGGCCGGCACCGATCGCAGCAAGGTGGGGATGACGTTCGTCACGGAGCCTCCCGCCGAGGAGATCCGACCGACGCAGTTCGTCAACGGGCGGTTCACGATTCCGGCCGGTGCGACCAACCACGAGGTCTCGACCGACCTGACCTTCCTGGACGACGCGACCGTGTGGGGCGTGTTCCCGCACACGCACGTCCGTGGCAAGCGGTGGAGCTACACGCTGGAATTGCCTGACGGCTCGAAGAAGGCGCTGCTGTCGGTGCCGAAGTACGACTTCAATTGGCAGACGTACTACATGTTCAAAGAGCCAGTGCCAGTTCCGAAGGGCGCACGAATCGTGTCGACGGCGTGGTACGACAACTCCGCCGCGAACCGTTCGAACCCTGACCCCACCATCGACGTGAAATGGGGCGATCAAACATGGGAAGAAATGCAGTACACCGGGATTCTCTACTCCGTGAAGCGGTCACCGGCCGGCGGCAAGTGAACTCGCTAGGCCCCAGGGCCTTCCGTTGTCTCGCGTGCATGCTCGCCTTCGTCGGCGTGCACGCCCAGGAGCAGCAATCGCAGCAGCCGACCTTCCGTAGCGCCGGCGAATCGGTGCGGGTGTTCGTCACGGTCCTGGATCGAGACGGCCGCCTGGTGCCGAACCTCGCCCAAGGCGATTTCGAGATCCGGGACGAGGGCAAGCCGCAGGCGATCACCGTCTTCGACAACACGCCGCAGCCGATCCGGTTGATCACGATGCTCGACGTGTCAGGGAGCATGTACGGCAACCTGCCGCTGCTCCGGCAGGCGACCGACGCGCTGTTCAAGCGGCTGCGGCCGGACGATCAACTGCGCATCGGCTCGTTCGGTCACGAGATCACCATCAGTCCTTCCACGTTCACGAACAATCCCGAGGAGCTCCGCACGGCGCTGCCACGGTCGATCGCCGAGGACGCGCCGACACCGCTGTGGCGTGCGCTCGATGAGGCGACGAGCGGGTTCAAGAATGCGAAAGACGACCGCTCGGTGATCCTCGTGCTGAGTGATGGCCGCGACAGCGGACCGATCGGCTTTCGAGGGAAGTACGTCAGTCAGGCCGAGGTGATCGATCGCGCGCAGGCCGAAGACGTGATGATCTACGGCATCGGCATGCGCAGCCGCGGCGCGCGGCCAACGATGCCAGGGCTGGGCCCTGGCGGACTACAGGCGGCGTTGGCGGCCGACCTGCCGGATCCGGGCCTGGCGAAGGTCGCGCAAGAGACGGGTGGGGGTTACACCGAGATCCGTCCGAGCCAGGATCTCGGCGAGGCGTTCGCTCAAGTCGCCGACGAACTGCACGCGCAATACCTGATCGGTTATGACCCACCCAAACGGGACGGCAAAGTGCACGAGATCGCCGTGCGCGTGAGCAAACCCGGACTGAAGGCGCGGGCGCGCAAGAACTACGTGGCGCCCAAATGAAGAAAGTGGAAAAGTGGAAGTGCGCAAGTTCTAAACTTTCACTTCTTCCACTTTTCCACTTTTCCACTTTCCCTAGTCGATCTTGATTCTCCGACGGAACTGCTGGTTCTCGTTGCAGACGAATTCGATCAGCTCCGAATCGGGGAGAAGACGCTGATCGATCCGCACCGTCCACGGCTTGGTGTATGCCTTCGAATCCTCGAGCGTCGTATCGATTTGCAGGCGACCGTAGTTCAGACGGCGGAAGCGCTCAGTGAACTTCGCCTCGCGGCTGTACGGACTCCCGTTGACATCCAGCCAACCATCGAATGGCCCGTCCTCGGCGCCGCGCAAGTTGTTCGTCTCGACCACGAGGTCGTCGCCTTCCCAATGCCCAACGGAATAGCCGTACCACCAGGGCTGAGGGTCGCCCTGCTTCGGCAGCGGACGGCCATCGAGATAAATGTGACGGATGCCGTAGTTGGCTTCGTACTCGATGATGATCATCTTCGGCGTCTGGACGATCATGCGCGGCTGCGGCTGCTGATGGAATTGCAAGAATCCCATCGGCATGCAGTTGGCGTCGGGATTGTCTTTGGCCTTGTCCACGTCGAAGCGCTGCTTTCTGATCGCGCGCGCCCACTCGGTGTACGGCAGGCCACCCGGGATGTTGCCACCGGCCTCGAAGAAGGTGGCGATCGGCGGCCCATTGGGATCGTATGGAAACGGCTCGGTCGGCGGCTCGAGCTGGATACCGCCGCGACCGGGAGCGAACGCGGCGTTGGTGTCGCCGTTCGAGTTCGCGCCTCCCGGCGCTGGAGCGGCGGCACCGCCCCCCTGAGCCGCAGCGCCGCCCGGCGCCGCACCTTGCGCTCGACCGCCGCCACCAGCCCCTCCGCCACCCTGACCCTGACGGCCACCGCGTCCGCCGCCGCGCGGCGGGCCACTGTTGGCGCGCTGCCACATCCCGGAGAAGTCGGGCTTCCCGTCAGCGGTGCGTGGCGTGGGCGCCGTCATGTTGACGTTGCCGTTCGCATCGCGCGGGACGCCCTTATCGGCGAACTTCGCCCACTGCGCCCCGACTGGAACGGAACAGATTCCGATGAACGCGATCAGGCCCAGCAGGCCGTAAATCATCTTCTTCACAGTCAGCATCTCACCTCGCACGCCTCAGTTCGAGCCATCATCCGCGGCTCATCACCCGTCCGGCGGCGCGGCCGGCTGGGGCGGTTCCTATCCTAATACGACAGCGATCACTGCACCCTTTCTCCCGCACGAGCCCGCGCGATCGGTGGCGTGCCAGGGTCTATAGTCAGAGCGTGGCAAGCCGCGTCGAACCCGAAATCCTCACTGTCGCGGGACGCGAGGTCTCGGTATCGAATCCCCACAAGATCCTCTTCCCGCAAGCGGGATATACGAAGCTGGATCTGGTCCGCTACTACCTCGCGGTGGCCGATGGAGCGCTGCACGCCGCGGGGAACAGACCGAACGTCCTCGTCCGCTATCCGAACGGCATCGGCGGCGAGTTCTTCTATCAGAAGCGCGCGCCCGAGTCGCGGCCGCCGTGGATCGAGGTGGTGGCGCTCAAGTTCCCATCCGGCCGCACGGCGGAAGAAGTCGTGCCGCGTGATGCGGCCGCGCTCGCCTGGATGGCCAACCTCGCGTGTCTCGAGCTGCACCCGCATCCGGTTCGGGACGGGGACCTGGACCATCCGGATGAATTGCGCATCGATCTCGATCCGGTGCCGGGAGTCGAGTGGCCGCAGATTCGCGCGGTCGCCGGCGTCGTGCACGCCACGCTGACCGAGCTCGGGCTCGTCGGCTGGCCGAAGACGTCGGGCTCGCGCGGCATGCACATCTACGTGCGCATCGAGCGTCGCTGGACTTTCCCCGAAGTCCGGCGTGCCGCGTTGGCGTTCGCGCGCGAAGTGGAGCGCCGCGCGCCCGATCTGGCCACGAGCAAGTGGTGGAAGGAAGAGCGGCAAGGAGTCTTCCTCGATTACAACCAGAACGCGAAGGATCGCACGGTAGCCGCGGCCTATTCGGTGCGGCCGCGGCCCGACGCGCGCGTGTCGGCGCCGCTGGCCTGGGACGAGATCGAGAGCTGCGATCCGGCCGACTTCACGATGGCCACCATGCCCCAGCGGTTCGCGACCGTGGGCGATCGACACGCCTCGATGGAGCAGCACGTCTGCTCGCTCGACTCGCTGCTCGAGCTGTCGGCGCAGCACGAACGCGACGGGCTCGGGGACGCGCCATGGCCGCCGCATTATCGAAAGCAGCCTGGCGAGCCGGCGCGCGTTCAGCCGTCACGCCGCCGGGTGCCGAAGCATCCGCTGATCGAGATCGGTCGCGCCGAACGCAAGGATGACGCCCTGGCGGGACTCGATCGATGGCGGGCCCGTCATCCTGAGGCCGCGTCGCATCTGGCGCCGGCCGATGTGCTCGTCGACGCGATGCGAGGACGGTTTCACACGTGGACGCGCGTCCGGGTCAATCTGCAGCACGTGCCGGTAGAGCTGCGGCCCGCGCAGGAAGCCCTCGACCCCGACGAGGACGTCGGCGGCTGGTCTCCCAGCGAGCGCGAGGCGTGGACCGGCCGGCGCTCGAAGAAGGCATAAGATCGTCCGCGTTGACTCTGGAACAGATCATCGGCGCGTACCGCAGCGACGCGCCGCTCGCGCACGCATCGACGATTCCGGCTCGCTGGTACACCGACTCGCGTGTACTCGACCTCGAGCTCGCGACCGTGTTCAGACGATCGTGGCAGGTAGCGGGCCGTCTCGAGCAAGTGCGCGCGCCAGGCGACTACATCGCCTGCGAGCTCCCGGGAGGTACTCCGATTGTCGTCGCGCGCGGCGATGACGATGCGCTGCGGGCGATGTTCAACGTCTGCCGCCATCACGCGGCCGCCGTCGTCACCGACGCGGCCGGTTCGGCGCGTCAGTTCAGGTGCCCGTATCACGGCTGGACGTATGCGCTCGACGGCACACTGAAGGGCACACCCGACTTCACCGGCGTCTGCGAGTTCGATCGGGCGCAGCACGGACTCGTTCCGATCGAGTGTGCCGTCTTCGACCCGTGGATCCTGGTGCGACTCGAATCCAACGGCACTCCACTGACCTCGTACTTCGGTCAGTCATTGTGCGAGGGGCTGCAGGCGCTCGGGCTCGATCGCCTGCGGTGGATGCAACGCCGCCATTTCACCCTCGACTGCAACTGGAAGGTGTTCGTCGACAACTACCTCGATGGCGGCTATCACGTGCCACACCTCCACAAGGGACTCGACAGCGTCCTCGACTACAGCGAGTACCACATCGAGATTGGCGAGCATCATTGCCTGCAGAGCAGCCCGATGGTCGCCGCGGGGGCCGACTCACGTACGGGAGCGGTTCGACAAGGCGACCGAGCGGCGTACTACTGGATCTACCCGAACGTCATGATCAACTGCTACGGCGGCGCGATGGACACCAACCTGGTGATTCCTCGCGGCATCGACCGCACGGACGTCGTCTTCGATTTCTATTTCGCGGACGTCTCCGACGCCGCACGCGCGCACAACCTCGCCAGCATCGAGGTGAGCGAGCAGATTCAGGACGAAGACGTGTCGATCTGTGTGTCGGTGCAACGCGGCTTGCGGTCGGGCGCCTATGACACCGGCCGCTTGTCGGTGCGTCGAGAGGCCGGTGAGCATCTGTTCCATCGACTGCTGCACGCCGACCTCGAGAGCGGCCTCAGGAATCCGCGTTGAGCGTGGACACGCATCGGCAGCGACACACCCGGTTGCTGCCGGTCCTCGGCATCGGCTTCGGTCTCGCCGTCGCCATCGGCAACACGATCGGTGCCGGGATCTTTCGCACGCCCGGCGAAGTGGCCGCGCAGCTGCCGTCGAACGAGCTGTTCATGGCCGCGTGGATCGTTGGCGGTCTGTACGCCCTGCTCGGCGCGATTCAGATGGCGGAGCTCGCGACGATGCTGCCGCACTCGGGCGGACAATATGTCTTCTCGCGTTATGCGCTGGGTGAATACGCCGGTTTCATTGTCGGGTGGAGCGATTGGCTCTCCACCTGCGGCACCACGGCGGCCGTCTCTCTCGTCGTCGGCGAATTCTCAGCGGCGCTCTTCCCCGCCTTGACGAACGCGCAGACCGCTGTCGCCGTGACCATCTCGATCGTGTTCGCGCTGGCGCAGTGGAAAGGCGTTCGCGAAGGCAGCGTCGTCCAGACCACCACGAGCGCGTTGAAGGGATTGGCATTCGCGGCGCTCATCGTCGCGGCGTTCGCCTTGGGGACGGGAGGCGGCGCGGCTTCGACGACGCCACCCGGTGGCGTTGCGCTGTTCACCGCGTTCGTGCTGTCGCTGCAGGCCGTCATCTACACCTACGACGGCTGGACGGGTGTCATCTATTTCTCCGAGGAAGTGGAGCGGCCCGATCGTGACATTCCGCGGTCGCTCATTGGTGGCGTGCTCGCGATCATCGCGACCTACGTCCTCGTCAACCTGGCGTTTCTCTACGTGCTGCCGGTCTCAGCGTTGGCCGGTCGGCCATTTGCCGCAAGCGACGTCGTTCGCGCTCTCGTCGGCGAGCTGGGCACGCCGCTGTTCGGCGCCCTCACCATCGTGTCGCTGTTGAGCGCCATCAATTCGAATCATCTGATGGCGAGCCGAGTGCTGTTCGCGATGAGCCGGGATGGACTGATGTCGCCGGCGTTCACGAGGGTGAACGCCGGTGGCACGCCGACGATGGCGCTGTTGCTCAGTGCGGCCGTCGCGTTCCTCTTCATCGTCTTTGGCCGCACGTTTTCGACGGTGATCACGATCCTCGCGTTCTTCTTCGTCGCCAATTACGCGCTCTCGTTCCTCTGCGTGTTCGTGCTCCGACGACGCGAGCCGCAGAGGAGGCGGCCGTATCGGGCATGGGGTTACCCCTGGACCACGGCGCTGGCGTTGATGGGATCGATTGCGTTCCTCGCCGGCGCCATCGCCGGCGACACGCGCAATAGTCTCTACGCGCTGCTGCTCCTGGCCGCGAGTTACCCAGGATTCCGCCTGCTGAAGTCTTCTACGTAGGATCCGGCTTCAGCCGGACGTGTAGTGTCCGGCTTTAGCCGGACGTGTGGTGTCCGGCTTTAGCCGGACGTGTGGTGTCCGGCTTTAGCCGGACCGGACTTGTGCGTCGCGACCTGCCAGGTGTTGCCCCAGTTGTCATCGAACATGCAGCGGCGATCGCCGTACGGCATGTCGGCCGGAGGTTCGACCGATCGCGCACCGGCGCGGACAGCGCGGCGATACGTCGCATCGGTGTCTTCGACGTAGACGTACAAGAACGCTCCCATCGGCTTCCGGAACGACGTATCGCTGATCATGATCACGGCGTCGCCGATGCGCAGCTGCGTCGGAAACTCGCGTTGGTAGCTGCCCTCGGCGCGAAAGACGCGTGTGATGAACGCGATCAGCGCACGCACGTCGTCGGTGAAGATGCGTGGGATGACGCGGGGCGAGCCTTTCGGCACGAAGCTTCGTCGTGATGATTTGCGCATAGGTCTTCGGTCCGGCTAAAGCCGGACACTACACGTCCGGCTGAAGCCGGACACTACACAGTCAGGGGCGCGGGCCGTAGTGCGGCGCTGGCTTTCCTACTTCGAGTGCGCCGAGGTCGGGCGCACTGCCGGAGAATTCCTCGCTGACCGTCGGCAGTGCGATGCCGCGGTCGACGGCGGCCGAGCCAGGCTTCAAACGGAAGTCGAACTCCGATGCCTTGTACAGCTTCTGCACCGACACAGTGTCCTGCGCGTTCAACTGCCGCACGTGCATGAACACGTCGTAATCGACCAGGACGCTGTGCGCATCATTGCCGGTCGCCTTGCTGAATTCGGCGAGCGACGCGAAGCGGCGCTGTTCCAGCGAGGCGTTTCGGCCGGGGCCAGTGAAATCCGCCGCCACACCGGTCGGCGGCGAGCTCCATTGAAACGCGTTCGGTCCAGCATTGGGGCGGAAGCCGTTGTAGTCGGACGAGGTGTAGTTGGTGAAGGTGGTGACGTTCAGAATCGACGGGGCGGCGTTCTGACCGAGGAACAGATTGTTTCGCCAGTGGATGTTCGACGCCGCTTGCACCTGCGTCTCCGAGAAGATGGTGTTGTTGTAGAAGAGCACGCCGGCCGCGCCGTTGGTCAGCCGCGTCGAGCCGGCCGGCAGGTTGTACGCGATGTTGCGTATCCAATAGACCGGGCCGCCGAGCGTCGGCTGATTGCAGAACGCATGCGACGCGTGATTGATCAGCATGTTCCGCATGATGCGGATGTTGTGCATGCTGCCGTCGGCTTCGATCGGGTTGTCGTGTGAGTTGGTGATGTAGTTGTTGTAGAAGTCGATCGCCACGGGACGGCGATCCCAGTACTCGTGCGTCGGGTAATGCGGGCCCTCGACGATGCCCGGGCCACTGGCGTACGAGCCGTCGGGGTTGCCGTAGGTTTCCACGTTGATGCCGTCGTGGAAGTCGGCGATGTAGTTGTACGCCACGACGTGGCCGGGGCCATACAACTTGATCGCGACGTACGATGCCATGCGCGGCGGAAAGATCTGGCCGTCGACGCCGTTGAACTTGGTCCACATCTCCCCCGCCCATCCGATGAGATGGTTCGGATCGTTGCGGCCGATGAACGTGTTGTCGGCGATGTAGTAGTTGCTGGATCCCGCGAAGTTGGTGAAGACACCGGCGCCGACGTTCTCGAATCGGCTCTTCTTCACCGTCAGCCCCTTCGACCCGGCGATGAACTGCGTGCCCGCCTGAATCGCGATCTCGGCGTTGCGAAAGGTGATCCCCTCGAAGTAGGTGTAGTCGGCCGCACGGACGTCGAACAACGCGAAGTTGCCGTTGCCGTCGAACACGACCTCACCGTCGCCGGCCGCCTTGATCGCAATCGGCATCTCGGGCGTGCCGTCAGCGGTCAGGTAGTACGTGCCATCGAGCGGCACAGTCCGATTGACCGTGGCGTCGTTCGTGTACTCGAAACGGTTGTACTTGTAGACGCCGGCGTGAACCAGGATCGTGTCGCCCGGCACAACGCGGGGCCGCCCCGACGTGGCCCAGTCAGTGCCGGCGCACCAGAAGTTGTACGCGCACATCAGCCCTTCGAACGACGGTTCGGCCTTGGTGCCTTTGAAGCCAGGCGGGTAGACGTGAAAGACGCGCCCGCCGGCGTACGGACGTGGCTCCGGCCGCGTACGCACCGACACCACGCGCTCCGCCGTTCCCCGAACGCCGTCGGGGTCGGCAAGCACGAGTCGAGCCTCGTATTCGGTGTCGGGCTCGAGGTCGAGGATGCTGCCGGCGAACATGTTCGGCGCCACGAGATCGATCCGCGACTCGGCGTAGATGCGCTCGCCTTGCAGACGCAGCAGCGGCAGCGCCGGCTTCCACGCGGTGGTCCCTTGCTTGCGGAAGGTCACCGCGACGGCGGCGTTTCGGTTCTGGTCACCCTGGATGAACCACTCGAAGCCCAGGTTGATGAGCGTCGCTGGCTCGATGACAAGCTCGCCCGGGACGACGGCGTTTGGTGACGGAGCGGGGGCGTTCTGCGC
>DASRJR010000323.1:0-6371 GCA_035649395.1 Vicinamibacterales bacterium
TATGGACGTCGTCAGACAGCCGACCCAAGGCTGGATCGAAGTCATCGTCGGCAGCATGTTCAGCGGCAAGAGCGAGGAGCTCATTCGCCGGCTGCGGCGTGCGCAGATTGCCAAGCAGAAGGTCCAGATCTTCAAGCCGGCGATCGATACGCGGTTCGCCGAGGATCACATCGTGTCGCACGGCGAGATGCGGATTGCCTCGGCGTGTGTCGACGGGTCGCGCCAGCTGCTCGATCGGATCTCGCCTGACACGGAAGTGGTCGGCATCGATGAAGGGCAGTTCTTCGACGTGGGGCTTCCGGCGGCGTGCGGCACGCTGGCCGATCGCGGGATGCGCGTGATCGTCGCTGGGCTCGACCAGGACTACCTCGGCAAGCCGTTCGAGCCGATGCCGCAGCTGCTCGCGATCGCCGAGTACATCACCAAGACGCACGCCATCTGCATGGTCTGCGGCAACCCGGCCAACCACACGCAGCGTCTGGTCGCCAGCGGCGACCGTGTGCTCGTCGGCGCGCAGGGGCTCTACGAGGCGCGATGCCGGCGCTGCTTCGATCCCTTGCTGACGCGCACGCAGCCGGTCGATCGGGCCACTCTGGTCGAGCCGTCGCGCGCTGCTGATACGACCAAGGCCAACGTCTAGCGACCCCTTCGGAATGAAGGACGGGCTCCTGATCCCCTGGTTCGCATCCGTCGCGCCGCGGGTGCTGCTGCTGTTCGGGATCGGATTCCTGGTCGCGAACGTTCTCGCGACCGTCGACCTGGTGCGGTATCACCGCGGGAAGCGCGCCGCGCTCCTGCTGTGGCCGGGGCCAAAGCCGCGCTACTACGGCATCAGCCTGCTGCTCGGCGTGATCCTCGGGCTGCTGATCGTCGCCGAGATCCTGCTGAAGCGTCCGATGTCATCGCTGTTCGGCGAGGCGATGATGTTCATCTACTACGCCTGCCTGTTTCCGCTGCGCGCCCGGATCCCGCGAGGGTTCTTCCAGAGCGGCGTCTGGGCCGACACCGGATTCATGCGCTGGTCCGACATCTCGGCTGTCTCCTGGCGCGAGGAGAAGCCGCTGACGCTGGTCCTGCTGTCCAACGCCAAGAACGTCGCCCGCCGCCTGGGCGTCCCGGTCGAGCGCTACGGCGAAGCGCGGCGGCTGCTGCAGGACCGCATCAAGGCGCATGACCTCAACATCCGGGGTGCAGGGCTGGATCTGGGTAACCGGGAAGGTGGCGACGCGATCTGAGAGGAGTTCCAAAGTTCCCGAGTTCCGGAGTTCCCGAGTTCCGGAGTTCTCGGGTTCTTCAGTTCCTCGAGCCTTCAGATTCTGCGTACTTGGAACCACTTTGCCGGTTTCGTTTCTTCGTACCTCCTGGCCCGTGACTACGAAATGCCTTGGAATTCGAGTCGGTACCGCGCGTGCACTACACGGGGTATGTCGACAAGAGGAGCCAGGAACTTCCGCGAGATGCGGGTCTGGGAATCGGCGCGTCGAATCAAGCGATCGCTCTACCGACTCGCGGATACGGAGGCGTTTCGAAAAGAAGAGCGACTGCGGAAACAGCTGCGAGAGGCGGCGGCTTCGGCAGCGAGTCACATTAGCGAGGGACACGCGCGGTTCGACCCGCTCGATCACGCGCGTTATCTCAAGATGGCGAAGGCGTCGCTAGCCGAGTGCCAGAACCATCTTCTGGACGCGGTAGATCGCCGCATCCTGTCCGAACCGGTTCAGCAGGAACATGATGCGTCGATCCGCGGTCTTGTACGGGGACTCATGGAGTTAATCGCCTACCTGCAGTCGCCTCAGGCCAAACGCAACGCGGAGCGAATTAGGCGACAACGAGCAGCGAGGCGTTCGCTTAACTGACCTTTCTCTTCTTCGCGCCGTTGGACTTGGCCTTGGCGACCGGCTTCACGACATCGGCTTTGGCGGCCTTCTTCTTGTCCTTGCTGACGGAGTCGAGGCTGCGACGCAACGCTTCCATCAGATCGACGACCTTTGGCGGTTCCTGTTCCTCGGGCGCGACGATTTCTTCGCCCGCGATCTTTGCTTCGATAATCTTCCGGAGTCCTTCCTTGTATTCGTCCGAGTAGTCCTTCAGGTTCAGCTCGCTGTCGAAGGTCGAAATCACC
Source organism: Vicinamibacterales bacterium (assembly GCA_035649395.1). Taxonomy (GTDB): domain Bacteria; phylum Acidobacteriota; class Vicinamibacteria; order Vicinamibacterales; family UBA2999; genus Gp6-AA40. The sequence continues at coordinate 2,123 of DASRJR010000323.1, forward strand.
TGCTTTGCCAATTTCATCTCTTCAGGCTTGACCTTGGACGGCAGTGAGCCGAGTTCCTCGATGGTGTCGATGCTCCGGATCTCGGCGTCGTGGTGGAGCGTGTACATCACCAGGCCCTTCTTCTGCGGACGGATGGCGACGAGGTATTCGCGGCCGTAAAGCGCCACTTTCCCGATCCCGGCCTTGCCCTCCATTCCGTCGCGCATCACCGCAAACGCCGATGCCGCCATCGGACCGTCGGGCGCGAGGTAGTACGCGCGATCCACGTAAATGGGATCGATCGCCGTGTCGTCAGTGAACTGGGCCAGATCGATCACGCGTGTCGATTCCACCCGGACCTTCTGGAGGTCCTCTTCGCTGACGATGACGTAGCGACCCTTCTCGAACTCATAACCCTTGGCCAACTCGGTGTTGGCGACCTCACGCTCGCAGTGTGGACACCACCGCTTCTGCTGAATGCGCGTCTGGCATTCGGCATGAAGCTGATTGAACGAAATCGCCGCAGCCGACTCGGTCGCAGGAAACACTTTGATCGGGATGGTGACCAAGCTGACCTTCAGGTACCCTTTCCAGGTAGGTCGTGGTGGCATGGGGACATTATCGTTCCAAAAGGCCGAAATATTCAGCCAATTGCGCGATTCCGGGAACTTGGGAACTTCAGAACTCGGGAACTCCGGAACTGTGGAACTCCGGAACTATGGAACTCCGGAACTTCGGAACTCGCAAGTTCTAGCTCCCGAGCCGCTTCCTCTCCCCAAGGATCAAGTTGTACTCGGCCGTGCGCTTCCACACGCGATTGGACATTTCAGTGAGCTGCACCGCCTTGAGACCGATATACAAGAACCAGGCGCCGAGCAGGGTGATGAGGGCGTAGCGCAGCGTCGTCACCCCGGTGTCGCCGAGCACCGAGGTCAGCGAGCCGAAGACCATGAAGAGCGCGACGCCGGCGAACCCGAGCAGCGGCCCGGTGACGGTTCGCACGCCCCATGAGGCGACGCGCGAATGCTTTTCCATGAGGGCCGCGACTGTCTGCAGCCGGTCGATGCTGGCTTTCACGGCCGGCATGTCGTTGCCGAGCAGGACGTCGCGTAGAGACACCTGCGCGCGGCAGGAGTGCGCCACGCGCCGCTCGCCTCGCCACCACGACGGGCCTTTCACGCCGACGCGGTAATCTCGGAACTGTTCGCCGAGAAAGTGCAGCAATTGGTCGTGGGAGGCGGCCGAGCACTCTCCCCAGGTGGAGACGGTGTCCACTTCGATCTGACGACTCGACGGAATGAACACGAGCTCGTGCAGGTCGCCAGACGAGGTTGCGTGCACGTAGGCGGCCGCGTGCGGGGCGATGCCTTCGTGCAGCATCGCCTCGTGATCGAGGCACGGCAGCATCGGGACCGTGGGCGCGGGATCGAGCGTCAGACGATAGAGCTTCACCGCCAGCACGCGGCCGAATCGACTGAGCACGCCGAGCACGCGCTGCACCTCGGCCGAGTCGGGGGTCACTGCAGCCACGTCGGCGTGTCGAATCCTGTCGGGTCGCCCAGCCATTCGGGCGGCGTCAGCCAGATGAACGCGAGAATCGCGATCACCCACACATCGTACGGCAGCGTCGTGCGATCGTCGCGCCAGAAGAACGCCCGCCAGAACACCTGCGTGATCACGTTCGAGCCAGTCGGGATCGGCTTGTCGTTGAGCACGAGGTAGGTGTAGTGAATGCGATTGGCGACCGTGACGATGGACAGGATCAGAATGACCCAGAGCACCGCACCCATCCGGTAGGTGAAAGGCGGGATCGGCGAGGGGAACGCGCCGATCCACAAGAGAACGATGCGCTCGGGACGTTCCATGAAACCGACCTTGCACTTGTCGATGAGCGACTCGGCGCGCGCGCGAGCGTAGCTCGTCATGATCGAGAACATCATGGCGATCGCGGCGATCATGACGTAGTCGCTGCGGCGCATGTCGGCGTACAAGTAGATGAGGCCGAGGAACAGCGCGATGTCGGAGAAGCGATCCAGCGTCGAGTCCCAGAACGCGCCGAACCGCGACACCGTGTTGGTGATGTGCGCGACCTTGCCATCGATGAAGTCGAAGATGTTGGCGACGATCATGATGACGAAGGCGAGCAGGAACTGCCGCCTGCCGAGCGCGATGGCCGCGCCGATGTTGATGAGCACGCCGATGAGCGTCAGGAGGTTCGGGTGGATGCCCAGCGCCACGCTCGCGCTGATGATGGCGCGGAGCGGGAACATGCAGACCGTCCCGATGAAGCCGGTAAAGGTCATCGGTTGGTAGAATGAGAGGTTCGTCTCGTCACAGATGAACTAGTCATAGTAACCCAATGCCTGTTCACGACCTCAAGGATCAGATTGCCCGCTTGCCCGAGCAGCCCGGCGTGTATCTGTGGATCGACGCGGCGGGCGAGACGATTTACGTCGGCAAGGCACGTTCGCTCCGAGACCGGGTGCGCAGCTATCTCGGCGCGTACGGATTGAGCCCGCGGCACGACGCCCTGCTCGAGGAGATCGTCCGCGTCGAGGTCATCGTCACCGATTCGGTGATGGAGGCGCTCGCGCTCGAGAACAATCTGATCAAGCAGCGGTCACCCAAATACAACATCCTGCTGCGTGACGACAAGAACTATCCGTATCTGCGCCTGACGACCAGCGAACCGTTTCCGCGCGTGCTGGTGGCGCGTTTCGTCGAGAAGAACGGCGATTTCTATGCCGGGCCGTTCCTCCCGGCCAAGCTGGGGCGCCGGGCGATGGGGCTCGCGCACCGGCTGTTCGGCATCCGGTCCTGCAACGAAGTGATCACCGGAACGCGTCACCGGCCGTGTCTCGAGTATGACATCAAGCGTTGCATCGCCCCGTGCGTCGCCGAGATCTGCGGCGAGCACCAGTACGCGGTCGCCGTGGAGAACACCAAGCTGCTGCTCGAAGGAAGGAACGACGATCTGATCGAAACGCTGCGCGACGGCATGCGCGAAGCGGCCGATGCCGAGCGTTTCGAGGAGGCGGGACAGCTGCGCGACGCGATGCGCACGGTGCAGACGCTGCGCGACCGCCAGCAGAAGGTGGCGACGGCCGGACTGGGCGATCGCGACGTGTTCGGCCTCAAGCTCGGTCCGAGCGGCGGCGCCATCCAGATCTTCCAGGTGCGCGGCGGGCGGGTCGTCGAGCGCGTCGATCTGAGCACCGATCCCGGCGCGATCGCGAGCGGCGAGGCCGACGTCCTGCAGGCGGCGCTGGCGCAGTTCTACGAGGGCCGGCCGGTGCCGTCCGAGATCAACCTCCCGGTGGAGATCGAGGATACCGAGGCGGTCGAGCAGTGGCTGTCGCAGCGGGCGGCGCGGCGAGTCAGGGTGGTGGTGCCGCAGCGCGGCGACAAGCGCGCGCTCGTCGAGTTGGCGACACGCAACGCCGAGCTCTCGTATCGCACGCGCTTCAACGAGGCGACCATCGCGCACTTCGAGGCGCTCGAGACGCTGCGGTCGGTGCTCAAGCTGCCGTCGCTGCCGCGCCGCATCGATTGCTTCGACATCTCGACCATCCAGGGGAGTGAGACGGTGGCGTCGATGGTCGTGTGTGAAGATGGCCGGATGAAACGCAACGAGTACCGCAAGTTTCGAGTCCGCGGTCTGGTCGGGCCGATGCGTCCCATTCCCGGTCTCGAGCCAGGCAACCATCGCGGCCCAGACGATTTCGCGGCGATGCACGAGATCGTGCAGCGGCGCTATCGCGCGGTGCTCGAACGCGGCGGCCCGTTTCCAGATTTGATCGTGATCGACGGCGGCAAGGGTCAACTGTCGGCCGCCTATCAGGCGCTCGAGGAGATCGGGCTGGCCAATCTCGTGGCACTCGGACTCGCGAAGCGCGAGGAGCTGCTGTTCACACGCGATCGGCCAGACCCGATTGTGTTGAACGAAAACGATCCCGCGTTGCTGTTACTGCAGCGCATCCGCGACGAAGCCCACCGCTTCGCCGTCACCTTTCACCGAAAGGCGCGCTCGATGCGCGATCTGCGCTCCGAGCTGGACGAGATACCCGGCATCGGTCCGCGGCGACGGCGCGCGCTCTTGACTCGTTTCGGCAGTCTGGCTGGTGTACGACGCGCCACGCGAGAAGAGCTGGCCGCAGTTGTCGGCGCCAAGGCAGCCGGGGCTGTGATTGACTATTTCGCCAAGATCTGACGAGGGTGTTCACGGTTCAAGAGTTCAGAGTTCATCGTTCCGTGTTCAGAGTTCGTCGAA